>PHCU01000044.1 GCA_002842345.1 Betaproteobacteria bacterium HGW-Betaproteobacteria-12 | reverse complement strand
GAAAGAGCCTCACGCACTTCGTCAAGCTTGAACGGCTTGATGATGGCGGTAACGAATTTCATGGTTGTTCCCCTATACGGTTAAAACTTGTTTTCCCCCACCGGCACCGGCCGGAACACCAGCGGGGGATTTTCAAACTGATGACTTAGAACGACTTGCTGAAGGACAGAACACCGGTAGCACGGCCGGCGTCCTTGCCGCTGAAGCAGTAGGCCTCGCCCTTCGAGCAGCTGCCGTCGGCATTGGTATCGGTGTAGGTCAGGCCGACAACGCCGAAGCCGACATCCTTGGTGACGCCCAGCTTCCAGTCGGTGTAGTTGGCATCGCTGAAGTTCTTGATGCGCTGACGACCGACGTGGGCGACGATGCCCCAGCCGCCATCGAGCGGAACGCTGGCGGTCACGTCGAGATAGCCGCTGCCACGGTTGTTGTCATTGCCGCCGTCCTGGTCGCCCCAGGCGAAGATGTACTCGGAGACGACATGGCTGTATTTCAGCGTCAGGAACTTCCAGCCGATAGCGCCGTAGACTTCCAGCGTGTCAGGCGTCGGGCCGGCGACGTTGTTGCCGGTGTAGTAATACTTGAGCATACCGACGTCGTAGGTGAAGTCGCCGGCGAAGCTGCCGCGATAGCCACCGTAGAGGTCCCATTCCATGCTGGTGTTTTCCTTGGTGCCGACCCAATTCACGTTGGAGGCCCAGGTGCCGATATAGAAGCCGCTGGCGTGGCTGTAGTCGAAGCCGCCCTGGATGGTCGGCTCGTGGGCGGTCTGGCTGATGCCGCGGAAGACATAGTCGGTCGCCAGCGTCACGTTAGCCGACAGGGTATGCGGGCTGGCCGGCTCTTCAGCAAAGGCCGGAGCGGCAAAGGCGCCAACGAGGGCAAGGGCGATCAGGGACTTCTTCATGGTTTTCTCTCCTGTAGAACGATTCAAAAACAAAAAAAGAATTTGTGCAGCACAGCAATAGCAGAACGCGTGCCAGCTCAATTTATTGATGTTAATCAAGGACTTTTCTTTGGCTATATAAGCAACGCACCAAGTTGATGCACCAATGCAGTGCAGTTACAGTCTGTCACGCACCAGTCGCGAGCGAGGGCGAAAAACCGCTGAAATTCCGTTGTGCTACACTCGGCGGCCCACGGAGGAACACCATGCTCGACCCCAAATTTCTGGAAGAAATCGGCGCCAAGATGAGCGCCCTGCTGGCCAACTCACCGGTCAAGGACATCGAGAAAAACACCAAGGCGCTGGTCAGTGGTGCCTTTGCCAAGCTCGATCTGGTCACCCGCGAAGAGTTCGACGTCCAGGCCCAGGTGCTGGCCCGTACCCGCGACAAGCTGAAGGAACTCGAAGCCCGCGTCGAGGCGCTGGAGAAGGCGCGCAGCGGGCAGTAAGCCGGCATGGCCCTGGCCATCGCTCACAGCCGCGGGCTGGATGGCCTGAACGCGCCGCCGGTCACGGTCGAGGTCCATCTGGCCAGCGGCTTGCCCAGCTTTACGCTGGTCGGCCTGCCCGACACCGAAGTCAAGGAAGCCCGCGACCGGGTGCGGGCGGCAATCGTCAATTCCGGCTTCGAATTTCCCAGTAAACGCATCACCGTCAATCTGGCACCGGCCGACCTGCCCAAGGAATCCGGCCGCTTCGACCTGCCGATCGCCCTCGGCATCCTCGCCGCCAGCGGCCAGATTCCCGGCAAATCGCTGGCCGACTACGAGTTCGCCGGCGAACTGTCCTTGTCCGGCGATCTGCGCCCGGTGCGCGGGGCGCTGGCGATGGCCCTGCAGACCGCCGGCAACGGCAAGACCTTCATCCTGCCAACCCAGAGTGCCGGCGAAGCGGCCCTGACCGGTGACAGCGAAATTCTCGCAGCCGCCTCGCTGCTTGCCGTCTGCGGCCATCTCGCCGGCCGCGAAACGCTGCCCCCAGCCGTCGCCGCTCCCGGCGATACCACCCCGGACCTGCCCGACCTCGCAGAGGTCCGCGGCCAGGCACAGGCCAAGCGGGCCCTGGAAATCGCTGCCGCCGGCAACCATTCGCTGCTGCTGATCGGCCCGCCCGGTTCCGGCAAGTCGATGCTGGCCGCCCGCCTGCCCGGCCTGATGCCCGACCTCGACCACGACGAAGCCCGCGCCTCGGCCGCCGTGCTGTCGCTGGTCGGCCAGTTCCGCCCGGAAAGCTTTGGCCGCCGCCCGTATCGCCAGCCACACCACACCGCCTCGGCGGCGGCCATGGTCGGCGGTGGCAATCCGCCGCGCCCGGGCGAGATCAGCCTGGCCCATCAGGGCATCCTGTTCCTCGACGAATTGCCGGAATTCGACCGCAAGGTGCTGGAAACCCTGCGCGAACCACTCGAGACCGGGCGCATCCACATCGCCCGGGCCGCCCGCCAGGCCGAATTCCCGGCCCAATTCCAGCTGATCGCGGCGATGAACCCCTGTCCTTGTGGCCACCACGGGGCGACGACCGGCAAATGCCGGTGTACGCCGGACCAGGTCGCCCGCTATCGCGGCAAGCTGTCCGGCCCCTTTCTCGACCGCCTCGACATGCTGATCGAAGTGCCCGGCCTGCCGGCCGAGGCGCTGCTCGGCAAGGCCGAGGGCGAACCCTCGGCCAACGTCAGGGTTCGCGTCAGCGCGGCTCGCGCCCGCCAGCAGGCACGTCAGCACAAGCCCAACGCCCGCCTGACGACGGCCGAGGTCGACGCCTGCTGCACCCCGGACGAAGCCGGCAGCCACCTGCTCAAGCAGGCCAGCAACAGCCTCGAGCTGTCGGCCCGGGCCTGGCACCGCATCCTGCGGGTCGCCCGGACCATCGCCGACCTAGCTGGCAGCGACACGGTCGGTGCCGCCCACGTTGCCGAGGCCATCCAGTATCGGCGCTTCGCCCGTGGCTAAGCCGGAGAAGGCCGCCAGCACCCGCGGCATCGCGCTGTTGCTGGCCTCGCTGGCGGCCCTCGGGCCGTTCTCCATCGACACCTACCTGCCGTCCTTCCCCGACATCGCCGCCAGCCTGGGCGCCAGCCAGCTGCAGGTGCAGCAGACGCTATCGGTCTACCTGCTGGCCTTCGCCGTGATGACCCTATGGCACGGCGCGATTGCCGACCGCTTCGGCCGGCGCCGGGTGATTCTCATTGCCCTCGCCCTGTTCGGCCTGGCCTCGGTCGGCTGTACCTTGGCCAACAGCATCGAGCAGTTATGGTTCTGGCGCGCCATGCAGGGCATCACTGCCGGCGCCGGCATCGTCATCAGCCGGGCCATCGTCCGCGACCTGTTCGAGGGTCCTGCGGCGCAGCGCCTGATGGCGCAGATGACCATGATGTTCGCCGTGGCCCCGGCGGTGGCGCCGGTCATCGGCGGCTGGCTGCAGTCCCTGTTCGGCTGGCGCGTGGTCTTCGCCTTCCTGGTGCTGTTGACCGGCGCGCTGTGGCTGGCCTGCTGGAAACTGCTGCCGGAAACGCTGCCGCCGGAAAAGCGCCAGTCGCTACGTCCCGGCTATCTCGGCCGCACCTACTGGCGGGTACTGACCTCACCGGCCTTCCTGTTCGCCTGCGCGGCGGTGTCGCTGAACTTTGCCGGCTTCTTCATTTATGTCCTGTCGGCGCCGATGTTCCTGATGACCCATCTGGGCCTGCCGGAAACCGCCTTTCTCTGGCTGTTCGGCCCGGCCATGGGCGGCATGCTGTGCGGCTCCTGGCTATCCGGGCGGCTGGCCGGCAAGCTCGCACAGAGTAGGACCATCGCCCTCGGCTACGCGCTGATGATCGCGGCGGCCGTCGTTAACCTCGGCCTCAATCTGGCGCTGCCGCCCGGCCTGCCCTGGAGCGTGCTGCCGCTGTTCGGCTACACCACCGGCATGGCGCTGGCGATGCCCAGCCTGACCCTGCTCGCCCTCGACCCGTTCCCGGCCCAGCGCGGCCTGGCCGCCTCCTGCCAGACCTTTTTCCAATCGGGGTTCAACAGCCTCTCGGCGGCGCTGATCGCCCCGGCGCTGTGGGGATCGACGCTCAACCTGGCGCTCGGCATGGGTGGCCTGATGCTGCTCGGCGGCCTGGCCGCCCTTGCCCACCAGAGGTTACGACTGCTGCCAGGGTAGACCGCGGCGGCGCCAGCCACCCAGAGTGCCGCGATGGTAGTCATCATCGAGCGGCCCTTCGAAGCCTTCCAAAACATTGGCCACGTCCCGGAAACCAGCGGCTTCCAGCGCCTCGCCGGCATACACCGAGCGATGGCCGCTGCGGCAGATCAGCAGTACCGGTCGGTCGAGATCGCCGCCGACCATGCGCCGCACCTTGTCGGCGAACAGCGGATCGATGTCCCAATCCGGCCCCTCCTGCCAAGCGACATGTTCGGCGCCGATCGGATGACCGACATACATGTGCTCGATCTCGGTCCGGCAGTCGATCAGCACGGCCTTCGGGTTCTCTTTCAGCAAGGCGTGGGCGGCGACGGGGTCAAGATGGCGCATGGCGGGTCCGTGAATTAGCGATTCCCGATATTATGAAAGCAAGGCGGGGCCGGCGGCAAACGGCGGAGAGCTTCTTCCGGCAAGCCACTCCCGCTACAGTTGCCGCATCGCGACCACCGGAGTTCCTCATGACCAAGCGCGGATTTTTCGCCACCCTCGCCACCGCCCTCGCCTCGGCGCTACTGCCGGCTTGTGACGTGGTCAACCTCCCGCAGATCAAGCCGGGTGTAACAACGGCTACGGAGGTGCTGGAACGCATGGGCGAGCCGGGTTACCGGCACTGGAACGACGACGGCACGGCGACCTGGGAATACAGTCGGCAACCGGCCGGCGTGCATTGCTACATGATCAGCTTCGACCACCAGCAGGTGGTCGCCCGCCTGGAGCAGGTGCTGAGCGACGAGTACTACGCCCGCGTCCGCCCGGGTATGAGCAAGGACGATATCCGCCGCCTGATTGGCGCCCCCGGTTCGCGAACGGTGTTCGACAACCTGCGCGAGGAAATCTGGGAATGGCGCATCGAGGGCGTCATGCCGACTGACGAAACCTATTTCATGGTGCATTTCGATACGAGTCACGGTGCAGTCAAGAAAACGTCACAGCGGGTGCAGCCGAAAGGCTAGCGAAATCAATATCCTGCTTGGCAGTCTCAGCCGCCGCCGGTAAACTGTCGCCTCTGCCGAGGAGCGCTGCGACCCTGTAACAACGATTGGGGCCAGGCTCGGCAATGTTCAACGGCGCTCGCAGACCCCCAGCCGGTTTGTGACGCCGTTTTTCATTGGTCGCGCACCCGGTGTGTTTTCGTTTTGCCGAGGTGATCATGATGCAACCCGACCGTACCGCCGAACTTTCCGCCCTGCTTGCCCAACGCCTGCTCGTCCTCGACGGCGCCATGGGCACGATGATCCAGCGCCACGGCCTGCAGGAAGCGGACTACCGCGGCGACCGCTTCAAGGATCACGCGCACGACGTCAAGGGCAACAACGACCTGCTGGTGCTGACCCGGCCGGACGTCATCGGCGGCATCCACCGCGACTATCTGGCCGCCGGCGCCGATATCCTCGAGACCTGCACCTTCAATTCGACCGCCGTTTCGCAGGCCGACTACAACCTGACCGAGATCGTCTACGAGCTCAATTTTGAAGGCGCCGCACTGGCCCGCCGGCTGTGCGACGAATTCACCGCGCAGAACCCGGCCAAGCCGCGCTTCGTCGCCGGCGTGCTCGGCCCGACCAGCCGCACCGCCTCGATCTCGCCGGACGTCAACGACCCGGGCTACCGCAATGTGACCTTCGACGAGCTGGTAGCCAATTACTTCGAGGCCATCACCGGCCTGGTCGAGGGCGGCGCCGACATCCTGCTGGTCGAAACGGTGTTCGACACGCTGAACGCCAAGGCCGCCCTGTTCGCCATCGAGAAGTTCTTCGAGGTCGCCAAACGGCGCTGGCCGGTGATGATTTCCGGCACGATTACCGACGCTTCCGGACGTACGCTGTCCGGACAGACCGCCGAAGCTTTCTGGAATTCGCTGCGCCATGTCCAGCCCTTGAGCTTCGGCCTCAACTGCGCGCTCGGTGCCAAGGAGCTGCGTCAGTACGTCGAGGAGCTGTCGCGCGTCTGCGACTGCTACGTCTCGGCCCACCCCAACGCCGGCCTGCCCAACGCCTTCGGCGGCTACGACGAGACGCCGGAGATGCTGGCCGACGAGATCGAAAGCTGGGCCAAGGCCGGCATCGTCAATATCGTCGGCGGCTGCTGCGGCACCTCGCCGGAGCACATCGGCGTCATCGCCAACCGGGTCGCCGCGGTGCCGCCGCGCCGGCCGGCGGCCATCGCCCCGGCGCTGCGCCTGTCCGGGCTGGAAGCCTTCAACGTCGATGCGTCGTCCCTCTACGTCAATGTCGGCGAACGCACCAACGTCACCGGCTCGAAAGCCTTTGCCCGGATGATCCTCGAAGGCCGCTTCGACGACGCGCTGGCGGTGGCCCGCCAGCAGGTCGAGAACGGCGCCCAGGTCATCGACATCAACATGGACGAGGCGATGCTCGATTCGCTCGCCGCGATGGACCGCTTCCTGAAGCTGATCGCCTCCGAACCGGATATTTCGCGCGTGCCGATCATGATCGACTCGTCGAAATGGGAAGTCATCGAGGCCGGCCTCAAGTGCATCCAGGGCAAGGGCATCGTCAATTCCATCTCGATGAAGGAAGGCGAAGCCAAGTTCCTCGAACAGGCGAAACTCGCTCGCCGCTACGGCGCCGCGGTCATCGTCATGGCCTTCGACGAAAAGGGCCAGGCCGACACTTTCGCCCGCAAGACGGAAATCTGCGCCAAGGCCTACGCGTTGCTGACCGGGATCGGCTTCCCGGCCGAGGACATCATCTTCGACCCGAACATCTTCGCCATCGCCACCGGCATCCCGGAACACGACAACTACGCCGTCGATTTCATCGAGTCGGTGCGCTGGATCAAGCAGCACCTGCCGCACGCCCACATTTCCGGCGGCGTTTCCAACGTCTCGTTTTCCTTCCGCGGCAACGACCCGGTGCGCGAGGCGATCCACACCGTCTTCCTCTACCACGCGATCCAGGCCGGCATGACCATGGGCATCGTCAATGCCGGCATGCTCGGCGTGTACGACGACCTGGAACCGGAACTGCGGGCCAAGGTTGAAGACGTTGTCTTGAATAAAAACCCGGGCGCCGGCGAGGCGCTGGTCGAGTTCGCCCAGACGGTCAAGGAAGGCAAGGCCAAGGACAGCGGCCCCGATCTCTCGTGGCGCGAACAGTCGGTAGAAAAACGCCTCGAGCACGCGCTGATCAAGGGCATCACCGATTTCGTTGTCGCCGATACCGAGGAAGTGCGCGCCCAGCTTGAAGCCGCCGGCAAGCCGCCGCTCGCCGTCATCGAAGGCCCGCTGATGGCCGGCATGAACCACGTCGGCGACCTGTTCGGCGCCGGCAAGATGTTCCTGCCGCAGGTGGTCAAATCGGCCCGCGTCATGAAACAGGCGGTCGCCCACCTGCTGCCCTATATCGAAGCGGAAAAAACCCGCACCGGCCTGGGCAGCAAGGGCAAGATCCTGATGGCCACGGTCAAGGGCGACGTACACGACATCGGCAAGAACATTGTCGGCGTCGTGCTCGGCTGCAACGGCTACGACATCATCGACCTCGGCGTCATGGTGTCCTGCGACAACATCCTCAAGGCGGCGCTCGAACACCGGGTGGACATCATCGGTCTGTCCGGCCTGATCACCCCGTCGCTCGAGGAAATGGCCCACGTCGCCAGCGAAATGCAGCGCCAGGGAATGAAACAGCCGCTGCTGATCGGCGGCGCCACCACCAGCCGCGCCCACACCGCGATCAAGATCGCGCCCAATACCGAAGGCGCCGTGGTTTATGTGCCGGACGCCTCGCGCGCCGTCGGCGTCGCCACCAAGCTGCTGTCCGTCGACCAGCGCGCCGGCTACATGGCCGAGATCGCCGCTGAATACGAAACGGTTCGCAGCGAACATGCCGGCCGCAAGGGTGCCACCATGGTCAGCCTGGACGAAGCCCGGGCCAACCGTTTCACGTGGAACGCCAGCGCCCACACGCCCACCGTTCCCCAGCAGATCGGGGTCCAGGCACTCGACCTGGAACTGGGCGACCTCGCGCTGCTGATCGACTGGTCGCCGTTCTTCCAGAGCTGGGATCTGGCCGGTCGCTACCCGGCCATCCTCGACAATCCAACGGTCGGCGAAACGGCCCGCCAGCTGTTCGCTGACGCCAAGGCCATGCTGGCCCGCATCATTGACGAGAACTGGCTGAGCGCCCGCGCCGTGTTCGGCCTCTACCCGGCCAGCGGCGACAATGAGGACATCGTGCTCTACAGCGACGAGTCGCGCACCGTCGAGCTCACCCGCTGGGTCGGCCTGCGCCAGCAGCACAAGCAGCCGCAAGGGCGGCACAACCTGGCGCTGGCCGATTTCGTCGGCCCGCGCGACTACGTCGGCGCCTTCGCCGTCACCGCCGGCCTCGGCATCGAGTCGCGCGTCGCCGAGTTCGAGGACGCCAACGACGACTACTCGGCAATCATGCTTAAGTCGCTGGCCGACCGCCTCGCCGAAGCCGCCGCCGAATGGCTGCACCTGCAGGTCCGCACCAATTTCTGGGGTTACGCCAGCGAGGAAAAACTCGACAACGATGCGCTGATTGGCGAGAAATACCGGGGCATCCGTCCCGCCCCCGGCTACCCGGCCTGCCCGGATCACACCGCCAAGCGCGAACTGTTCGCCCTCCTCGACGCCCCGGCCAATGCCGGCATGGGCCTGACCGAATCCTGCGCCATGACCCCGGCGGCCTCGGTTTCCGGCTTCTACATCGGCCATCCGGGGGCTGCCTATTTCGCCATTCCGAAGATCGGGCGGGATCAGTTGGAGGACTGGGCAAAGCGCAAGGGGATGGCGATCAAGGAGGCGGAGTACTGGTTAGCGCCGTTGCTGTAATTGCGGGGGACGTGGCGGGCTGCTTCGGTAGTTCGCCACGTTAAACAATCAACGAAAATTCACTTCCATGTCCCCCGCCCGCAACATCGACCTCAGCCCCTTCAACACCCTCGCCCTGCCCGGCCGGGCTGCCCGCTACGAAAGAATCACCGCCGCCGGCCAGCTGGCCGAAATCCCCCAAACGGAAACGCGGCGTTTCATCCTCGGCGGCGGCAGCAATCTGGTGCTGAGCGGCGATTTCGCCGGGCTGGTACTGCACATGGCGATCCTCGGCAAGCGCCTGGTGAAGGAAGATGCCGAGGCCTGGTATATCGAGGCCGGGGCCGGCGAGAACTGGCATGACTTCGTGCAGTGGACGCTGGCCCAGGGCTGGCCCGGGCTGGAAAACCTGAGCCTGATTCCCGGCACGGTCGGGGCGGCGCCGATCCAGAATATCGGCGCCTACGGCCTTGAAGTATGTGAGTGCTTCCACTCGCTGCAAGCCTGGAATTTCCAGCGTGGCGAGTTCGTCAGCTTCGACCGCGAGGCCTGCCGCTTCGGTTACCGCGACAGCCTGTTCAAGCAGCAGGGCTGGCATCTGAGCGGCCGACTGGCCATCGTTTCGGCCGTCTTCCGGCTGCCCAAGCAGTGGGTCGCCAACCTCCGCTATGCCGACCTCGCCCAGGAACTGGCCAGCTGTGAAATCGCCACGCCGACGGCCCGCGACATCGCCGCCGCGATCGTCGCCATCCGCCAACGCAAGCTGCCCGATCCGGCCGTCACGCCGAATGCCGGCAGCTTTTTCCACAATCCGCTGGTCGAGCCCCAGGTCGCCGACGCCTTGGCCGCCGCCCACCCCGGCCTGCCGCGTTACCCGCAGCCGGACGGACGGGTCAAGCTGGCTGCTGGCTGGCTGATCGAGCAGGCCGGCTGGAAAGGCAAGGCGCTCGGCCCGGTCGGCATGTACGAAAAGCAGGCGCTGGTGCTGGTCAATCACGGCGGGGCCAGCGGCGCCGACGTACGGCGGACGATGGCGGCAGTGCAGGCCGCTGTCCGCGAAAAATTCGCCGTCGAACTCAGTCCCGAGCCGATTTTCCTGTAACGAATAGACAGGCGGCAATGCCGGTCGCCACGGCATCGGCCATGCGCGCCTGGCGCTCTGGATCGAGCAGTTCCAGTTCCTCATCCCGCTGCTTGATCACGCCGGCCTCGAACAGCACGGCCGGCAGCGTCGTGCGATACAGCACCACCAGATTGTCGTAATACCAGACGCCGTTTTCGCCATCGGCCGGCAAGTGCTTGCGGCCGTGCCAGGGCGACGGTGTAAAGCCGTTGCGCCGCAACACGGCGCCGATTGCCGAAGCACAGCGCAGGCTGGTGGCAAGATCGGGGTTCTGCGCCGAAACGAACAGGCCGAAGCCGCGCTTGACCTCGGTGTAGCTCGCCTCGCTACCGTCCCAGTCCCAGAATTGCAGCCAGTCAGTGCTGACCGAGTCGTGATGAACGGACAGGAAGAAATCGCTGCCGGCCGCCTGCTGTGGCCGTTCGCGCAGGCTGCCGATAGTGCCGGCAAAATTGATGCGGCGGACCGCGATCCGCCGCTGTTCCAGCGCCGTCGCCAGCACCGCGGCGAATTGCCGGTTGAAGGCGAATTCGTTGCGGCCGCGGGCGCTGATAGCACCGCCATCGATCAGGCCATGGCCGACATCGACGGCGACCAGCGGTGCCGCTACCACGGGCGACATCAGCGCCAGCAGCAGGAGCGCGGCCTGCGGAAGGATCTTGAGCATCGTCCGATTATCCCGGGAAACGCCCGGGCCGGCGAAGTCCGGGCTACGCGAATTGCGCTATAGTTCCGCGCTGGCCGGGCGCCTTGGGCTTCCGCCGCTGCCCGACTGAATGCCGATCGCGCCGATACAGAGAACTGACCATGGATAAATCCCTACGCGGCACCACCGCCCATCAGCCCGACCTGAACTGGAGCCAGGTGCGCGAAACAGTGCTGTTGTTGGAACTGGCTGCCCTGCAGATCGAGACGGCGATGAAGGACAGCAATGCCTCGGTCGACGTGCTGACGCATTCCTTCACCACCATGGCCAGCTACATGCGCCATATCACCGACACCGTCAACACGCTGCCCGACGATGGTCCGACCGGCGTCGCCAAGCAGAGCCTGGCCGGCACATCCGAACACGTTGCCGGGATGATGCGTCAGGCGATCATCGCCTTCCAGTTCTACGACAAGCTGGTGCAGCGCCTCTCGCACGTCGGTCTCAGCCTCGGCGAACTGAGCGACCTGGTCGGTGATCAGCGCCGCCTGTTCAATCCCGGCGAATGGGTCGCCCTGCAGCAGCGGATCCGGAACAAGTACAGCACGGCCGAGGAAATCGCCATGTTCGAGGCGGTCATGCAGGGCATGCCGGTACAGGAAGCCATCGACAAGTTCATGGCCGAAATGAAGGACAAAAGCGACGATATCGAGCTGTTCTGAGCCGACTATCGTTCAGAAATCTGCCGCTGCCTTCCAGACGATGTTGGCATCCGGCCCGCCGCGGGCACTGCGTTCGAGCATGTCGATGAACGGCCAGGCGCGCTGACCGAGGGCGACCACCGGCTCGCTGCCGGCCTCATCTTCATCCTCGGCTTGCTCCGCCGCCGGCTTCTCGCCGCGCTCCACGGCCTGGCGCAGCATGACCGCCGCCGTGGCCATTTCCTCGCGGGTAAAGGTGCCGCGCGCCGTCGTTTCCTTGCCAATCGCCTGCAACAAGTTACGCGCCACTTCGGCAAACATCATCAGTTCGCCCGTCTCGCTGGAAGTAAATGTGACAAGCATGACCATTCCTCTCGTACCTTTGTCCGGTTGTCATACAAGTCACGCTTCATGCAGAATGCAGGAAACGGAGAGAGACAACCATGGATACCCATATTAGCGCCAATCCCTTTGTCGCAGGGAATGACGAAAACGAGCGTCTGGCGCTTGAGGAGTGCGTCAAACGCCAGCGTGTCGACCACCGCGTTTCCGTTCTCATCCTTCCCGCCGGCCGCTGCAGTCTGGCCATCAATTTCGCCCGTCTCGGCGCCACCGTCACGGTCGGCGACGTGGCCACGGCGCAGCGCGAAGCCGAGGGCCGCATCCTGGCGCACGGCCTGCGCGACGACATCCGCTTCATTCCCTGCGAGCTGACCGACCTGCCGGACGCGGCTCCGGGTGAGCCGTTCGACATCATCGTGCTGCGCCGCGGCCTGTGCAGCATGCCTTACGATCAGGCTCGCGCGATCGTCCGCCAATTGCTGCTCAAGTTGAAGATTGGCGGCAAGCTCTACATTTCCATTCTCGGCCTGCATTCCGAACTCGGCGAAGGCTACCCCGGCGGCGAGCTGACGATCGAACAGCGCTTCGCCAAGCTCTCCCCGGCGCTGGCCGAGAAGTACGGCATCGAGCGGCCGGTCTGCCTGTACACCGAGCGCAATTTGTTCATGTTGCTGCTCGAGGCCGGCGCCAGCGTATTGCGCACGTTGACCACCACCTACGGCAACGTCAAGGGCGTCGCCGTCCGGGTCTGAGCTTGCGCCTCGGCATCGACCTCGGCGGCAGCAAGATCGAAATCATCGCCCTGGACGACGGCGGTCGGCCGCTGTTGCGCCGGCGCATCGCCACGCCGCAGGGCGACTATGGGGCGACCCTGGCGGCAGTGGGCGAACTAGTCGCCGATGCCGAACGCCAACTGGGCCGGCGCGGCACGATCGGCGTCGGCATCCCCGGCGCCGAATCGCTGGCCAGCGGCCTGATCAAGAACGCCAATTCGACCTGCCTGATCGGCCAGCCCTTGAAGCACGACCTGCAGCAACTGCTCGGCCGCGCGGTGCGACTGGCCAACGACGCCAACTGCTTTGCCCTGTCCGAGGCCGTCGACGGTGCCGGCCGCGAGGCTGGCAGCGTTTTCGGCGTCATCCTCGGCACCGGTGTCGGCGGCGGCATCGTCATCGACCGGCGGGTGCTGGTCGGGGCCAATGCCATCGCCGGCGAATGGGGGCACAACCCGTTGCCGTTGCCGACCCCGGACGACCTACCCCTGCCGATCTGCTATTGCGGCCGCCACGGCTGCATCGAAACCTACCTGTCGGGCCCGGCGCTGGCCGCCGACCATCTCGCCCACGGCGGTGAGGCGCTCGATGCCGCCACCATCGCCAGCCGCGCCGAAGCCGGCGATGCGGCCTGCGAAGCCACCATGCAGCGCTACGAGGAACGCCTTGGGCGGGCGTTGGCAGGAGTCATCAACCTGCTCGACCCGGAGGTCATCGTCCTCGGCGGCGGGCTGTCCAACCTGCAACGCCTGTATCGCCACCTGCCAGCGCGCTGCGCCCCGCACGTCTTTTCCGACACGCTGAATACCCGCTTCCTGCCGCCGGTGCACGGCGATTCGTCGGGCGTGCGCGGTGCGGCCTGGCTGTGGAATGGGGCACCGGAAGACACGGGCGATTTTTCATCGCCAGCCGGCGGCTAGCCTGCAGCGAACAGCGCGCTTGATGGCACAATCGCCGCCCATGGCACCTATCTCCCTGTTCATCGGCGGCATCCGGCCGCTGCCCGAATCCGGACGGCCAACCGGCATCTACAAGACGCCGGTCAGCGCCCCCCTGTATCTCGGTAGCGAAGGCTTTGTCGGCGACCAGCAGGCCGACCGGCGCGTGCACGGTGGTCCGGACAAAGCCGTGCATCTCTATCCCGGCGGCCACTACGCGACGCTGGCAAAGCGGTTTCCCGAGGCGGCCGGACAGCTGATCCCGGGCAGCATGGGCGAGAACATCGCCACGACGGAACTCGACGAAGGCGACGTCCGCCCTGGCGACATCTGGCGCCTCGGCGCCGCCCGGCTACAGGTCTGCCAGCCGCGCAGCCCGTGCTGGAAGATCGACGAGCGCTTCGCCAGCGACGGCATGGCTGTTTTCATCGCCGAACAGCGACTGACCGGCTGGTACTGGCGGGTGCTGACGCCGGGGCTGGTGGCCCCGGACGACGAACTGCGACTGGAACAGGCGGCCGACAGCCCGACGCTGGCTGCCGCCATGCAACTGTGGCAGGCGCATCGCCCGGATCTGACGGAACTGGCGCGCCTGGCAGCGGTCGACGGCATCGCCGCCAACTGGCGGGAAAAAATAGAACAGCGCCTGGCGTGGCTGCGGCGCGAGACCAACCTGCCGCCCGCGCCGGCGTTCCACGTGAAACCGGAGTAACCGTGACCGTCCCCGATCTGCGCCGCCTGATGTTCAGGCTGTTCCTGCCCTTTGCCGCCGGCTATTTCCTGTCCTACCTGTACCGCACGGTCAATGCCGTGCTCGGCCCGGTCATCGCCGGCGAACTGCGCCTGCCGGACAATGCGCTCGGCCTGCTGACCAGCACCTACTTCCTCGCCTTCGGCGCCGCCCAGCTGCCGCTCGGCATGCTGCTCGACCGCTTCGGCCCGCGCCGCGTCGAGGCCGTGCTGCTGGTCATCGCCGCGACCGGGGCGACGGTTTTCGCCATGGCCGATACGCTGTCCGGCCTGACCATCGGCCGCGCCCTAATCGGGCTTGGCGTCGCCGCCTGCCTGATGGCCTCGTTCAAGGCCTTCAGCCAGTGGTTCCCGCCCGAACGCCAAGCCTCGTTGACCGGCTGGATCATGGCGGCCGGCGGCCTCGGCGCCCTGACCGCCGCCAAACCGCTGGAACTGGCGCTCGGTTTCAGCGGCTGGCGCGAGATCGTCGTCGGACTGGCCGTCATCACCCTGGCGGTCGCCGCTGCGCTGTGGCTGTTCGTGCCGGACAAGGCCAGCGATGGCAAAGGCACCGGCTTTGCCGAACAGATGGCCGGCGTACGCAGCATTTTCGCCAGCCGGCATTTCTGGCGCTATGCCCCGGCCGGTTTCTGGTTCACCGGCGGCTTCATGGCCGTCCAGGGCCTGTGGGCCTCGCGCTGGATGAACGTCATGGAAGGTCTCGACGGCGCCGCCGTCGCCGCCCGCCTGACCTGGATGGGCCTGGCCATGCTCGGCGGCTTCCTGTTCATGGGCTTCTTCGCCACCGCCCTGGTGCATCGCGGCGTCTCGCTGGAGAAGGTCTATCGCGGCGCGATGCTGGCCGCCTTCGCCGCCTTCGCGCTGATCTGCATCCAGCCGCAGTTCGCCGGCGCCTGGCTGTGGCCGGTCCTCGGCGCCTGCTTCTCGCTGTCGAACATCGCCTATTCGCTGGTCGCCCAGGCCTTTCCATCCACCTTGTCGGGACGCGCCAACACTGCGCTGAACCTGCTCGTCTTCGCCGGCGCCTTCGGCCTGCAGTGGGGCTTCGGCGGCCTCGTCGACGCGCTGCAAACCGGCGGCTGGGCGGTCGGCCCAGCCTACCGGATCGCCTTCTTCTGCCTGCTAGGCGGTCAGCTGCTGGCCCTCGCCTGGCTGCTGCTCAGCGCCCGGCGGCGCTGACACCGCCAGGTCGACCTGCTGCATCAGGCCGGCCTGGCCGCTTTCCTGCAGATAGACGCCGGCTGCCCGGATCTGCCCGAGCAACGCATTGTCGGCATCCTTGAGGGCGAACGGCGCGGCTACCGAGCCGGTGTACAGCGCCCAGACGCCCTGCCCGGCCAAGCCGCTCAGTTCGCCGCCAGACCACAGCCCGAGCCGGGCGAAGGCGGCATCGGCCTCGTCGATCCAGCCATTGCCGTCATCGTCGAGCCGGGCCAGATCGGCGAAGCCGTCGCCGCTCTTGACGCCGAACAGCTCGCTGCCGTCGTCGGCCCGGCCGTTGCCATTGCGGTCAAAGACCAGGAAACAGCTGCCGCCGTCCAGACCGGGAATCTGTTCCGGGCTGCCGTCGGCGTCGAGATCAAAGGCGATGCGCTGATCGGTCAGTTCGCAGGCCTTGCCGTCAAAGCTGAGGACCAGCGGGTCGCGCAGCCTGGCCATGGTGCCCTCTTCGCTGACCAACTCGCTGCTGTACTCGCGCTGCATGGCGACGCTGAAAGCAAAATCGATTTCCCGGCCGTCGCAGGTCCTGACCTGGCCATTGCCGCAGACCGTGGTGGCCTCCGATTCGCTGACCCGTTCGGTTATCCGGCGCCCCCAGACCAGCTCGCCGGCCGGGCGGCCCGGATTTTCCGGAGCCGCCGGCAAGGGTTCGCCGGCGGCAGGATTTTCCCGGCAACATCGGCCGTCCATTGCCGCCATGATCGCTTCGATCAACGACTCCAGCATCTTCTGCACGCGCTGGTGCAGGGCCGACACCTCCTCCGGCGGCGCCGCCGTCAGGCTGGCGAAGACCCGGCGAAAGCCAAGCTCCGTCTCAATTTCGACGCTGCGACTGCTATTCGCCTCGTGGGTGGACGATAGATTGACCACCGATTCCTGGATTCTCATGATGTGCTCCTCTCGTGGTTCGGGAGCACCTCTCTGCAAAGCCCATGCCGGCCGCAGCCGACTCAGAATTCGAGCGGATCGACCTCGAGATGCCAGCGCAGCTTTGCCGGCGCCTTGATGCCTTCGATGGCTTCCCGCCATAGCGGCAGGAAAGCCTGTAAAGCCGGACGCGACATCGATTCGGCCAGCAGCTGGCCGCGTTCGAGACTGGCCAGGCGGGCCATGCGCATCGGCACCGGGTCGTAGAGCATGACCTGCTCATGCGCTGCGACCAGCGGCAGAGCGGCGGCGGCCTTCAGGAAGGCGATGGCGTCGGCCATCTGCGGCGCTTCGGCGCGCAGCACGGCCTGGAAGGCATAGGGCGGAAAGCCGGCCTGTTCGCGTTCCTTCAGCTGGCCGGCGGCGAAACCAGCATAGTCGTGGGCGACCAGGGAGGCGAACAGCGGGTGCTCGGGGTACTGCGTCTGGATCACCACCTCACCCTTCAGTTCGGCGCGGCCAGCGCGGCCGGCAACCTGCATCAACTGGGCGAACAGGCGCTCCGGAGCGCGCCAGTCGGCGGAATACAGTGCCGAGTCGGCACCGAGCACGCCGACCAGCGTCAGTTTCGGAAAATCGTGGCCCTTTGCCAGCATCTGCGTGCCGACCAGGATCTCGGCCTCGCCGCCATGGATACGCTCGAGCATCGTTTCCCATTGCTTGCGACTTTTCACCGAATCGCGGTCGACGCGCAGGATGCGCGCCTCGGGGAACTCGCCCTGCAGCCACTCCTCGACGCGCTGGGTGCCGCGACCGTAAGGATGGATGTCCTGGTTGCCGCAGGTCGGGCAGGCCTTCGGCACGCGATGCTCGAAGCCGCAGTGATGGCAGCGCAGCCGACGATCGGCCAGGTGCAGCACCAGGTTGGCGGCACAGCGCTGGCAGCGCGACACCCAGCCGCAGGACGGACAGGCCAGCACCGGCGCGTAGCCGCGGCGGTTGAGGAAGACCAGGCTCTGCTCGCCACGTTCCAGCCGCTGCCGGATGCCCTCGACCAGCACCTTGCTGACGCCTTCCTGCAGCGGCAGGCGCCGGGTATCGAGAATACGGATCTGCGGCAGCGTCGCCTGGCGGTTGGCCCGCTCCTGCAGCGTCAGCAGGCCGTAGCGGCCACCGTGGGCGTTGGCCCAGGTTTCCAGCGACGGCGTCGCCGAACCGAGCAGCACCGGCACGCCGGCCTGGCGGGCGCGCACCACGGCGACGTCGCGCGCCGAATAGCGCATGCCGTCCTGCTGCTTGAACGAGGCGTCGTGCTCCTCGTCGATGACGATCAGGCCGAGGCGCGGCAAGGGCGTGAAAATGGCCAGCCGGGTACCGAGCACGATGTCGGCGTCACCGGCAAAAGCCGCGCGCCAGTTGCGCTCGCGCGCTGCCTCGGCCAGTTCGCTGTGCAGGGCGACCACCGTCCGCTGCGGAAAGCGGGCGCGGACCCGCTCTTCCAGTTGCGGTGTCAGGTTAATTTCCGGGACCAGCAGCAGGGCTTGGCGGCCGGCTGCCAGCGCCCGTTCGACGAGGCGCAGGTAGACCTCGGTCTTGCCGCTGCCGGTCACCCCATGCAGCAGATGCGCAGCGAAACCGGCGGCCGGCTCGACCGCGGCCACCGCCACCGCCTGTTCACCGGTCAGCTCCGGCAGCACTGGCGGCTGCCCGGGTACTGGCGGACGCACCGCCCGCCGGGTCGGCGGCTCACAACGCTTCAAGCCGGCTGGCAGAGCCTGCAGCACGACTTCGCCGAAGGGCGCCTGGTAGTAAGTGCTGGCGAAGGAGCACAGCGCGAAGAAATCAGCCGGCAGCGGCGGCAGGTCGCGCAGGACATCGCCCGCCGATTTCAGTTGCTCGAGCGGCCAGTCGCCGCTGTCGGCAACATCGACGACGACGCCGATCTTTTCGCCGCGCCCGAAGGGCACCCGGACCCGCCGGCCGATATCGTCCCGACTGGCCGTCGGTGGCGCGACGTAGTCGAACAGGCGGTGCAGGGGCAGGTCGAGGGCGACGCGAAATACGGGCATTGATCGGCCGACGGCGGTCGTCGGATCTCCGGATTCTGGCGAAAAACCCTGGCTATGAAAGGGTTTATGGAGTTACCCACAAAATCTGTGGATAACTTTGTGGATTGCTTTCCCTGGCTGGCGCCAAATGGCGTCGATTAAAGGGATTTGTCACTTTGCCGAAATAATGGGCAAAACGACAATCCCTTTGTTTTCAACAATTTAAGAAAGAAACCGGCTGTCAAGAGAAATTCGCCGATTTTTTCGTGCCAAGGACAAAACTCTGTGCATAAGTTGGGCATTACCCAACACTTATGGCTATTACTTTCGCAATAGCCGGCTGTGTCCATGCACGGTTTCGACCAGCGCGGTGACGCTGTCCGGCGGCGTGAATTGCGAAATGCCGTGGCCGAGGTTGAAGACATGGCCGGTATTGCCCGGCCCGTAGCTGTCGAGCACCTTGCGCGCTTCGGCAGCGACGACTTCCGGGGCCGCGAACAGCACGTTCGGATCGAGGTTGCCCTGCAGCGCCACCTGGTCGCCGACGCGCCGACGCGCCTCGCCGATGTCGATGGTCCAGTCGAGGCCAAGCGCGTCGCAACCGATGGCGGCGATCTTCTCCAGCCACAAGCCACCGTTCTTGGTGAACACGATGCTCGGAATGCGCTGGCCGTCCTTTTCCTTCTTCAGACCGGCGACGATGCGCTGCATGTAGGCCAGCGAGAATTCCTGATAAGCGGCATTGGACAGCGAACCACCCCAGGTATCGAAAATCATCACCGCCTGGGCGCCGGAGTCGATCTGCGCGTTCAGGTAGCTGATCACCGAATCGGCGGTCACCGACAGGATGCGGTGCAGCAGGTCCGGGCGGTTGTACATCATCCCCTTGATGTGGCGGAAATCGCTCGAACCCTGGCCTTCGACCATGTAGCAGGCGAGCGTGTAGGGGCTGCCGGAAAAGCCGATCAGCGGCACCGAGTCATCGAGCGCCCGGCGGATTTCGCTGACCGCATCCATGACGTAGCCGAGATGCTCGTAGGGATCCGGCGCGGTCAGGTTGTTGATCGACCATTCCTCGCGCAGCGGCCGTTCGAAGCGCGGCCCCTCGCCTTCGGCGAAATACAGGCCAAGGCCCATGGCGTCCGGCACGGTGAGGATGTCGGAGAACAGGATGGCGGCGTCGAGGTCGTAGCGGGCCAGCGGCTGCAGCGTCACTTCGCAGGCCAGGGTCGGCGACTTGCAGAGATTGAGGAAGTTGCCGGCGCGCTTGCGCGTTTCGCAATACTCGGGGAGGTAGCGGCCGGCCTGGCGCATCAGCCAGAGCGGCGTGTAGTCGGTAGGTTCCTTGAGCAGGGCGCGCAGGAAAGTATCGTTCTTGGGTCGGCTCACGTCGGACTCCACCTGAAAATCGGAAAGGCGGAATTATCCGCCTTTCTCCGCCTCAGGTCACTTACGCCAGAAGGCGGGGGTAAGGACGACGAGCAGCGTGAAGATTTCCAGACGGCCGAGCAGCATGGCGAAAATGCAGATCCAGGTCTGGAAATCCTCGAGTACCTGGTAGGTCGTGGACGGGCCGACCAGGCCGAGACCGGGACCGGTGTTGTTGACGCTGGCGACCACCGCCGAAAAGGCGGTGACGATGTCCAGGCCGGTGAAGGCGAGGACCAGGGTCAGCGAGACGATGCTGACCATGTACACGAAACCAAAGGCGAGCACGGCGAAGAGCACCGACTGCGGTGCCGTCTGGCCACCGAGGCGGACGTTGTACACCACCGACGGATGCATGGCGCGGACCAGTTCGCGATAGACCTGCTTGTACAGCAGCAGCGCCCGCATCATCTTGATGCCGCCGCCGGTCGAGCCGGCACTGGTGGCGAAGCTGCACAGGAAGAGCATCCACAAGCCGGCGAACATCGGCCACAGGCCGTAGTCGGTGGTCGAGTAGCCGGTGGTGGTGGCCACCGAGACGACATTGAACAGGGTGTAGCGCAAGGCGGTCGAGACGTCTGCGTAAACCCCGTCCTTCCAGATGTAGTTGGCCAGGATGATGACGCTGACGGCGAGCACGCCGACGAACCAGCCGGCTTC
Source organism: Betaproteobacteria bacterium HGW-Betaproteobacteria-12 (assembly GCA_002842345.1). Classification (GTDB taxonomy): domain Bacteria; phylum Pseudomonadota; class Gammaproteobacteria; order Burkholderiales; family Rhodocyclaceae; genus Azonexus. The sequence continues at coordinate 7,253 of PHCU01000044.1, read as the reverse complement.
CGGATCGCGGACGTAGGCGGTGAGCGAGCGACCGCTGACGGCAAGGAAGTGCGAGGCGTAGTTGATGCCGGAAAAGACCATGAAGCCGAGGCAGATCCATTCGATCGCCGCCGAATCGAAGAATCCGAGGCTGGCGTCGTGCGTCGAGAAACCGCCGAGGGAGACCGTCGAAAAGCCATGGCAGACGGCGTCGAACCAGGTCATCCCGGCCCAGCGGTAAGCCAGGATGCAGGCGATGGTGATGGCGAAATAGATCAGCCACAGACCCTTGGCCGTCTCGGCGACGCGCGGCGTCATCTTCGCTTCCTTCATCGGCCCGGGAATCTCCGCCTGCAGGATCTGCCGGCCGCCGATGCCGAGCAGCGGCAGGATGGCGACGGCCAGCACGATCAGGCCCATGCCGCCCAGCCACTGCATCAGATGGCGCCACAGGTTGATCGACGGCGGCAGCTGATCGAGTCCGGGGATGATCGTCGCGCCGGTGGCCGTCAGGCCGGAAACGGCCTCGAAGTAGGCATCGGTATGGCTCATCTCCAGATGCAGCATGAAGGGCAAGGCGGCGAAGGCCGGCAGTACCGTCCATACCAGGACCACCAGCAGGAACCCGTCGCGCACACTGAGATCGCGTTTGCAGTTGCGGTAGCGCACCCAGAGAAAGGTGCCGCACAGCACGGTGAGCAGGAACACTTCGTCGAATACCGACTGGCTGCCGTCGTTGGCGATGTGGGCCATGGCCAGCGGCACCAGCAGCGTCAGCCCGAAGAGCATAAGAATCAGGCCGAGGGCGCGGTGGACGGGTGCGAAACGGGTCACAGGCGCCGTCCTAGAGGAAGTGGAAGCCGACCTGGAACAGCTGCTCGACCTTCTTCACCAGTTTCTTGCGCGTGCAGAAGATGATCACGTGGTCGTCCGGCTGGATCACCGTGTCGTGGTGGGCGATCACCACCTCGCCGTAGCGGGTGATCGAGGTCCAGTCATCGGTCTGGCCGACGACGATGGCCTCGTCGAAATTGCGCACCAGGGCCGCCACCGTCACCCCCTTCGGCCAGTCGATCTCCTCGATGCGGCGACCGACGACCTTGGAGGTATTGCGATCGCCGTGGGCGACCACTTCCAGCGCCTCGGCGGCGCCGCGGCGCAGCGAATGGACTTCGGCCACGTCGCCATGGCGGACATAGGCGAGCAGCGTGCCGATCGACACCTGGGCCGGCGAAATGCCGATGTCGATCGGCCCGCCTTCGATCATTTCGGCATAGGCGCGGCGGTTGATCAGGGCGACCACGCGCTTGCAGCCGAGGCGCTTGGCCAGACTGCCGGCCATGATGTTGTCTTCGTCGTCGTTGGTCACGGCGAGGAACAGATCCATCTCGGCGATGTTCTCCTGCTCCAGCAATTCCTCGTCGGTGGCGTCGCCGAGCAGCACCAGGGTGTCGTTCAGTTCGTTGGCCAGCAGTTCGGCGCGGTCCTTGCGCCCCTCGATCAGCTTGATTTCGTAATGCGCCTCGAGGGCCTTGGCCAGGCGGATGCCGATGTTGCCGCCGCCGGCGATCATGATGCGCTCGACGCGGCTGGCCATGCGCCGCAACTGGTGCAGCACCGGCCGGATGTTCTCGGAGGCGGCGAGCAGGAAAACTTCATCGCCGGCCTCGACGACGGTATCGCCCTCGGGGAAGACCGGTTGGTCGCGGCGGAAGATGGCGGCGATGCGGGCATCGGTCTCGATCGGCAACAACTCGCGCAGGGCGCGGATCGGCTTGCCGACCATGGCCCCGCCCTCATAGGCGCGGACCGCCACCAGGCTGACCCGGCCACGGGCGAAGCTCAAGACCTGCAGGGCCTCCGGGAACTCGATCAGGCGACGGATGTAGTCGGTGATCACCTGCTCCGGACAGAGGGCGAAGTCCACGGCGAAATTGTCCGTCGCCAGCAGCGTCTCGTCCTGTAGAAAATCCTGCGAGCGCAGCCGGGCGATGCGCGTCGGCACATTGAAGACGCTCTGCGCCAGTTTGCAGGCGACCAGATTGGCCTGGTCACTCTGGGTCACGGCGATGATCATGTCGGCATCCTCGGCGCCGGCCCGGCGCAGCACCGACGGCGTCGCCGCGTTGCCGACGACGGTGCGCAGGTCGAGCCGGTCCTGCAATTGAGTCAGGCGCGGACCGTCGAAGTCGACGACGGTGATGTCGTTTTCTTCCGATACCAGGCCTTCGGCGACGCTGGCCCCGACCTGGCCGGCCCCGAGAATGATGACTTTCATTGTCCCGCCTGTTCCTCTTGGCGCTTGCCGAGCCGGACGTCGAGCTGTTTCAGCTTGCGATACAAGTGGGTGCGCTCAAGGCCCGAGCGCTCGGCCAGCTTGGTCATGTTGCCGCCGTCGCGCCGCAGGTGATGCTCGAAATAGAGCTTCTCGAAGGCATCACGCGCCTCGCGCAGCGGTTGCTCGAACAGCGGCAGCATCGAGCAGTGTTGTTCTTCCTCCCCCGCCTCCGGTGGCATCACGCGACCGACGTCCTCGGCCGAGATTTCCTCTTCCAGCGCCGTCAGGGCGAGGTTGCGCACCAGCGTGTAGAGATCGGTCCAGGTGGCTTCCGGCTTGTACGTTCGCGGTAGCGTGCGCAGGGCGTTGAGGGCGCCGGTGGCAAAGCGCCGCGGCTGGACTTCGCCGCGCTCGACCAGATTGGTCAGCAGCAGGCTGGCGATTTCCGGCAACTCGTCGGCATGCCCGGCCAGGGCCGGCATGGCCACCCAGACCTCGCCCAGGCGGGCCAGCAGCTTGCTATCCCAGCCGGCTTCGCCGAGTACGGAGAGCGAGGTCACCGTGGCCGCCACCAGTTGCAGATTGAGGCGGTCGAGATGGGTGACGGCGAAGGCCAGGTTCATCTGCTGCATCTTGCCGAGCACCGCCAGATCCGGCACGAAGAGCACGCCGCCGGCGAGCTTCTCGAGCATTTCCTGGGTCAGCGCGCTGCTCACCGCCGACAGGTCGAGCCAGGGCGCGCGCGGCGGCTGCAGCGTGCGGGCGCAGATTTCCGCCATGCCGCCGGTCGCCCCCTTGAGCAGCAGCACCGGCGCCTTGGCCGCGGCCTGCTCGAGACGACGCTTGAATTCCTTGATGAAGGCCGAGCGGACAAAGGCATCGAGGGTCAGCGGCGGACGCGGCGGCGGGGTATCGTGCTTGAGCGCCTTCTGCACCGAGGCCAGCAGCTTCTGCAGGGCGATCGGTTTTTCCAGGAAATCGAAGGCGCCGATGCGCGTCGCTTCCACCGCCGTGTCGATGGTGCCGTGCCCGGACATCATCACCACCGGCATGTTCAGATGGCCGGCGGCGTGCCATTCCTTGAGCAGCGAAATGCCGTCGGTATCCGGCATCCAGATGTCGAGCAGCACCAGATCCGGGCGCAGTTCGTTGCGCAGGCGGCGGGCCGCCCCGGCGTTCTCGGCCAGACGGACATCGTAGCCCTCGTCGATCAGGATTTCCGAGAGCAGTTCCCGAATGCCGACTTCGTCATCAACGACCAATATGATGGCCATGCTTGGCTTCCTCCTCCTTCACCAGGGGCAGGCGAATGTCGATTCGCGCGCCGCCCGCCGGTGCATTGCTGATTTCGATGGTACCCAGGTGTTCCTCGACGATCTTCTTGACGATAGGCAGGCCCAGGCCCGTGCCGCGCGTCTTGGTCGTGACATAAGGTTCAAAGATGCGCGGCAGCAGGTCGAGCGGAAAACCCGGGCCATTGTCGCCGATGCTCAGCCGGGCGTGCCGCCCGGCCAGTCCGGTGACGATCTCGATGCGGCCGTCGGGACGGCCTTCCAGCGCATCCTGCGCGTTGCGCAGCAGATTGTGGATGATCTGCCGCAGTTGCGTCGCATCGCCGAGTACCGGCGGCAGATCGGCGGCCAGCCGGGCCTCGATGACGGCGGCCGAACTCTCGTACAGGCCGAGCACTTCGCCGATCAGCGCATTGAGGTCGAGGGCGGCGGTTTCCGGCGCCGGCATGCGGGCGTAGTCGCGGAAATCGTCGACCATGCGCTTCATCGACTGGACCTGATTGATGATCGTCTGCGTGCCGCGCGCCAGCATCTCGGCATCGCTGTTCAGCAGCTTGTCGGCCAGCTTGAATTGCAGGCGTTCGGCCGACAGCTGGATCGGCGTCAGCGGATTCTTGATCTCGTGCGCCAGGCGGCGCGCCACCTCGCCCCAGGCGGCGCTGCGCTGAGCGGCGATCAGCCGGGTAACGTCGTCGAAGACCACGACGTCGCCGCCGCCACTGGCCGTCGGCAAACGCGAGCCGCGCAGCAGCAGTACCTGCGGCATGCCGTTGGCGCGCTCGAGCTCGATCTGGGCCTGCCATTCCGGGTCATCGGTTGCGGCGAAATGGGCGCGGATGAATTCGCCGAGCAGTTTTTGCCGCGGCCATGCCGCCGGCGCTAGGCCGAGCAGACCGGCAAAGTCGTCGACGAGGATGGTGCACGCCCCCTCATTGACCGTGCGCAGCGCGAAACGGTGGTCGAAGACCAGCACGCCGGCCGACAGGTTGGCCAGAATGGATTCGAGGTAAGCGCGCGCCGACTCCAGTTCGGCGCGATGGCGCTCGGTCTCGCGACGCGCCTCGCCGAGCTGGCGGGTCATCTGGTTGAATGATTGCGTCAGGACGCCCAGTTCGTCGCCGCTGTAGATCGCCTGACGCGGTGAGAAGTCACCCTGAGCGACGGCCTGCGTGCCTTCGGCCAGGATGTACAGCGGCGCCGCCAGCCGGCGGGCCATCACGTAAGCCAGGGCAAAGGCGCCGAACAGCGCGACCAGGACGGTCAGCGTCAGGGTCAGCGCATAGATGCGGGTCAAGCCCTGGCGCGCCAGCTGCAGCTCCTGGTAATCACGATAGACCGCCTGCACCGCCTCGGCATCGTGGGCCAGGCTGTCCGGCACCGGATTGATCAGTTGCAGGATACGCGGCTCGTCGAACATGTCGCGGGCGGCAACCGGCACCAGTACGCGCAGGAACAACTGGCCGCCACCGCCTTCGACCGTGCTCAGCGCCTGCGAACTGCGCGCCTGCTTCAGTTGGGCCGGACTCGGCAGTTCCGGCAGCAGGCTGCTCAGGTCGGCGGTGGCGCTCGACAGCAGCTGGCCGCCAACGGAGAACAGCGCCACCGACTGCACGCCACGCTCCTCGCGCAGGCGCAGCAAGGCCGAGCGGCGGGAGGCTTCGCGGATATCGGACAGCTCGCTGGCCATGCTGCGCCCCTTGTCGCCGAGATCGGCGAGCAGCGAGTCGAGCGCCGAGCGGCCAAGCTGCAGGCCGGATTCGAGCGCCTTCTCGACGCGCACGTCGAACCAGCTCTCGATCGAGCGGGTGACGAACTGCACCGAGACGCCGTAGACCAGCGCCCCGGGCAGCACGGCGATGACGCCGAACATCAGCATCAGGCGCAACTTGAGGCGGGAGCCGAAGACCTGGGCCTGGTAGTCGCGCCACAGCGAGCGCAGCTGCCAGCCGACCAGGCCGACCATGCCGAGGGCGAGCAGGATGTTGAGGGCGATCAGCAGCGGATAGTTGCGCGAGAAGATGACGGTGTCAGCCGCCGTCGACATCAGCAGCAGGAACCACAGGATGCCGCCGATTGCTGCCGCCAGCGCGCCGCCTGCCGCGACGACTCGCCTCACTTGACCTCCGCCGGCAGGGGCAGCGTTGCCGCCCAGATCTTCCAGTCGGAAGCCAGGGTCCAGTCCTTGTTGCCCAGGGCGGTGATCTGGAACGGCCGCGGCAACTGGGTGACATCGAGGCGCAGGCGCAGCGCCGCCTGGTAGGTTTCGCCGGGACGGACTGCCGTATCGGCCTTGTCGATCACCGGCCAGTTGCGTAGACGGGAAAGCACCGCCAAGGCCTCGTCCAGGGTGATGACGTTGGCCTTGTAGAGGTTGAACAGGCATTGCTCGAAGGTCTGGCTGCCGGGCACCAGGCTCTTTTCCATGGCCTCCTTGATCTCGTTCAACTCGCCTTTTTCGATCAGCTCGCCGACATAGCGCGAATTGAGCAGCACTTCCACGGCCGGCGTGCGATTGCCGTCGGGCTTTTTCACCAGGCGCTGCGAGATGACGCACTTCAAGGCTACCGCCAGGTCGGCGAGCAGGGCCGGGCGATTTTCCAGCGGATAGAAGCTGATGATCCGGCTCATCGCGTGATAACTGTTGTTGGCGTGCAGCGTGGCGATGCACAGCTGGCCGGACTGGGCGTAGGCAATGGCCTGGCTCATGGTCTCCTTGTCGCGGATCTCGCCGATGAAAATCACGTCCGGCGCCTGGCGCATGGCGTTCTTCAGCGCGGCCTGGAAGGACAGCGTGTCGCTGCCGACCTCGCGCTGATTGACGATGGATTTCTTGTTCTTGAACAGGAATTCGATCGGGTCTTCCAGGGTGAGGATGTGGCCGGTGCGCTGTTCGTTGCGGTGATCCAGCATCGAGGTCAGCGTGGTGGACTTGCCCGAGCCGGTGGAGCCGACCATCAGCACCAGGCCGCGTTTTTCCATGATGACGTCCTTGAGCACGTCGGGTAGTCCGAGGGCGTCGAAGTTTGGAATGTCGGCCGGGATGTAGCGCACCACCATGGCGGGCGTGCCGCGCTGATAGAAACACGAGATGCGGAAGGCGCCGACATCGCGCAGACCCTGGCGCAGGTTGAGTTCGCGCTTTTCCTCGAATTCCCCGAGCTGTGCTTCGCTGAGCACTTCACGCAAGAGCAGCGTGATACTGGCCAGGTCGATCACCGTCGGATTGACCGGTAGGGCGGCGCCGTTGATCTTGATGGTGATCGGCGCGCCGCAGGAAATGAACAGGTCGGAAGCCTTCTTCGCCGCCATCAGTTGAAACAACTTGTGCATGTTGCCCATGACTTCTCCCTGGCCGGTGCGCGCGATCAGTCGCGCAGCAGTTCGTTGATGCTGGTCTTGGCGCGGGTCTGTGCATCCACCCGTTTGACGATCACGGCACAGTAGAGACTGTACTTGCCATCGCTGGAGGGCAGGTTGCCGCTGACCACCACCGAGCCTTCGGGGATCCGGCCGTAGCTGATTTCGCCGCTGGCGCGATCGTAGATTTTCGTGCTCTGGCTGATATAAACGCCCATCGAGACGACGCAGTTGTCCTCGACGATGACGCCTTCGACGACTTCCGAACGTGCGCCGATGAAGCAGTTGTCGCCGATGATGGTCGGGTTGGCCTGCAAGGGTTCGAGCACGCCGCCGATGCCGACGCC
>PHCU01000043.1 GCA_002842345.1 Betaproteobacteria bacterium HGW-Betaproteobacteria-12 | reverse complement strand
AAAGCCGAAGCAGGTGGCGATCATCGACGAGAACACCTGCATCGGCTGCACGCTGTGCATCCAGGCCTGTCCGGTCGATGCCATCGTCGGCGCCGCCAAGCAGATGCACACCATCATCGCCGGCCAATGCACCGGTTGCGAACTGTGCCTGCCGCCCTGCCCGGTCGAATGCATCCGCATGGAAACCATCGGTGAAACGCTCGACAACTGGAAATGGAAATACCCGGTGGTCGGCATCAAGGCCGTGCCGATAAAGGACGCCGCCTGATGTTGATGAATTTGTTCAAGTTCTGGGGCGGCATCAAGCCGCCGAGTAACAAGACCCAGTCCAACCACCTGCCGATCGCCGCGGCGCCGCTACCGTCGCAGCTGATCGTGCCGCTGCACCAGAGCATCGGCGGCACGCCGAAGCCGCTGGTTCAGGCCGGCGACAAGGTGCTGAAAGGCCAGCTGATCGGCGAGGCCGACGGCTGGATTTCCGCCGCCGTGCATGCGCCGACCTCGGGCACCGTGCGCGAGGTAGCCATGCATGTCCGGCCGCATCCATCCGGCCTCGATTCGCTGTGCGTGGTCATCGACCCGGACGGCCGCGACGAATGGATCGCCCGCAGCCCGATCGACCTGGCGAGCACCGCCCCGGCCGAAGTCTTCGCCCACCTGCAGCGCTCCGGCGTGGTCGGTCTGGGCGGTGCCGGCTTCCCGGCGCACGGCAAGCTGACGCCGGCGCCGAACGTGGCGATGGACGAACTGATCATCAACGGCGCCGAGTGCGAGCCCTACATCACCTGCGACGACCTGCTGATGCGCGAGCGTGCCGACGAGATCGTCCGCGGCATCGCCCTGTTCCGCGACCTGCTGCAGCCGAAAAAAGTGCTGATCGGCATCGAGGACAACAAGCCGGAAGCGGTGGCCGCGATGACCGCCGCCGTCGCCGCCCGCGGCGAGAACTTCGCCGTCGTCGCCGTGCCGACGCTGTACCCGGCCGGCGGCGCCAAGCAGCTGATCCGCGTCCTGACCGGCAAGGAAGTTCCCGGTTCGATGCGCTCGACGGCCGAGATGGGCGTCCAGGTGTTCAACGTCGCCACCGCCTACACCGCCTGGCGCGCCGTCGCCCACGGCGAACCGGTGATTTCGCGCGTCGTCACGCTGACCGGCAATGTCGCCGAGCCGCACAACGTCGAAGTGCTGATTGGCACGCCGATGGACGAGTTGCTGCAGCTCGCCCGGCCGCACCCGGATACCGACGGCATCCTGATGGGCGGGCCGATGATGGGCTTCCTGGTACCCAACCCGCAGGTGCCGGTGGTCAAGACCACCAACTGCCTGATCGCCCATTCGCCACGCCTGTTCCCGCCGAAGGCGCCGGAAATGCCGTGCATCCGCTGCGGCGCCTGCGCCCAGGTTTGCCCGCACGAACTGCAGCCGTTCGAGATGTACTGGTACGCCCGCGCCAAGAATTTCGGCAAGACGCAGGAATACAACATCTTCGATTGCATCGAGTGCGGCTGTTGCGCCTACGTCTGCCCGTCGCGCATCCCGCTGGTCCAGTACTTCCGCTTCGCCAAGAGCGAGATCTGGGCGCGCGAGCGCGAGAAGAAGGCGGCCGACGAAGCCAAGGCGCGTTTCGAGTTCAAGCAGTTCCGCGACGAGCGTGAGAAGGCCGAAAAGGCCGAGAAACTGGCCAAGGCTGCCGCTGCCCAGGCGGCCAAGAAGGCGGCGGAAGCTGCGGCAGCCGCTGCCGAAGCGGCGACCGGCGATGCCTCGGCGACGGCAGCGGCAACCGCCGCCCCGGCGCCGGCCAATGCCGCCGACGCCGACAAGGCGGCCAAGCTGGCCACCATCCAGGCCGCCATGGAGCGCGCCAAGGCCCAGCGTGAAGCCGCCCAGCCGAAGAATACCGAGGCGCTGAAGCCGGAACAGCAGCGCGCGCTGGCCGAGATAGAAGAACGCCGCCAGGCTGCCGGAATTGCCGAGGCACCGGCAGGCGTCACTCAGGAACCGAAAGCCGAATGATCTTTGCCCCCTCGCCCTTCCTGCTCAAGGACACCAGCGTCAGCCAGGTGATGACCCAGGTCTGCCTGGCCCTGGTTCCCGGCATCGTCGCCTACGCCTGGCTGGTCGGCCCGGCCATCCTGGTCCAGCTGGTCATCGCCAGCGTCGCCGCGCTGCTCGCCGAAGCGGCCATGCTCAAGCTGCGCGGCAAGCCACTGGCGCTGTTCCTCTCCGACGGCTCGGCCATCGTCACTGCCTGGTTGATCGCCCTCACCTTTCCGCCGCTGGCGCCCTGGTGGATGGTGTTTACCGGCACCGTCTTCGCCATCGTCTTTGCCAAGCACCTCTATGGCGGCCTCGGCCAGAATCCTTTCAACCCGGCGATGGTCGCCTTCGCCGTCTGCATCGTCGCCTTCCCGGCCTTGATGTCGCAGTGGCCGGCCGTCGGCCTGGAGCTGCGCCTGCTCGACCAGATCGACATCATCTTCGGCCTCGCCCCGCGCGTCGACGCGCTGACCAGCGCAACGCCGCTCGATGCGATGAAGACGGCCCTGCGCATGGGCGATGCCAGCTTCGACATCGCCCAGTTGTTGGCCAACCAGGATATCTACGGCAACTTCGCCGGGCGCGGCTGGGAGTGGGTGGCCACCGGCTACCTGCTCGGCGGCCTGTGGCTGTGGTACCGGCGCGTCATCTCCTGGCAAGTGCCGCTGGCCTTTCTCGCTTCGCTGACGCTGATCTCCGGCGCGCTCTGGCTGTACAACCCGGCGGCCTTCGCCAACCCGGTCTTCCACCTGTTCTCCGGCGGCACCCTGCTCGGCGCCTTCTTCATCGCCACCGATCCGGTCTCCGGCTGCACGACGCTACGCGGCAAGCTGATCTTCGGTGCCGGCGCCGGCCTGCTCGCCTTCATCATTCGCGTCTTCGGCGGCTATCCCGATGGCGTCGCTTTCGCCGTGCTGCTGATGAATCTCTGCGCGCCGGTGATCGACCTGCTGACCCAGCCGGCGATCTTCGGCATGAAGGACAGGAAATGAGCAGCGCACCGAAGGAATTCGCTGCCCCTGCAATGGCCGCCCGCACGGCGGCCATCCTCTTCCTGTTCGTCGTCATCTTCACCGGCCTGCTATCCACCGTCTATAAATGGACCCGGCCGGTGATCGAGGCCACCGCCCGCGAGGAGCGCCTGCGCCTGCTCAACGAGGTTCTGCCGGCCGCCGAGTACGACAACGATCCGGTCGCCGAGGCGCGCCCGCTGCCGCCGACGGCGGAACTGGGCCTGAAGGAGCCGAGCACCGTCTACCCCGCCCGCCGGGGCGGCCAGCCGGCCGCCGCCATCTTCGAGGCCGTCGCGCCGGATGGCTACGCCGGGCGCATCCGCCTGTTGATCGCCATCCGGGCCGACGGCAGCGTCGCCGGCGTGCGCGTCACCCAGCACAAGGAAACGCCGGGCCTGGGCGACTACATCGAGCCGAAGAAGGACCGCAACAAGGCGCGCCCGTGGATCACCCAGTTCAACGGCCTGGCGCTGGCGACGACCGACGACAAGGCCTGGCGCGTGATCAAGGACGGCGGCCGCCTCGACTACTACGCCGGGGCGACCATCAGCCCGCGCGCCATTGCCCGCGCCGTGCACAAGGCGGCACGCTGGTTCGACGCCAACCGCGAGCAACTGTTCACGCCTGACGGAGGCAAGCCATGATCACCCGTGACGAACTCGCCAACATCGCCCGCAACGGGCTGTGGAAGCAGAACACCTCGCTGGTCCAGATCCTCGGTCTGTGTCCGCTGCTGGCGGTGACGACCAATGCGGTCAACGGCATCATGCTGTCGCTGGCGACGATCATCGTCATGGCCCTGTCCAACGTCGCCGTCGCCTCGCTGCGCAACCTGATTCCGCACGAAATCCGCATCCCGGTGTTCATTCTCATCGTCGCCGCCCTGGTCACCGTCGTCGATCTGATGTTCAACGCCCACCTGCACGAGCTATACGTCGTGCTCGGCATCTTCATTCCGCTGATCGTCACCAACTGCATCGTGCTCGCCCGCGTCGAAGCCTTCGCCGCCAAGAACCCGCCGCTGCATTCGACACTCGATGGCATCTTCATGGGCCTTGGCATGTTGTGGACCCTGGCCCTGCTCGGCGGCATGCGCGAACTGCTTGGCGCCGGCACGCTGTTCGGCGGCATCGACATGGTGTTTCCCAGCCTGCAGCCGATCCAGCTGCTGCCGGACAGCTATCCCGGCTTCCTGCTCGGCCTGCTGCCGCCCGGGGCCTTCATCCTGCTCGGCTGCATGATCGCCGGCAAGAACTGGCTGGATGCCCGCGCCGCCGCCCGTGCCCGCCACAAGGGCGGCGAGCTGACGACTGCCCCGGCCGCCGGCACCTGAACGTCCACCCACGAAAGCCGCCGTGCGCATCACCCAGCTTCGCCAGTTCCTGCGCGACCACGGCGCCCGCCCCGAACATGAGGAGCGCGTCCTGCGCGCGTGGACCGCGGGCCGGCCGCTCGATGACGGCCCGCGCAAGAAGCCGGCCGCCAACTACCTGCCGCTCGCCCTGCGCAACGCCCTGCCGGGGCTGAGCGAGCAACTGGCGGCGCTGACCCGGGTCCGCTCGGAACACCCGGGGGCCGACGGTTCGGCCCGCCTGCTGGTCGATCTGGCCGACGGCCAGACGGTGGAAAGCGTGCTGCTGCTGCGCGACGGCTTGTGCGTGTCGACCCAGGTCGGTTGCGCCGTCGGCTGCCAGTTCTGCATGACCGGCCGCGACGGCCTGCTGCGCCAGCTGGAAAGCGGCGAGATCGTCGCCCAGGTGGTCGCCGCCCGCGCCCGACGGCCGGTCAAGCGCGTCGTCTTCATGGGCATGGGCGAGCCGGCGCACAATCTCGACAACGTGCTGGAAGCCATCGACCTGCTCGGCACGGCCGGCGGCATCGGCCACAAGAACCTGGTCTTCTCCACCGTTGGCGATCGCCGCGTCTTCGAGCGCCTGCCGCAGCAGGCGGTCAAGCCGGCGCTGGCGCTGTCGCTGCACAGCACCGACGGCGAACTGCGCGCCCGCCTGCTGCCCAACGCGCCGCGCATCGAGCCGGCGGAACTGGTCGAACTGGGCGAAGCCTACGCCCGTGCCGTCGGCCACCCGATCCAGTACCAGTGGACGCTGCTGGCCGGGGTCAATGACAGCGAGGCCGAGATGGACGCCATCGTCCGCCTGCTGACCGGCAAGTACGCGATGATGAACCTGATCCCGTTCAATCCGGTCGAAGGCAGCGGTTTCGACCGCCCTTCGGCGGAACATGCCGCGGCACTGGCGGCGAGCCTGAATCGCCGGCGCATCCTGACCCGGCTACGTCAGTCGGCCGGCCAGGACGTCGAGGGGGCCTGCGGCCAGCTGCGCGCCCGGCTGACCGACGGCAGCGCTCCGCTGACCCGCCGATCACGCCTCGGCGCTGACCATCTCGGGCTGCGCCGCGCCCCCGGCCAGTAGGCGGCCAAGTTCGTCGGCCGGCTGCGGCTTGCCGAACAGGAAGCCCTGGAACTGATCGCAACCGTGCGCCTGCAGGTAGGCGCGCTGACATTCCGTCTCGACGCCCTCGGCGACGACGGCCAGGTCGAGTTCGTGGGCCATGGCGATGATGGCCGAGGCGAGGCGAACCTGTTCGCCCGTTTCATCTATCTCGCAGACGAAGGCGCGGTCGATCTTCAGCACTTGCACCGGGAACTGCTTCAGATAACTGAGCGACGAATAGCCGGTACCGAAATCATCGATGGCGACGGTGATGTGCATCTTGCGCAGCACCTCCAGTACCTGGGCGGCGCGGCTGGCATTGCGCATCAGCAGCGATTCGGTCAGCTCCAGTTCGAGTAGTTGCGGCGGCAGGCCGTATTCGGCCAGCACCCGGGCCACCATCTGCGGCAGATCCTGCTGGGCGAACTGGTGGGCCGAGATGTTGACCGCCACCGGCACCACCTCCAGGCCGGCGTCGAGCCAGGCGCGCTGCTGGGCGCAGACGCTGCGGATCGCCCATTCGCCGAAGGCATTGATCAGCCCGCTCTCCTCGGCCATCGGGATGAAGGTGGCGGGCGGCACGAAACCGCGCTCGCGATGCTTCCAGCGCATCAGCGCCTCGGCACCGGACAGCCGGCCGCTTTGCGCATCGACCTTCGGCTGATAGTAAATCAGCAGTTCGCCGCGCTCGAGGGCACCGTAAAGATCGTTCTCGAGCAGCAGTTCGCCGAGCGAGGCGGTATTGATCTCGGAGGAGAAGAAGCGGAAGGTGTTGCGCCCTTCTTCCTTGGCCCGGTACATCGCCGCATCGGCCTTGCGCAGTAATTCGGAAACGGTCTGCCCGTCGTCCGGAAAGAGGGCGATGCCGGCGCTGCCGCTGACCGTCAGTTCGTGACCGGCCAGCAGGTAGGGCTGGCACAGGGCGGCGAGTATCTTGCGGGTGACGTGCATGGCGTCCTGGCGATGTTCCAGTTCCGGAAGGACGACGACGAACTCGTCGCCGCCCTGGCGCGACAGCGTGTCAGTATCGCGCAGCACCGCCAGGCCGCGCTGCGCCGCCTGCACCAGCAGCTGGTCGCCGACCTCGTGACCGAGGGTGTCGTTGATGTTCTTGAACCGATCGAGGTCGATGAAGATCAGCGCCATCGGCCGGCTGGTCCGCTTCGACTTGAGCATTGCCTGGCCAACCCGGTCCTCGAGCAGCAGGCGATTGGGCAGACCGGTCAGCACGTCGTGATGCGCCATGTGATGAATGCGCGCCTCGCTCTGCTTGCGTTCGGAAATGTCGGTGAAGATGCCGATGTAGTGGGTGGTCGCGCCCTTGTCGTCACGCACCGCGGCAATCGACAGCCACTCGGGGAAGATGCCGCCATCCTTGCGCCGGTTCCAGATCTCGCCCTGCCAGTGGCCGTGGGCCAGCAATTCGCCCCACATCTCACGATAGAAATCCGGCCCCTGCTGCCCGGAGTTGAGGATGGCCGGCGTATGCCCGATGACGTCCTCGGCCTGATAGCCGGAAATGACGGTGAAGGCCGGGTTGACGGCGACGATGCGCGATTCGGCATCGGTGATCGTCATGCCTTCGGTGGCATTGGTAAACACCGTCGCGTACAGCCGCAATTCGCGCTCGGCCCGCTGCTGCGCGACGTAGCGCTCGGCGAGATGGTGGTGGGCCGTGGCCAGCTGGCGGCGGTCGCGCTCGAAGCGGGCCAGGGCATAGACGGCATAGGCCACCAGCAGCAGCGTCACCAGATAGAGCAACTGGCGGAAATAACCGGCCTGGCGCAGCGACTCCTCATGGCCTTCGACATAGACCCGCGTCACCTCTTCGAGCAGCAGGGCCGATGAGGAGCGCATGATGCGCTCGACCAGGGCATCGACCTCCGGACGACGCTCGATGATCAGTTCGGCATGGACCAGCAACTGATTGATCGACAGCGGCCCCTCGACCACCAGATTCTGCCGGCGCAGGCCGCGCAGTTCCTGGGCCAGTTGCTCGTTGGCGTTGAGCAGCGCGCCACCGGACAGGGCCAGGATGCGGCGGACCAGATATTCCAGTTCCGGCAGCCGGCGCGTCCCGGCCTGGCGCAGCATGGCTTCCGCCGCCTGCGGAAAATAGATTTCCGAATTGCGCAGCACCGAGTTGCTGCGCTTGAACCGGTCGACATCCTCCGCCTTCTCGCGCTGACTGACGATCAGCCGGTCGACCAGCAGGCGCAGCTTGCCCTGGGTGAGCTCGGGCAACGCGGCCGGGATGCGCAGCAGACGCCCCTCTTCGCCGCGGATGTCACGCACATGACGCACCAGCGGATCGTAATTGCGCAGCAGGTCGGCATGGCTGGCGAGCACCGCCGCATTGAGTTCGACATCGGCCTGCTGCACCTGGCGCAACGACTGCATGTAGGCGTGATGCGCCTCCGGCGAGATTTCCTCGGCGCGGATGAACAGCCAGAACAGCAGCCCGAGCAAGATGGCGAAGCCGACAACCTGGCGCAGCAGGCGGCCCCCGTCGTGGCGGCGGAAAGCCGGGCTCATCGCCGCGTCACCGGCGGCAATTCGCCGTTCAGCGTCTGCAGGAAGGCGACGATGGCCTCCACATCCGCGGCCGACAGGTCGCGCCCCAGTTGGTAGCGGGCCATGACCAGCACCGCCTGGTCGAGGGTCGCGGCCGAACCGTCGTGGAAATACGGGGCCGTGCGAGCGACGTTGCGCAAGCTCGGCACCTTGAAAACATGGCGGTCTTCCTCGCGCCGGGTGACGTTGTAGCGGCCGAGATCCGCCTCGGTGATGGCCCGGCCGGCGAAATAGTCGCCCAGTACGCCGAATTTCTGGAACATGTTGCCGCCGATCAGCATGCCCTGGTGGCAACTGGTGCAGCCGAACTCGCGAAAGCGCCGGAAGCCGTCCATTTCCAGCGCCGACAGGGCCTGGCGGTCGCCGCGCAGATAGCGGTCGAAACGTGAATCGACGGTGACCAGCGAGCGCTCGAAAGTGGCGATGGCATTCAGCACATTGTCCGTCGTCAGGCCGTCGCGGTACAGGCGGCGGAATTCGCCGGCCAGTTCGGCATCCTGTTCCAGGCGCGAGAGCACCTGCGACCAGGTGGCACCCATCTCGATCGGATTCTGGATCGGTCCGGCGGCCTGCTCCTCCAGGGTCGCCGCCCGGCCGTTCCAGAATTGGGCGAGGCTGTAGGCACTGTTGAAGACCGTCGGCGCATTGATCTTGCCGACGGCACCACCGATGCCGAGGGAAAAGCGCTGGCCGTCGACACCGCCGGCGGTGAGGTTGTGGCAGGTGGCGCAGGACACCGAGAAATCCGCCGACAGGCGGGCATCGTGGAACAGTCGCTCGCCGAGCGCGACGCGCCCCGGGTCGAGCCCGGCCACCGGGCTCAGGGGCAGGATCGGCTGCAGCACGTCGCCCTGCATCTGCAGCGGCGAGGCCACCGCCTGCAGCGGTACCGACTGGTTGCGACCGGCAAGAAACAGCCAGGCCACAACGCCAATCAGGATGACGACGGCTAAAGCAGCAGAAAAACGAAAAGCGGCAAATTTCATGAGCGAATTATGCCCCGATTGCGCCGCTGAAACCCGTGCGCGGCGCCACTATCTGCCTGTTGCCGCCGCCTGTTTCAGCTCGTCGACAGCGGCACTGCATGGGCCATCACGACCCGGTTCTTGCCATTACGCTTGGCTTGGTAGCAGCACTCGTCGGCCCGCTGCATCAGCGTTCTTTCCGTATCGCCAGCCAGATACTCGGCGACGCCGATGCTGACCGTACAGTTCATCGTCCGGCCATCGGCAGTCTGCGTGGATTGCGCAGCGAAACCAGCGCGCAGGCGCTCGGCCAGCGAATAAGCGGCCTCGCCGCTGGCTTCCGGCAGCATGACGACGAATTCCTCGCCGCCGTAGCGGTAGGCGCTGTCGGTACGGCGCAGGCAGTGGCCGATGACCCCGGCCAGCGACTGCAGCACCCGGTCGCCTTCGAGATGCCCGTAGCTGTCGTTGATGCGCTTGAAGTCGTCACAGTCGAGGACCATCAGCGAAAAGGCCCGGCCATAACGCGCCGCCCGCTCCAGTTCCGCCTGCAGGCGCTCATGCAGATGCCGCGAATTGAACAGGCCGGTCAGCGAATCGATCAGACTCAGCCGGCGATAGCGCTCCTCGCTCTCGCGCAGTGCCTCTTCGGCGCGCCGCCGCTCGGTCACGTCCTGCAGCGTCTCGATCGCGCCGACCACCTCACCGCGCGCATTGCGCAAGGGGGCGGCGGTAAAGAACAGCCAGCGCCCGCCTTCGCCGAAATGCGGGAAGAAGTCCTCCGCCTCGTAGCCGCCCTTGACCAGCGCCGAAGGCTGGAAGCGGCCGTGGTAGAAGCGGTCGATGGTGCCCTCATGGGCGCTGTCGAGCACCAGATCGGCCATGATCGGTCGCGGCGCCGCATAAAAGGCCTGCCACTGCTTGCTGCTGCCGATCATGTCGCTGGCCAATCGGCCGGTCATGATCTCGCAGGCACGGTTCCAGTGCGTCACCTGGTGGCGGTGGTCGATGACCAGCGTCGCCACCGAACTGCCATCGACGATCTGCGCCTGGTAGGCCTCGCTGTCACGCAGGGCGAACTCGGCCAGGCGTCGTTCAGTGACATCCTGCAGCGTCTCGATGGCGCCGATGATCTCACCCGCCGCATTGCGCAGCGCCGCTGCGGTGAAGTACAGCCAGCGACCGCCGCTGCCGATGGCGGGGAAGAAATCCTCGGCCTCCCAGGCGCCGTCGATCAGCGCCGAAGGCCGGTACTTGCCGGGATAGAACTGGCCGACCTCGCCCTCCAGGGCACGGTCGACGATCAGGTCGGCGAGGATGGGGCGCAATTCGCTGTAAAACGCCCGCCACTGCTCGCGCCGGCCAAGCATCGTCGCGGCGGGCATACCGGTCAGCTGGACGCAGGCACGATTCCAGTGGGTCACGCAGTGCTCTGCATCGATGACGATGGTCGCCACCGGGTTGCCTTCCACCAGTTGCGAAAGATCGATCTGTTCTTGTTGAGTGCTCAGCGACATCAGGGCCGCCTCCGTCTCTGTCAGGTAAAACCTCGTCCCGTACAATATCGCGTATTCTGCAACGCCTGACAATCCACCAATCTGCCTCGTTCCGTGAAAAAAGACGCCATCGCGCAGTTTTATCGTCGCCTGCAGGAAGCCAACCCGGCCCCGACCACCGAACTGAACTACGCCACGCCCTTCCAGTTGCTGATCGCCGTGATCCTCTCGGCCCAGGCCACCGATGTCGGCGTCAACAAGGCAACGGCCCGTCTGTTCCCCGTGGCGCCGACGCCGGCAGCGATGCTGGCGCTGGGTGTCGAGGGGCTGGCCGACTATATCCGGACCATCGGCCTCTATCGCAGCAAGGCGAAAAACGTCATCGCCACCTGCCAGCGGCTGCTCGAGTGCCACGGCGGCGAAGTGCCGAGCGACCGGGAGTCGCTCGAGGCCCTGCCCGGCGTCGGCCGCAAGACGGCCAACGTGGTCCTCAACACCGCCTTCGGCCAGCCGACCATCGCCGTCGACACGCACATCTTCCGTCTCGGCAACCGCACCGGCCTGGCGCCCGGCAAGACCGTGCTCGAAGTCGAGCAGAAGCTGTTGCGCGTCACGCCGCCCGAGTTCCGCAAGGATGCCCATCACTGGCTGATCCTGCACGGCCGCTATGTCTGCAAGGCCCGCCGTCCCGAATGCGCCCGTTGCGTCGTCGTCGATCTGTGCACTTTCCGGGGCAAGACGCTATGAAGGCCGCCAGCGGTTTCGCCAGCGGCCCCAAGCCGACGTGCGAACTGGCCGAAGCAGCGGTGGGCATGGCGCTGGCGGCAGCCGGAATCGACCGCGCCGGCCTGGTGCTGCTGCTGCTCAGCCGCGAATTCTCCCGCCACCCGGCCGAGCCTGTGCTGGCTGCCGCCCGCCGCGCCGGCTGCCTGCAGGTGGCCGGCTGCACGGCCAGCGGCCTGCTGACCGAAGCCGGCTGGCTGGTCGACCAGCCAGCCGCCGCCGCCCTGGTGATCGCCGAGCTGCCGACCGCTTCGCCCGCGACCAACGCTCCGTGCCTGTCATTCAGCGGCCATGCCACGCTGCCCTTCGACTGGCTCGACGGGCCATCCCGCGCCGGCCTGCTGGAAGCCGACGCGGCCGCCTGGGTGCAGGCACGACCGACTGCCAGCGCCTGCGCCGAACTGACCCTGCCCGGCCTGGATTGCCAGACCATCGTCGCCAGCGGCCTGCGTCTGCTTGAGCAGGGTCTGCGGGTGGATGCCTGCGCCGGCTACGAACTGCGCCGGGTCGCCGGCCTGCCGGCGGCCGAGAGCCTGCGCCGCGCCCTGCCGGCCGACCGGCGCGCCGCCCTGCCGGTCCATCGCGCTGCTGTCGTGCATGAACCCGGCGCCCCGGCCATTGCCATCCTTTCAGCCAATGCCGACGGTTCGCTGACCCTGGCCGCGCCGCTCGCTGCCGGCCAGCAGATTGCCTGGGCGATGCGCCAGCCGCTCGCCGCCGAGCAGGAAATGCATCAGCTGCTGGCCGCCGGCGCCGAGCCGTCGCCACCGGCCTTCGCCCTGATGTTTTCCTGCATCGGCCGCGGTCCGCTGTTCTACGGCAACGAGGATCGCGACCTGCTGGCCTTTCGCCAACGCCATCCCGGCGTGCCCTTGCTCGGCGCCTACGGTAGCGGGCAGATCGCCCCGACCGGCGCCGGCAACCGGCTCTTCCAGAATTCCGCCATCACCTTGCTCTATCGGAGTCCCCATGTTTAATCCCACGCGCGAACAGGTTCGCCGCTTTTTCTGCGATGCCTGGCGCAAGCACCAGGAACGCCTGCCCCTGGTCGGTGCCGAAGTCGCCGCCGCCGACCTCGCCGCCCGCCATCCCGAATACCATGCCCTGCTCGCCGATCCGGATGGGGCGCTGGACAAGGAATGGACGCCCGAGGGCGGGCAGATGAATCCCTTCCTGCATCTGTCGCTGCATCTGGCCATCCACGAACAGCTGAGCATCGACCAGCCGGCCGGCATCCGTGCCGCCTTCGACCGCCTGGTCAGCCGCATGGACCGCCACGACGCCGAACACATCCTGCTCGAAAAACTCGCCGAGACCGTCTGGCAAGCCCAGCACAGTGGCGGCCAGGTCGATGCGGCCGCCTATGTCGAGGCCGTGCGCCGCGCCGGCGGACCGTTGTAGGCGGCAAGAACTGCCCACCGGAGCCCCCTCGATGCATCGTCGACGCACTCTCAAGACCCTGGGCGCCCTGGCCCTGACGCACGGCCTGGGCTTCTGGCAGGCGGCTCGGGCCGCTGGCGTGCTGTTGCCGCCGCCCGGCTTCTATCGCCTGCGCGGCGAAGTACAGATCAACGGCCGACCGGCCCGCCCGGGGATGCCGGTCGGCCCCGGCGACACGGTCACTACCGGCGCCGATGGCGAAGCCATCTACATCATTGGCAAGGACGTCTATCTGCAGCGCGACCGCTCAGTGGTCAGCATCACCGGCGAGGCGCTGAAGAGCGGGCTGCGCGTCATCACCGGCAAGCTGCTGGCGGTATTTGCCAAGGGTGCACGCCAGATCCACGTCCCGACGGCGACCATCGGCATCCGCGGCACCGCCTGCTACATCGAGGCAGCGGCCGAGCAGGTGTATTTCTGCCTCTGCTACGGCACCGCCGAGATCGTCGCCGCCAACGATCCGGCCCGGGCACAGACGATCACCACGCGCTACCACGACTCGCCCTTTTATCTGCACGCCGGTACCAGCTTCCTGCAGGCGGCACCGGTGATCAATCACAGCGATGCCGAATTGATCCTGCTCGAAAGCCTGGTCGGCCGGGTACCGCCCTTCCAGGAACTGCCGGGTTTCTCGACGACGCGCTATTAGGCCGGCAGCCTGTAGTTGTCCTGGGTCATCAGATCGACGCCGCACTCCAGTCCTTCGACCCAGGCGATGAAGTCGCCGACCGCCCGCTGGCCGACGAAACGGCTGCCATGCTGCGGCACGATCTGCTCGATCTCGAGCTGGCGCACCATGTTGGCCCAGAAGCGGCAGACCTTGCGCGAGACGATGTAGCGCCGGTGGAAGCCTTCCATGTGCCTGACATGGCTGGCGAAATCGGTCACCGGCTCGGCCGCCTGCGCGTGCGGCACCAGCGAGGCGCCAAGGTCGCCGGTGAACAGGATCTTGGCCACCGGATCATAGAACTGGAAATTGCCTTCGGCGTGCATGAAGTGTGCCGGCAGCGCCAGCAACCTGCAGTTGCCGAGGCGGATCACCGTCCCCGGATCGGGAATGCCGAGGATCCGGTCGGAGATATCCTTGCCGGTGGTGAAATGCGGCACGAAGCGGGTCCACAGGCTGGAAATCATCACCTTGCAGTGCGAGGCGACGAACCACTTGTTGACCGAGGCGATGATGTCGGGATCGGGGTGAGAGGCGAGGATGTAGTCGAGATCCTTGGACGAGAAGTACTTCTGCATGTCCATCAACAGACCGGTATAGGTCATGTTGCCGCCCGGATCGATCAGTGCGCCGTGGCCGTTGTCGACCACCAGGAACTGGTTGCTCTGCACCGCGCCGGCCGTCGAATCATCGACCAGATCGTAGAAGGCATGGACGATATGCGATCCGTCATTAAACAGTTCAACGGCCATGGCACCCCCCCGGATAATGAAGGCCGACATTATCCGGCGGACTAGTACTTCTTGACTAGTCCGAATCCGCCTTTGTGTGCGTTTGTCCGTCGCGGCTCTGGCTGCCCAGCGTCAACTCGGTGTTCTCGCTCAGCGCAAAGAAAAAGGCATCGACGGCCTGCGGCTCGCCGGAGGCGGCAAAGGTCGTCTGGCCGCAGGTGCAATTGCCCACCCAGATCGCCTCGATGCCACGCAGACCGCGCGTGCTGACCGGATGGATGTCGGTGACGTCGGCATTGCAGCCATTGCAGACCAGTTTTTCCGGCCGTGTCGCGGCAATTTTGGCCTGCGCTTGGGCGACGCGTTCGGCCTGAGTTCCTCGTGATTTAGCCTGGCCCATCTCGATCTCCTGTTCGCTGAAAAGCGGCGAGGATAGCCGCCGCACGCGCCGCTGTCGAATGCCGGCCGGCGGCGCTACTCGCCCTTCCGGCCTTGTGGCACACTGCCGCCATGCATGCCTTTCCCCATCTCGCCGTCATCGACTGGATCGCCCTCGCCCTGTTCATCGCCTGCTGGAGCGGCTACGCCTGGTTCTCCGAACACAGCCGCTTGGCCGAATCCGGGCTGATCGGCACCAGCCACCGCTACCGCCTGCTGTGGGCCTACCGCATGCTCGAACGGGAAATGCGCGTCACCGATTCGACGCTGATCGGCAATCTGGTCAACAGCGTGACTTTCTACGCCAATACCACGATCTACATCATCGCCGGCCTGGTCGCCGTGCTCGGCGCCTCCGACAAGCTGATCGGCATCACCGCCGACCTGCCGTTCGCCGGCGAGGGCAGCCGCGAACTGCTCGAGATCAAGCTGATGCTGGTGCTCGCCTCGTTCGTCTTCGCCTATTTCAAGTTCACCTGGGCACTGCGCCAGTTCAACCTGCTCTCCATCCTGGTCGGCGCCGCCCCACTCGGCAAGAGCGGCGAGCCGGGCATCGACACCTACGCCCACCGGCTGGCCGGCGCCAACAACCTGGCAGGCGATGATTTCAATCGCGGCATCCGCGCCTACTACTTCGGCCTCGCCGCCGCTGGCTGGATGCTCCATCCGCTGGTCCTGGCCGGCCTCGCCATCGGTGTGCTGATCGTGCTCTACCGGCGCGACTACAGTTCGGCAGCCCTCGCCATTCTGCGCGACGACGCCTGAGTGATGGCCGCCGCCCCGAGCCCGGCCGGCCTCGCCTACGGCCTGATCGCCTATGCCATCTGGGGCTTCTTCCCGCTCTATTTCCGCCAGCTGGATCAGGTTTCGCCGCTGGACATCCTGAGCAACCGGGCGGCCTGGGCCTGCGTCTTCGTCGGTCTGCTGCTGACCCTGCGCGGGCGCTGGCAACAGGTCCGCGCCGTCTTCCGCATGCCGCGGCAACTGGCCCTCCTGGCGCTAGCGGCGCTGCTGGTCGGCAGCAACTGGCTGGTCTTCCTGTGGGCGGTGGCCAACCAGCAGGTGGTCGCCTCCAGCCTCGGCTATTTCCTGACCCCGCTGGTCAATGTCCTGCTCGGCCTGCTGGTGCTCAAGGAACGGCTCAACCGGGCGGAATGGATCGCCGTGGCGCTGGCTGTCGTCGCTCTCGGCAATGAGATCCTGGCGCTCGGCAGCCTGCCCTGGGTTTCGCTGTTCCTCGCCGCCACCTTCGGCACCTACGGCCTGGTGCGCAAACAGGTGCCGGTCGATGCCATTTCCGGCCTGTGGCTGGAAACTCTGGCGATGCTGCCGCTGTGCCTGCTCTACGCGCTGTGGCAGGCGCAAGCGGGGCATGCGGTGTTCGCCGGCGGCGATCTGCCGACCAATGCCCTGCTGGCCGGTGCCGGCGTACTGACGGCGCTGCCGCTGATGGCCTTTGCCGCCGCCACGCAGCGCCTCGACCTGGCCACCGTCGGCATGCTGATGTACATCAATCCGACACTGCAGTTTCTGACCGCCATCTGGATCTTCGGCGAGCCGCTGCAGACGGCCCGCCTGTTCAGCTTCGCGCTGATCTGGTGCGGCCTGTTTGTCTTCAGCTGGAGCGCCTGGCGCAAGTACCGCAGCGCCGGCTGAAACCGGTGTTCAGCACGGCAGGGCGTGGCGCAGGGCCATGTGCAGCGAGATCATTTCGGGAATCCGCCGGTCGAGGTCGGAGCCTTTCTGGCAACCCAGCATCAGGTGCAGCAGACCGCTGGTGAAAGCCCAGGTATCGCGCGCCATGTGCAGCGGATCGAGCCCGGCGCGCAAGGTGCCGCATTCGGCCGCCCGCTGGTAGCGCGATTCGATCTTCTCGAGAAAGGTGTAGGCCGGCTTGCCGACCTCCTGCTGGACGCTGGCGAACTCGTCGACGTATTCGCAGCGCGAGATCATGATTTCGAACACTTCACGGACCACCGGGCTGTCGTCGAGAACGCGGAAGAATTCCTGCAGCGAGGCCTCGATGGCATCAAGCGGATCGGCGAAATCGTCGGAGAACAGCAGCGCGTCAGTACGCGCGATCATCGGCACGAAGACATCCTCGCGCATGGCGAAGAACAGTTCGGCCTTATCCTGAAAATGCCAATAGATAGCGCCGCGGGTGACACCGGCAGCCTTGGCGATCTGCTCCAACGTCGATCGGCCGACGCCGCACTGATGAAAGACCCGACGCGCCGACTCGATGATGTCCTTGCGCGTTTTCTCCGCTTCTTCCTTGGTTTTCCTGACCATACAACTCTCTCTCCGGCGCCGTTGGCGCGCATCTTAAGTCACCGTTTGTCACGATGCCAAGCTTTTACATACATCCTCGTTTGTATATACTACGCCAATAATTTTCCCCGGAGTACTCCACGATGTCTGCCACCCGGTCGCCGCTATCCGCCTTTTCGACCCTTTTTGCCGTCTCGGCGCTCAGTCTGGCCGTGCTCGCCGGCTGTTCCGACGGTAAGCCGGCGACGCCGCCGGCCATGGGCCCGCTACCGGTCAGCGTGCTCGAAGTCCAGCCGCAGCGCGTTCCGGCCTCGGTCGAAGTCATGGCCCAGACTGAGGGCGCCCGTGAAACCGAAGTCCGCGCCCGCGTCGGCGGCATCCTGGTCAAGCGCCTCTATCAGGAAGGCGAAACCGTCAAGGCCGGCCAGCCGCTGTTCCAGATCGACCGCTCCAGCTATGAAATCGCCGTCGCCGACGCCAAGGCGCGGGCCGATCAGACGGAACGCGAACTGAAGCGGATGCAGACGCTGATTGACGCCAAGGCGATCAGCCAGAAGAACTACGACGACGCCCTGTCGGCCAACGAGATCGCCCAGGCGGCGCTGCGCCAGGCCCAGCTCAACCTGTCGTGGACCACCGTCAGCGCCCCGGTCGGCGGCGTCACCGGGCGTGCCGTGAAATCCGAAGGCAACCTGATCTCGGTCGGCGATGACAGCCTGCTGACCTCGATCTCCCAGAGCAATCCGATCTGGGTCCGCTTCAGCCTCGGCGACAGCGACCTGCTTAAACTCGACGGCGGCCGGGTCAACGGCAAGAACGTCAGCGGCGTCCAACTGGTTCTTGCCGACGGTACCGTCTACGACAAACCCGGCAAGCTGAATTTCACCGCCAGCACCATCGACACGACGCTCGGCACGCAGGCCCTGCGCGCCGAGTTCGACAACGCCAGCGGCCGCCTGCTACCCGGCCAGTTCGTCCGCGTCCGCCTGCTCACCGGCGATCGTGACGGCGTTTTCCTGGTGCCGCAATCGGCCATCATGCAGACCGAGCAAGGCCCCCTGGTCATGCTCGCCGACGCCGAGAACAAGGTTGCTCCGCGCCCGATCCAGGTTGCCGAGTGGCTCGGCCGCAACTGGGTGGTGACCGGCGGCCTGCAGGCCGGCGACCGCATCATCATCGACAACCTGATGAAGCTGCGCCCCGGCGCTCCGGTGGCCCCGAAGGCCCCGGCCGTTCCCGGTGCGCCGGCAACGCCGGCGGCTGCGGCCGGCAAGTCCTGAGGCCCGATCATGTCGAAATTCTTCATCAACCGACCGATCTTCGCCTCGGTCATCTCCATCATCATCGTCATTGCCGGCCTGGTCGCCGCGCAAGTGCTGCCGATCGCCCAGTACCCGCAGATCGCGCCGCCGACGGTACTGATCACCGCCAGCTACCCGGGCGCCTCGGCGGAAACGCTGGCCCGTACCGTCGCCGCGCCGATCGAGGAACAGTTGAACGGGGTCGAGAACCTGGCCTATTTCAGTTCCTCGGCCTCGGCCAACGGTTCGGTGACGATCACCGCCACCTTCGACGTCGGTACCAATGTCGATGCCGCCACGGTCAACGTCAATAACCGGGTCAAGGCCGCCGAGCCGCGCCTGCCCGAAGAAGTACGGCGCAATGGCGTGATCGTCCAGAAGCGCTCGAACGACATCCTGCAGGTGGTGGCGCTGAAATCCGACCAGGGCCGCTACAGCACGCTGTTTCTCTCCAACTACGCCAGCCTGAACATCGTCGATGAGCTGAAGCGGGTCAAGGGCGTCGGCGACGTCACCATCTTCGGCGCCCAGGACTACTCGATGCGCATCTGGCTGAAGCCGGACCGCATGGCTCAACTCGCCTTGACGCCGAGCGACATCGCCACCGCCGTGCGCGCCCAGAACGCCCAGAACGCCGCCGGCAAGATCGGCCAGGAACCGGCGCCGAACGACCAGATGCTGGCCTACACGGTGACCGCCAAAGGCCGCCTGCTGACGCCGGAGGAATTCGGCAACATCGTCATCCGTGCCGGCGGGCCGAACGGCGTGCTGCGCCTGAAGGACGTCGCCCGCATCGAACTCGGCGCCTACAGCTACGACCAGTCGGTAACACTGGATGGCCAGCCGACCATCGGCATGGGCGTCTTCCTGCAGACCGGCGCCAATGCGCTGGAAGTCTCGGCCGCCACTACCGCCCGACTGAACGAGCTGAAGAAGAAATTCCCCGAGGGCATGGACTACGTCATCCCCTTCGACACCACGCGCTTCGTTTCGGCGTCGATCCGCGAAGTCAGCAAGACGCTGCTCGAAGCGGCGCTGCTGGTCATCGCCGTGGTCTATATCTTCCTGCAGAGCTGGCGGGCGACGCTGATCCCGATGGTCGCCGTGCCGATCTCGCTGATCGGCACCTTCGCCGGCCTGTGGCTGTTCGGTTTCTCGATCAACACGCTGACCCTGTTCGCCATGGTGCTGGCCATCGGCATCGTCGTCGACGACGCCATCGTCGTGCTGGAGAACGTCGAACGGCTGATGGCTGAAGAGAAGCTGCCGCCCAAGCAGGCGGCGATCAAGGCCATGAGCCAGGTGCAAAGCGCGCTGGTCGCCATCGTCCTGGTCCTGGTCTCGGTGTTCATTCCGGTCGCCTTCCTTGGCGGCATCGCCGGCCAACTGTACAAGCAGTTCGCCGTCACGGTCGCCGTCGCCGTCGTGCTTTCCGGCGTCGTCGCCCTGACCCTGACACCGGCCCTGTGCGCCCTGCTGCTCAAGGCCCAGCACACCGAACACAAGCTGTTCGCCCCGTTCAACCGGATGTTCGAACGGCTGACCAACACCTATGTGGGCTCGGTCGGCTTCACGCTCAAGCACGGCATCGTCGGCGCCCTGGTCTTCGTCGCCGTGATCGGCGTCAGCACCCTGTTCTTCCGCGTCATCCCCGGCAGTTTCGTGCCGTCCGAGGACCAGGGTTACCTGATCTCGGCACTGATGCTGCCCGACGGCGCGACCCTGAAGCGCACCGCCACCACCGGCGAGGGCATGCGTCAGATGGTGGCCGCCGACCCGGCGGTCAAGCACACCTTCGTCGTTTCCGGTTTCGACCTGATCGGCGGTGGCAACAAGCCGAACGCCGGCACCATCTTCATCCCGCTGAAGGACTGGAGCGAGCGCGAGGCCAAGGCGCAGGATCTGGCCGGCAAGTTCATGGGCATCGGCATGATGCAGCCGGATGGCATGGGTCTGGTCTTCAACCCGCCGCCGATCATGGGCCTCGGCACCGCCGGCGGCTTCGAGGTCTATGTGCAGAACCGCGTGGACGGCGACAGCCGCAAGTTGAACGAGGTGGTCCAGGCTTTCATCGGCGAGTTGCAGAAGCATCCGGAATTCACCCGTGTCTCGACTTTCTTCCGACCGACCGTGCCGCAATTGTTCGTCGAGGTCGACGAACCAAAGGCGTTGTCGCTGGGCATCCCGCTGGCCGAGGTGTATGCGACGCTGCAGAGCACCATGGGGGCGCTCTACGTCAATGACTTCAACAAGGCCGGCCGGGTCTATCGCGTGCAATTGCAGGCCGAGGCCAACTACCGGATGAAGCCGGAGGATATCGGCAAGGTCTATGTGCGCGCGACCAGCGGCGCGATGATCCCGCTGTCGGCGATCAGCACCGTCAAGAACGTGGTCGGCCCGGAACAGGTCGAGCGCTTCAACGGTTTCGTCGCCGCCAAGCTGATGGGCGATTCCAAACCGGGCATCAGTTCCGGCGACGCCATCCGCATCGTCGAGGAAGTCGCCGCGGCGACCCTGCCGACCGGCTACGAGATCGCCTGGACCGGCCAGGCCTACCAGGAAAAAGGCAGCTCGGGCTCCTCGCTGCAGGCCTTCGCCTTCGCCATCGTCATGGTCTTCCTGATCCTCGCCGCTCAGTACGAGAAATGGTCGCTGCCGCTGGCCGTCGTCATGGCCGTGCCCTTCGCGCTGATGGGCGCACTGACGGCGATCTGGCTGCGCGGCATGCCGAACGACATCTACTTCCAGATCGGCCTGGTGGTGCTGATCGGCCTGGCTTCGAAGAACGCCATCCTGATCGTCGAGTTTGCCGCCCAGAAGTACGCCGAAGGCATGAGTGCGACGGAAGCGGCGCTGACCGCCGCCCGCCTGCGTCTGCGGCCGATCATCATGACTTCGCTGGCCTTCGTCCTCGGCGTCTTCCCGCTGGTCAAGGCCACCGGCGCCGGCGCCGCCGCCCGCCAGTCGATGGGTACCGGCGTCTTCGGCGGCATGCTCGCTGCCACCTTCATCGCCACCATTTTCATCCCGCTGTTCTTCCAGTGGCTTGAACGCGGCAAACAGATCGACCCGACACACCTCGACGCCGAGGAGGAACCGGCATGATGACCCGCCTCACCCCGCTCGCCCTGGCGCTGCTGCTCACCGGCTGCAGCGTCGGCCCAGACTACCTGCGGCCGAGCAATTGGCTACCGACCGCCTTCAGCAGCGCCGCTCCGGCGCCGGAAACGGTCAATCCGGCCGTCGAAGCCCGCTGGTGGACACTGTTCGCCGATGCCACGCTGAACGACCTGATCGACCAGGCGCTGCGCAGCAATGCCGATCTGCGCTCGGCCATCGCCCGCGTCGAGCAGGCCGATGCCGCCGCCCGCGAAGCCGGCGCCGCCTACTTCCCGGCCATCGACGGCCAGGTTGGCGGCAGCAACAGCAAGCTGAGCAGCAAGACCGCCACGTGGACGGCCAACGCGCCGGACATCCTGCGCGCGCGCAGTGCGGTGCTGACCACCTCGTATGAAATCGACGTCTGGGGCCGTATCCGGCGCAGCAACGAAGCTGCCCGCGCCAACCTGCTGGCCAGCCGCTACGGCCGCGACGCGATCCGCCTGTCGGTCGCCGGCCTGGTCAGCAGCACCTATCTGAACCTGCGTGCCCTCGACGCGCGCCTGGTCCTCACCCAGGAATCGCTGCGCAGCCGCGAGGACAGCGCCCGCCTGGTCAAGGCCCAGGTCGATGCCGGCCAGGTATCGCCGCTCGACCAATACCAGGCCGATGCCGCACTGGCCGCGCTGCAGGCGCAACTGGCCGAAGTGCGCCGCGACCGGGCGCTGGCCGAGCACCAGCTGGCGCTGCTGACCGGCAATCCGCAGTTAACGATCGCTGCCGGCGACCTGCGGCAAGTCCCCCTGCCGCCGCTGCCGCCGAGCGGCCTGCCGGCCGACCTGGTGGACAGCCGGCCGGATATCCGCCAGGCCGAGCAGCAGCTGATCGCCGCCAACGCCAACATCGGCGTCGCCAAGGCCGGCTATTACCCGCAGTTCTCGCTGACCGGCAGCCTGGGCAGCGAGAGCAAGACCCTGTCCGGTCTGTTCGGCGCCGGTGCCAGCACCTGGTCGGTCGGCCTCGGCCTGCTCATGCCGATCCTCGACTTCGGCCGCACCACGGCACGGGTCGACCAGGCCAAGGCGATCAACGAACAATCGCTGATCGCCTGGCAGAACGCCCTGCAGACCGCCTACAAGGAAGTCCGCGACGCCCTGGTCCGGCTGCGCGAGGACGGTGAGGCGGAGATGGCGCAAAAGATCCGTGTCGATAATGCGCAGCAGGCACTCGCCATCGCCAACACGCGCTACGAGGCGGGCTATTCCGGTTATCTGGAGGTACTGGAAGCCCAGCGCACCAGCAACGATGCGCTGCAGGCGATGATCGTCAGCCGCCAGGCACGGCTGAGTGCGGCGGTGGACCTGTTCAAGGCTCTCGGTGGCGGCTGGCGGGACGAGATGAAGGACAACGCCACGGCGCCGGCGACGACCGACGGCGCATCCTGAACCCTGCCCAGGCCGCCCTAACCGGCGGCGCGCTCCGGCCGTAGCGGCGGCCGGCGCAGGGCCAGCAGTTCGTTACCGACCAGGGCCGCGAGCACCAGCGCACCACCGAGCAGCACGCTAACGCTAGGCGCCTCACCAGCGCCCAGCCAGGCCCAGGCGACGCCGAAAATGACTTCGAGCAGGGCCAGCAGGGCAATTTCCGGCGCCGGCAGTTGGCGCGTCAGGCGCACCATCAATAGACAGGGCACGGCCAGTTGCACGATGCCGAGCAGCGCCAGCAGGCCCAGGTCGTGCCCCGAGGCCTGCAGCGGCCAGGCCAGAGGCAAGGTGACTGCCGCCGAGAGCACGGCGCCGATCAGCACCGCCGGCAGCATATCGACGGCCACCGTCGCGTCCTTGCCAACCTTCTGCAGCACCGTCAGGTTGACCGCACCGGCCAGCGGCACGGCGCAGGCGACCAGCGAGCCGAGCAAGGTGCCGTCGCCGGCCTGGGTGCCAAACATCCAAGCGATACCCGCACCGGCAACGATGATTGCCAACCAGGTTCGCGCCGGCAGCCGATGGCCGAGCAGGAAGCGCGACAGCAGCGCCGTCAGCAGCGGCGCAATGGCCATGGTCACCAGCACATTGGCCACCGAGGTCAGCGTCAGGGCAACCATGAAGGCGGTGTACATAACCGCCCAGCAGACCCCGGAAATCCAGACGGCCCGACCCGCACCCAGCAACCCGCGCCACAGCCCGAAACCACGCCACCAGCTGAGCGCGACGACCAGCGCCAGGGCGTTGAAGGCGCTGCGCCAGAAGGTGACTTCGAAGCTGCGCGCCGCGTCGAGATGGCGGGTGACGACGCCGGCCATGCTCCACAGCAGCGTGACCAGGACCATCAGCGCCACGGCGCGGCGGTGCGTCATCGGCCGCTCAGTGACGGCGGCGACGCGCTTCGTACAGGCAGACGCCGGCGGCAACGGAGACGTTGAGGCTTTCCACCGTACCGTGCATCGGGATGCTGACCAGCTGGTCGCAGGTCTCCCGCGTCAGGCGGCGCATGCCCTCGCCTTCGGCGCCCAGCACCCAGGCCGTGGCCTGCGGCCAATCGGCGGCATAGAGATCCTTGTCGGCCTCGCCGGCGGTGCCGATCACCCAGATTTCGCGCTCCTGCAGTTCGCGCAGGGTCCGCGCCAGATTGGTGACCATCACGTAGGGCACCGTCTCGGCGGCGCCGCTGGCGGTCTTGGCGGCCACGTCGGTGAGGCCGACGGCGCGGTCCTTCGGCGCGATCACCGCATGCACCCCGGCGGCATCGGCGACGCGCAGGCAGGCGCCGAGATTGCGCGGATCGGTGATGCCGTCGAGCACCAGCAGGAAGGCCGGTTCCTCCAGGGTGTCGAGCACGTCATCGAGATGGGCCAGCTTGCGGCCGCCTTCGACGCGAGCGATGACGCCCTGGTGGCGGGCACCGGGCGCCATGCCGTCGAGCCGCTTGCCGTCGGCGGCGATGATCCGCACGCCCTGCAGTTCGGCATGGGCGAGCAGGTCGCGGGCGCGCGCATCCTGGCGCGTCGCATCGACGATGATTTCCTTGACCGCCCCCGGATCGTGACGCAGCTTGGCGGTGACGGCATGAAAGCCGTAGATCAGGCGGGAGGACATGGCAGCTTTCGGAAAAATGAGGGGCCGATTTTAACGCAGCCTGACTATGGCCAAGCGATCGCCCCGCCGACTCCGCTCAGCCGGGCGGCAGGGAGGCCCGGCGCAGCACCGAGTCCTCGCGCAGAACCCAGCGCGCCAGCAGCATGTCGTGCAGGGTGATGTGGTTGCTTATCCAGCGGGTCAGCAAAGCATCCAACTGGCGAATCAGCCCGGCCGTATTCATCGGATCGAGGGCTGCGACGATTTCCTGGACCTTGCCGGAAATGGCTGCATGGTCTTCCATGTGGGCCTGACAGAGCTCGCGATCAACCATCAGCAGCAGGGAATCGCGCATGATCTCCTCTTCCGTCCGGAAGTGCTCGAGGATGAAGGCCAACAGATCGCCCAACATGGCCACCAGGTGGCTCTCGCAGTGATGCCGGCGAGGCGGATCGCAATCCCCGCAATGACGGCAATTCACCTGATCGATGCAAACACGACGCAGGTTGGCAATGCAGGTGATCAGCAGACGATGCTCGGCATCGAGCTGCTGGTGGCCGGTCAGCAACTCCGGCGGCAGTTCCGCCGACAGCGGCGCGACCACCAACGGCGCAGCGTTTGCCGCGTGGGTCGCCTGCACATCGTGGTCGGCCATGATCGCTCCAAGGCTGTCATCCAATGACGGCATTATATATGCCAGAAATATATCGATTTGACAGTTTTGTTTATTTTTTTGATTACCGACAAGCAAATCGCATTATCGGCTAAGCGCGAGCGGCAGATTATACGCAGCCGACCGAGCGAAAAAAAGCGTCCGCCACGCCGACGAACAAATGCTGGTGGGCCGGTGCCGATGGCACCGACCCATGCAACGCTTCAGCGCCGCCGCGAGGGCTTCTTCGCCGCGGGCTTGGGCGTGGATTTACCTGCGCCGACAGACGCCTTGCCTGCCGTCTTCTTCGTCTCGACTTTCGCCGGCGCCGGCTCGACCTTCCTGGTCGCCACCCTGGAACGCGAACCCTCATCCTGGCGGCCACCGCTGCGAGCGCCCTGCTTGCGTCCGCCAACCGACTCTTTGTCACGCACCAGCACGAAATCGATCTTGTTGCTTTCGAGATCGGCGCGCACCAGTCTGACCCGTACCCGATCACCAAGACGGAAACGCTGCCCGGTACGCTCGCCGAGCATCTGGTGCTTGATATTGTCGAACTGGAAGTAGTCCTCGCCCAGTTCAGAGACGTGCACCAGGCCTTCGATGTAGATAGTGTCGAGGGCGACGAAGATACCGAAACCGGTGACGGCCGAAATGGTGCCGTCAAATGCTTCGCCGATGCGCTCCTTCATGAAGAAGCACTTCAGCCAGTTCTCGACGTCGCGCGTCGCCTCGTCGGCACGGCGTTCGGTAGCCGAGCACTGCAGGCCGATATCGTCCCATTCGCTGGACGGCACATAGGTCTCCCGCGCCAGCACGGCCTTGATGGCCCGATGTACCAGCAGATCGGGATAACGCCGGATCGGCGAGGTGAAATGCGTATAGTGCTCGTAGGCCAGCCCGAAATGGCCAACGTTGTCCGGGCTGTACATGGCCTGCTTCAGCGAACGCAGCATGACTGTCTGCAATAGCTGGAAATCCGGGCGCTGCTTGACCATTTCCAGCAGCACCGCGTAGTCCTTGGCGCGCGGATCGTCGCCGCCGCCCAGAGCCAGCCCGAACTCGCCGAGGAAAGCGCGCAGGTTTTTCAGCTTTTCCTCGGAGGGCGCCGCATGCACCCGGTACAGGCAGGTCTGCTTGTGCGCCGCGAGGAAATCCGAGGCGCAGACGTTGGCCGCCAGCATGCATTCCTCGATCAATCGATGGGCATCGTTGCGCGCCACCGGCACGATGTTCTCGATCTTGCCATCGACATTGAACAGCATCTGCGTCTCGGTCGTCTCGAAATCGATCGCGCCGCGCGCCCAGCGCTGTTTGTGCAGCGCCTGGAACAGCTTGTAGAGATTCTTGACGTGCGGCAGCACCGCCTTGTGCGCCTCGCTCTCCGGCTTGGCCTCGCCCGACAGCCAGGACCAAACCAGGTTGTAGGTCAGTCGGGCATGCGAGCGGAAGACGGCCGGATAGAAGCGGTAGTCGCCGATCTTGCCGGCGGCACTGATCTCCATGTCGCAAACCATGGCTAGGCGTTCGACATCCGGATTCAGCGAACAGATGCCGTTGGACAGCTTTTCCGGCAGCATCGGGATGACCCGGCGAGGGAAATAAACCGAATTGCCCCGTTCCAAGGCCTCCTTGTCGAGGGCCATGCCCGGCCGGACATAATGCGAGACATCGGCGATAGCCACGATCAGGCGCCAGCCGCGCCCCTTCTTCTCGCAATAGACGGCATCGTCGAAGTCGCGCGCCGTCTCACCGTCGATGGTCACCAGCGGCAAATCGCGCAGATCCTCGCGACCCACCATATCCGCCTTCTTGACCTTGTCCGGCAAGGCCTTGTTTTCCTCCAGCGCCTTCTTCGTAAACTCGAAGGGCAGATCGTGCTTGCGCAACGCGATCTCGATCTCCATGCCTGGATCGGCGTAATTGCCCAGCACCTCGATGATGCGCCCGATCGGCTGAGAGAATTTGCTCGGCTGTTCGATGATCTCGACCATCACCACCTGCCCGGACTCAGCCTTCAATTTGCCCTTCTTCTCCGGCGGCACCAGAATATCCTGGGCAATGCGGCGATTCTCCGGTACCACGAAAACCACGCCATGCTCGACGAAGACACGACCGACGACGCGCGTATTGACCCGCTCGGTGACCTCGACGATGCTGCCCTCCGGCCGCCCCTTGCGGTCGATGCCCATGACCCGGACCAGCGCCCGGTCGCCGTGCAGCACCTTGCCCATCTGGTGCTGGTCGAGAAAAATGTCGGCGCTGCCATCATCCGGCACCAGGAAACCGAAGCCATCCGGATGGCCCTGGATTTTCCCCGCTGTCAGGCTGGCGCGCTCGGGCAGGATGTAGGCTCCCTTGCGATTGCGCAGCAACTGCCCTTCACGTTCCATTGCCCCAAGGCGACGCTGGAACATGTCGCGCTCACTGTCGGCGATATCGAGCAATTCGGTCAGATCAACAAAGCCGAGGGGGCGCCCCTCATCGGCCAGAATCTGGGAAACATACTCACGCGACGGCAAGGGATAATCGTAGCGAACGGACTCGCGTTCGAAAAAAGGATCGGCACGGCGAACCTTTGATAGTTTTTTTATTGACATTCCTTTTTCTTTCTCTATAATGACGGCTCTTCGCACCTGTGCCCAGGTGGCGGAATTGGTAGACGCACTAGTTTCAGGTACTAGCGGGTAACTCCGTGGGGGTTCGAGTCCCTTCCTGGGCA
>PHCU01000042.1 GCA_002842345.1 Betaproteobacteria bacterium HGW-Betaproteobacteria-12 | reverse complement strand
CGTCTGTGCGTGGTGCGCCATCATCCACTCTTCGTTGGTCGGGATGACCAGCACGTCGACGCTGCTGTTGCCGGCGCTGATCACCAGGTCGTGGCGGGCATTGGCTTCCGGATTCAGGCGGATGCCCAGCCACTCCGACTGCAGGCAGACGCGGCGGCGGACTTCCGCCGCGTGCTCGCCGATGCCGCCGGTGAACACCACGGCATCGACACCGCCGGCCGCCGCAGCGAGCGAACCGAGTTCGCGGGCGATGCGGTAGCAGAACAGCTCGACCGCCTCGCGGGCTTCCGGCTTGTCGCTGGCGAGCAGCGTGCGCATGTCCTGGCTGATGCCGGAGACGCCGAGCAGGCCCGATTCCTTGTACAGGATGCGGGTCATGTCCTTGGCCGACAGGCCCTTGGTTTCCATCAGGTGCAGGATCACCCCCGGGTCGAGGTTACCGCAGCGGGTGCCCATCATCAGGCCGTCGATGGTCGAGAAGCCGAGCGTCGTGGCGACGCACTTGCGATTGACCATGGCCGCCATGCTGGCGCCGTTGCCGAGGTGGGCGACGACGACCCGGCCGTCGGCACGGTGCGAGTGCTGCGGCAGGGTGCGGGCGATGTACTCGTAGGACAAGCCGTGGAAGCCGTAGCGCTTGATGCCTTCGGCGGTCAGCGCGCGCGGCAGGCCGAACAGCTGGGCGACGTCGGGCTGGCTGCGGTGGAAGGCGGTGTCGAAGCAGGCGACTTGCGGCACGCTCGGCAGCAGGCTCTGCAGGGCGCGGATGCCGGCGACGTTGTGCGGCTCGTGCAGCGGGGCGAGCGGGATGAAGCCGGTCAGGTGTTCGAGCACCTGGGCATCGACCACCGTCGGCTGCGAGTAGAGGTCGCCGCCATGGACGACGCGGTGGCCGACGACGACGATCTGCCAGCCGGCCTGGGTGGCCTGGAACCACTTGAGCAGCGCATCGAAAGCCAGGTCGTGGCTGACCGCCTCGCCGACGATGGCCTGGTCGGCGATCTTCTCGCCGCTGCGGTCCTTGGCCACCATCTTGGTGGCATTGGTGCCGATGCCGTCGATCTGGCCGGAGACTTCGGCGTCCGGCGAGATCGGATGGGCGAGCGGGAAGAGGGCGAACTTGATGGAGGACGATCCGGCATTGATCGTCAGGATGCCTTGTTTCATTTAGCTGGAGACCTTGTTGCGGTTGGCGTGGGCGACCAGGGCGGCGATGACGCAGGACGCGGTGCGCGTCTCGGCGGTATCGGCCCGGCTGGTCAGGACGATGGGGACGCGGGTGCCGAGGACGATGCCGGCGGTCAGCGCGTTGGCCAGGTATTCCAGTTGCTTGGCCACCATGTTGCCGGATTCGAGATCGGGGACGACGAGGATTTCGGCATGGCCGGCCACCGCCGACTTGATGCCCTTGGTCTTGGCGGCGACGATCGAGACGGCGTTGTCGAAGGCCAGCGGGCCGTCGAGGATGCCGCCGCGGATCTGGCCGCGGTCAGCCATCTTGCACAGCGCGGCGGCGTCGAGCGTGGACTGGATTTTCGGATTGACCGTCTCGACCGCCGAGAGGATCGCCACCTTGGGCTCGGGAATGCCGAGGATGTGGGCGAGGTCGATGGCGTTCTGGATGATGTCGACCTTCTCTTCCAGCGTCGGCGCGATGTTGATCGCCGCGTCGGTGATCAGCAGTGGCCGGTGGTAGGTCGGCACGTCCATCAGGAAGACGTGGCTGATCCGCCGGCTGGTGCGCAGGCCGTTGGCGCGCGAGACGACTTCGCCCATCAGTTCGTCGGTGTGCAGGCTGCCCTTCATCAGCGCCTCGGCGTCACCGGTGCGCACCAGGGACACGGCGATGGCGGCCGAATCGTGGCTGTGCGCGGCATTGACGATGCGGATGCCGGTCAGGTCGATGGCGAATTCCTCGGCGACGGCGCGGATCTTGTTTTCCGGGCCGACCAGGATCGGCTCGATGATGCCGGCCTGAAAGGCCATGACCGGCCCTTTCAGCGATTCCTCGTCGCACGGATGGGCGACGGCGGTGGGAATCGGCTCCAGGCCCTTTACCCTTGAGAGCAACGCCGTATAGCGCTCGTGCTTGTCGTCGATATGGACTTCCGGCATGTGCACCTGGCGCAGGTGCGAGACCTTTTCGTTCGGCGCCAGCACCTCGGCCGTGCCGCGCACCACCTGCAGGCCTTCCTGGTTGGTGCAGACGCAGTCGAACAGGATGTGCTGGTTGTGCTCGAACTTTTGCTTGGCGGTGACGGTGATGGTAATGGCGTCGCCGATGGTTACCGGCCGGGCGAAGTGCAGGGTCTGGTCGATCAGGATGGTGCCCGGGCCGGGAAACTGCGTGCCGAGCACGGTGGAGATCAGCGAGCCGCTCCACATGCCGTGGGCGATCACTTCGCGGAACATGCCGCTCTGCGAGAATTTCGGATCGACGACGGCTGGATTGAAGTCGCCGGTCAGGATGGCGAACAGCTTGACGTCGTCAGGCATCAGCGTCCTGGTCAGGCTGGCCGAATCGCCGACGGCGATCTCATCGTACGTCTTGTTCACCAGGTAGTGTTGCTCGCTGCTCACTTGCATGTCGGACTCCCGGAAAAGGCGCTGGCGCAGAGGGCGCCAATTGGCTGGCAGTATAGTATGTTGCGCTGCAGCAAACAACGCTGCGGCGCCCGCCGCCGGCTGTTCAGGCGCGGGCGGCGTGGCGGCGGTCGCGGGCGGAATCGGGCAGCGGGATGTCGACGGACAGTTGCGGGTGCAACTGCTGCAGGCGGTCGATCACCCACTGGTTGGCCTCGTAGGCGAATTCGCGGGCGGCCAGCGGCGCCCCGGTCAGCGCCGCGATGAACAGGGCGACGGCGGCCGAGCGGCTGACGCCGTATTCGCAATGCACCATCACCGACAATTGGAACGGCGCCGCCTGCAGTTCGCCGACGAAGGCGTCGATCTGCCGGGCCATCGCCAGGTCGAACAGGCCGGGCAGCGGCGGCATGAATTCGTCAGCCGGCAGCGCATCGAAAAAGGACAGCCGCAGCACGTGGCGGAACATCGGGTCGAGCCGGGCTTCCGGCGTCGTCGGGTCGGTGATCGAGATCACCGCCATGTAGGGATTGCCGGCCAGCGATTCGGCCAGCTTGCGCGAGGTGTAGAAAACCTGGCTGATGGTCATGCGGCGGGGCTCATTCCATGAAGACCGGATCGGAGAAGACCAGCGTGCCGTCCTTGCGCATCATCAGGTTGTCAGCCTTGATCAGGTCGGGCAGGGCGCCGTATTCGCCGGAGAAGGTCTCCAGCGCCTTCAGCGATTCCTGCACCGCGTCGCTCCAGCCCATCGGCGTCACCGCCAGGTGGTGCAGGGCGATGCGGCCCATGTCCTGGGCCAGGTTGCGCCACATCATGCAGGCATCGAAGTAGGAGGTCGAGATCTTGGTCGCCACTTCGGCGGCGTCGCCGGCGCCGGGCAGCGGGTAGAGGCGCTCGACTTCGACGATGTGGAAGGGAAAGCCGCGGCTGGAGCGGCCGGCCGTGCCGTGATCGGCGAAGACGACCGGAAAGTGGCGGCCGGTCGGCCGGTCGGGGGCGGTGTAGTAGGCGTAGTCGGTGGGCGAGGAAAGGATCTTGTAGACGCGTTCCTGGCCGTTCACGGTATCGCCCTCGACGACGATGGTGCTCTCGCCGCGGCCGATTTCCCGACGCCCCTTGAGCAGCGGGTGCTCAGGGACGGGGTCGGTGATGATCGGTGCACAGTTGTCAGTCATTGTTCTCTCCCTTGCTCGACGTCACCCTCTCAGCATAGCGCAGGCGGCCAGCCCTCACCTGCGCGGGCCGAGGTCAGGCGACGATATGGGCGCCGGCGTCGACGTAGATGGTCTGGCCGGTCATGCCCGAGGAACCCGGCGTGCACAGGAAGGCGGTCAGGGCGCCGACTTCCTCGATGGTCACGGTGCGGCCGAGCGGCGCCTTCTGCGCATCCGATTCGAGCAGGTTGTTGAAGTTGGCGATGCCGGAAGCGGCGCGGGTCATGATCGGGCCGGGCGACACGGCGAAGACGCGGATGCCCTTGGGGCCGAGGTCGTAGGCCATGTAGCGGACGGCCGATTCGAGCGCCGCCTTGATGATGCCCATGACGCCGTAGTTGCGGACGACGCGCTCGGCGCCGAGGTAGGACATGGTGATCAGCGAACCGCCGTGGGCCATCAGCGGTTCCAGGGCCTTGGCCATGCGCAGGAAGCTGTGGCAGGAAACGTTCATCGCCGCATCGAAGCCTTCCTCGGTAGCATCGATGACGCGGCCGTGCAGGTCGTCGGCGTTGCAGAAGGCCATCGAGTGGATGGCGAAGTCGAGTTCGCCGAAAGTCTCGCCGCACTGGGCGATGACGCCTTCCAGGCTGCCCGGCTCGGCGACGTCGAGCTTGAGAAACAGCTTGGCGCCGAGCGACTCGGCCAGCGGCTGGGTGTATTTGGCGGTCTTGTCGTTCTGGTAGGTGACGGCGATTTCGCCGCCGAGGGCAACGATGGCCTTGGCAACGGCAAAGGCGATCGACTTGTCATTGGCGATGCCGGTGACCAGGCCCTTCTTGCCGGCGAGCGGGAGCAGGGGATTGGTGGTGGTTTCGATGGACATGCTGTGCTTCCTTCCTTGTCTGCCGGCGGTCAGTGGTGCGGCGCACCATTCCGGGGCATTAATTGTGGGCTGGTAACGGGTTGGGGAATGCTGTGGTGCAGCATTATTGTGTCACAGCCGCATTGCCGTTTGTTGACGGCGGGCTGCACGCCGCTTGATCTTGCGCAAGAAGCTGTCATTTTTTGCTGCTAGGCTGTTCTCGTCACAAGCGATTGTCGGGAGGTTGTCGTGGCACTGAACGAGATGCACAGCGAAGCGGTTGCCGGCATTGTCGACCGCGTGGTCGCCCGCTGGCGGCGCGATCCCACCTGCATGCTGCAGATCCTGCGCGAAGTGCAGGAGGCCTGCGACTGGATTCCACCGGAAGCCATCGACCGCCTGCAGGCCAGCCTGGGTGTTCCGCGCACCAAGATCGAGGGCGTCGCCGGCTTCTATTCCTTCATTTACACCGAGCCGCGCGGCCATTACCGGGTGTTGTTCTCGGACAACATCACCGACCGCATGCAGGGCAACCGGGCGCTGATGGAGCGCCTGTGCAACAACCTCTGGGTCGAGCGCGGCAAGGTTTCCGAGGATGGTCTGGTCAGCGTCGGCAAGACGGCCTGCACCGGCCTGTGCGACCAGGGGCCGGGGATGCTGGTCAACAACTTCGCGATCGCCGGCCTGAGCGCCGAACGCATCGACGAAATCGCCGAGCTGATCCGCAACCGGGTGCCGCTGGCCGAATGGCCCGCTGCCTATTTCCGGATCGAGGACAACATTCGCCGGGCCGACATCCTGCTCAAGGCCGACTTCCCCCCCGGCGCCGCCTTGCTGGCCGCCCGGGCGCGGGCGCCGAGCGACGGCCTCAACGCCTCGAACATGCGCTCCTGGCGTGAAGGGCTGCCCAGCGGCATCGGCGGTCCGGCGGCGACGCTCGACGAAATAAAGCGCGCCAATCTGCGTGGCCGCGGCGGTGCAGGCTTCACCACCGGCCTGAAATGGGAGGCCTGCCGCAATGCGCCGCTCAAGGCCGGCCAGCAGCGCGTCGTCGTCTGCAACGCCGACGAGGGCGAACCGGGCACCTTCAAGGATCGCGTGCTGCTGGCGAAATGCTCCGATCTGGTTTTCGAGGGCATGACGGTGGCCGCCTACGCCATCGGCGCGACGCGCGGCTTCGTCTATCTGCGCGGCGAATACCGCTACCTGCTCGACCACCTGAACGCCGTGCTCGCCCGCCGGCGTAGCCAGAACCTGCTGGGCAAGGATATCTGCGGCCTGCCCGGGGCGGATTTCGATATCGAGATCCATGTCGGGGCCGGCGCCTATGTCTGCGGCGAGGAATCGGCGCTAATCGAGTCCTTGGAAGGCAAGCGCGGCACGCCGCGCAACCGGCCACCCTTCCCGGTGACCAACGGCTATCTCGACCAGCCGACCATCGTCAATAACGTCGAAACCTTTGCCGCCGCGGCGCTCATCGCGCTCAACGGCGGCGACTGGTACGCCGGCATCGGCACCAGACAGTCGGCCGGGACCAAGCTGCTGTCGGTGTCCGGCGATTGCGCGCGGCCGGGCATCTACGAATACCCGTTCGGCGTCAGCATCCGCCAGGTGCTGGCCGATTGCGGCGCTAGCGAGACGCAGGCGGTGCAGGTCAGCGGGCCCTCCGGCATCTGCGTTGCCGCCGATGAATTCGACCGCATTATCGGCTTCGAGGACATCCCGACCGCCGGAGCCTTCACCATCTTCAACCAGAGTCGCGACATGTTCGAAGTGGCGCGCAATTACGTGCATTTCTTTCAGCATGAAAGCTGCGGTTTCTGCACGCCGTGCCGGGTCGGCACCTCACTGTTGAAGAACCTGATGGACAAGCTGCATTACGGCAGCGGTTCGCCCTACGACTTCGCCGAAATCGAGAAGCTCAACCAGTTGCTGCAATCGATGAGTCATTGCGGCCTTGGCCATACCGCCTGCAATCCGGTGCTCGACACCATCGCCAAGTTCCGCCCGGCCTACGACCGGCGGATGATGCAGCAGGACTTCACGCCGGCCTTCAATCTCGACCGCGAGCTGTCCTCGGCCCGGCAGATGACCGGGCGCGACGATGCCGGGGCGCATCTGGCGACTGAACATGGAGGCCAATCATGAGCCATACCTTTACCCTCGACGGCAAGCTCATTCCCTTCACCGAGGGCCAGACCATCATCCAGGCGGCCAGCGCCGCCGGCGTCTTCATCCCGCACCTGTGCTACCACCCGGAATTCAAGCCGCACGGCTCGTGCAAGCTGTGCACGGTCAAGGTCAATGGCCGCCACACGGCCTCGTGCACGATGCGCGCCGCGGCCGGCATGGTGGTCGAGAGCGAGACCGAGGAAATCAACGCCGAGCGCCGGGCGCTGACCCAGATGCTCTTTGTCGAGGGCAACCACTTCTGCCCTTCGTGCGAGCAGAGCGGCAACTGCCAGCTGCAGGCTACCGCCTACCATCTCGGCATGATGTCGGCGCACTACGATCACTTCTTCCCGAATCGCGCCGTCGATGCCTCGCACCCCGAGGTGCTGCTCGACTTTAACCGCTGCATCCTCTGCTCGCTTTGTGTGCGCGCCAGCCGCGACGTCGATGGCAAGAACGTCTTCGCCTTGTCCGGGCGCGGCATCCGGACGCACCTGATCGTCAATGCCAAATCCGGGCAGCTGGCCGATACCGACTTCACGCTGGCCGACAAGGCGGCGCAGGTCTGCCCGGTCGGCGTCATCCTGACCAAGCGCCGGGGCTTCGCCGTGCCGATCGGCGAGCGCAAATTCGACAAGGCGCCGATCTCGGAAACCGCCGAAACGACGGGGGGCCGCTGAAATGACTGCCAAGAAAAAGCTCAAGGTCGCCACCACCTCACTGGCCGGTTGCTTCGGCTGCCACATGTCCTTCCTCGACATCGACGAGCGGTTGTTCACGCTGCTCGACCACATCGAATTCGACCGCTCGCCGCTGACCGACATCAAGGAGGTCAGCCCGGGCACCGACATCGGCATCATCGAGGGCGGCCTGTGCAATGCCGAGAACGTCCATGTTTTGCGCGAATTTCGCCAGAACTGCACGACGCTGATCGCCATCGGCGCCTGCGCCATCAACGGCGGTCTGCCGGCCCAGCGCAACCATCTGCCGCTGACCGCCATCCTCGAGGAGGTCTATCACACCGGCCACGGACTGGCCAACGGCATGATTCCCAACGACCCGGAACTGCCGCTGCCGCTGAACAAGGTGCACCCGATCCACGAGGTGGTGCAGATCGATTACTTCATCCCCGGCTGCCCGCCAAGCGCCGACGCCATCTGGAAAGTGCTGACCGATCTGCTGGCCGGCAAGGAACCGACGCTCGGCCACGGCCTGATGCATTACGACTGATCCACGGCGCCTTCGGCTCATGACTTTGTCAACTTCGCCTTGCCGTGCTATTCGCACAGTCCCACGGGGATTTCCTGCGGGCATCTGCGGCTCGTCTTCGCGTCCTGAACCGAAGACGCCATGGATTTGGAGAATGGAATGACCTACCAGCTAGAAACCGCCGCCCACCCCGAAACCCTGCGCCGCGTGGCGATCGACCCGGTCTCCCGGGTCGAGGGCCACGGCAAGGTGACCATCCTGCTCGACGAGCACAACAAGGTGCACCAGGTGCGCCTGCACATCGTCGAATTCCGCGGCTTCGAGAAATTCATCCAGGGCCGGCCGTACTGGGAGGTGCCGGTGATGGTCCAGCGCTTGTGCGGCATCTGCCCGGTGTCGCACCACCTGGCCGCGTCCAAGGCGCTCGATGTCATCGTCGGGGCGAAGAAGCTGACGCCGGCCGCCGAAAAGCTGCGCCGGCTGATGCATTACGGCCAGATGTTGCAGTCGCATGCGCTGCATTTCTTCCACCTCTGTTCGCCGGACCTGCTGTTCGGCTTCGACTCCGACGTGACGAAGCGCAACATTGTCGGCGTCGCCGCGGCGCATCCGGAAACGGCCAAGCGCGGCGTGCTGCTGCGGAAATTCGGCCAGGAGGTGATCCGCGTCACCGCCGGCAAGCGCGTGCATGGCACCGGCTCGGTGCCGGGCGGCGTGAACAAGTCGCTGACCGTGGCCGAGCGCGACGAACTGCTCAAGGACATCTATCACATCGTCCAGTGGTCGCGCGACGCGGTGCACCTGATCCAGCAGGTGTATACCCAGGATCCGGCGCTGTACAACAGCTTCGGCATCTTCCGTTCGAATTTCATGTCGCTGGTCGGGCATAACGGCGACCTCGACTTCTATCACGGCACGCTGCGCGCCCGCGACGACAACGGCAAGATTCTCTTCGACCATGTCGATTACCAGCAGTACGACCAGTACATCGAGGAAGAAGTGAAGTCGTGGAGCTACATGAAGTTCCCCTACTTCAAGTCCATCGGCAAGGAGCACGGCTGGTACAAGGTCGGCCCGCTGGCCCGGGTGCAGAACTGCGACCAGATCTCGACGCCGTTTGCCGAGCACGAGCGCCGCGAGTTCGTCGATTACGCCGGCGGCACGCCGTTGCATGCGCCACTGGCCTATCACTGGACGCGGATGATCGAGATGCTGCACGCCGCCGAGGTGATCAAGGAGTTGCTGCACGACGACGACCTTCTGTCCGATGATCTGATGGTGCAGGGCGAACGGGCGATGGAAGGCGTCGGCGTCATCGAGGCGCCGCGCGGCACGCTGTTCCACCATTACCGGGTCGACGATAACGACCTGGTGACCATGGCCAACCTGATCGTCTCGACGACCAACAACAACCAGGCGATGAACGAGGC
The DNA here is from genome assembly GCA_002842345.1 of Betaproteobacteria bacterium HGW-Betaproteobacteria-12. Classification (GTDB taxonomy): domain Bacteria; phylum Pseudomonadota; class Gammaproteobacteria; order Burkholderiales; family Rhodocyclaceae; genus Azonexus. Next base: position 18,888 of record PHCU01000042.1, on the reverse strand, counting down.
GGTGCGCCAAGTCGCCCGCCGCTACCTGCATGGCCGCGAAGTCACCGAAGGCTTGCTCAACCACATCGAGGTGGCGATCCGCGCCTTCGACCCCTGCTTGTCCTGCGCCACGCATGCGCTGGGCAAGATGCCGCTGGAAGTCGAACTGGTCGACGCGGAGGGCGCGGTGGTGCACGCGCTGAGCCGTTCATGATCGCGCCGGTCGTCGTTTTCGCCGTCGGCAATCCGAGTCGCGGCGACGATGCCATCGGGCCCTTGCTGCTCGAACGGCTGGCCGGCTGGCTGGCGGCCGAGGGCCTGACCGGGCAGTTCGATCTGGTCGAGGATTTCCAGTTGCAGATCGAGCACAGCCTCGACCTCCAGGGCCGGCGTCTGGCGCTGTTCATCGACGCCGGCGCCCAGACCCCGGCGCCTTACAGCTTCCGGCGCATCGCCCCGGCCGGCGGCCTGGCACATAGCACGCACCAATTGCCGCCGGAAGCGGTGCTGCAGGTCTTCCGGCAGACCGAGGCGGCCGAACCGCCGGCGGCCTTTACGCTGTGCGTGCGCGGTGAAAGTTTCGCCCTGGGCGAGGCGCTGAGTGCCGCCGCCGAGGCGCATGTCGCGGCGGCTTTCGCCCTGCTCGGCGAGCTCTGCCGCGATGCCCGGGCAGCGGCCTGGGACGGCCGGCAAAGCCGCGGGAACGCCACGGCGGATGGGCTGGTCGAAGCAGTATGTTGAATGCTGGATGAAGTTGAAGTGCTGATGTTCCGCCGCCTGCGAGGCGTTTCGATCGTGCTCGCCGCCCTGCTCGTCGGGGCTTGCGCCGCCTACAGCGGGCGGGGCCTGCAGCCCGGCGTCGCCAGCGTCGACGATGTGCAGCGCACGATGGGGGTGCCGGCGTTGCGCTGGCGCGATCCGGATGGCAGCCAGCAGTTCGCCTATCCGCGCGGCTCGGCCGGCACGCATACCTATATGGCTTTCTTTACCCCGGATGGCCGCCTCAGTCGTCTGGAAAACGTGCTGCAGATGAGCCACTTCGCCCGGATACGGCCGGGTCGGGACGATCAGGAGGCGATCCTGCGCCTGCTCGGTCCGCCGGTGCCGGCATGGACCATCTATTTTAAGGCGCGCGACGAGCTGGTCTGGGAGTGGCCGTTTTGCGACGAGTGGAACCGGCTGGCCCGCTTTGACGTGCTGTTCGACGGCACTTCCGGCCACGTCCGCACCACCTATCAGCGCCCGGACCTGCGCGGTCCGGACGGTATCGCCCCGATCTGCAGCCATTAGTCTGGCGAACGCCGTAGCGAATTAGTTGATCCGCATCATGGGCCGGCAGTCGCTTGTCCCCGATGATGCAGCTGAAACTTGGTCCCCCTGGCCGGTTTCCTGATCGACATGACACTCCTTGAGAAAGCAATTACGGCGGCTGCGGTCGCCGTCTTTTTTCTGCCGGCCGGCGCCGCCGAACCGGCCGCTACCCGTTACGCGGCGCTGGCAAACCTGCCGCCGGCGGAATTGCTGGCCGAGCGGGGGCGGGCGGTCGAATTCGACGTCGATCTGGCGGCCAGTCCCGGCTTCAGCGTCGTGCTTGAAGGCGCGCGGGCAGAGGTCCGCTATCGCATGGCCTTCAACCAGATCGCCGAGGGCTGGAGTTGGCGGCCACAGGCCGATCCGGCCGCCGAGGACTACTACCGCTTCAAGTTCTTGCCGCTGCAGTCGGTTGCCGTCGAGCGCGGCGAGTACGAGCAGGAGGACAAGATCGGCACCGCGCAGCGCATGAAAGTCAGCTGGCGCTACGACTATTTCCTGGCCTTCGAGAATCTCTACGATTTCTATGCGCGCCGCGCCGACGACGATGCCGGCTTCAGCGCCGAGCTGCCGGCCGGCCTGGCCACGCATCTCGGCCTGCGCGCCAGGGCCCGCCTGATCGAGCCGGTGATCAGCGAAAGCACCACCTTCTGGAAGGCGACGCATGCCCAGCCGACCGATTTCACGCTGAAGAAGCGCTATCTGGTCGGCGTGCTCGATGAAGTCGATTTCGTCGACCGCCGCGACGGCCGGGTCGTCTGCCGCATCCTGCCCGGCAGCGATCACTGCACGGCACCGTAGCGCCTCGGTCGGCCCCGCTCCGCTTCGCTGCTAGCATGCCGCCATGAGCCTCTATCACGACCTTGCCGAGCGCACCGAACGCCTGATCAGTGCCGGCGTGCTGCGCGCCGGCGACCGGCTGCCCTCGGTGCGCCAGGCCTGCAGCCGGCACGGCGTCAGCCCGATCACCGTGACCCAGGCCTACTACCTGCTGGAGAGCCGCGGCCTGATCGAAGCGCGGCCGAAATCCGGCTATTTCGTCCGCGCCCGCCTCGGGCGCAGCCTGCCGGAACCGGAGATGACGCATCCGGCCGGCGAGGCGACGCCCTTGCAGGTCAGCGATTTCATTTTCCAGATTCTCGACAGCGTCCGCGATCCGGCGGTGGTGCCGCTTGGTTCCAGTTTTCCCAGCCCCTACCTGTTCCCGCTGGCCAAGCTCGGCCGCTGCCTGGCCAGCGCCGCGCGGCATTTCGATCCGCTGGCCACCGTCACCGACCTGCCGCCCGGCAACGAGGAGCTGCGCCGGCAACTGGCGCTGCGCTATCTGGCGCAGGGGGCGTCGTCGGTGTCGCCGCAGGAAATCGTCATCACCTCGGGGGCGATGGAAGGCCTCAACCTGTGCCTGCAGGCGGTGACGCAGCCGGGCGACCTGATCGCCGTCGAGGCGCCGACCTTCTATGCTGGCCTGCAGGCCAGCGAACGGCTGGGCCTGAAAGTGATCGAAATTCCCAGCCATCCGCGCACGGGCGCCAGCATCGAGGCGCTGGCAGAGGCGTTGCGCAGGCATCCGGTCAAGGCCTGCCTGCTGATGCTCAATTTCGCCAACCCGACCGGCAGTCTGGTCAGCGACGAACGCAAGCAGGCGCTGCTCGAACTGCTCTACCGCCACCAGGTGCCGCTGATCGAGGACGATGTCTACGCCGAGCTGTATTTCGGTCGCCAGGCGCCGCGCTGCAGCAAGGCCGACGATCCGGACGGGCTGGTCATGCACGTCTCGTCCTTCTCGAAATGCCTGGCGCCGGGCTACCGCCTCGGCTGGGTGGCGGCCGGCCGCTATGCCCGGCAGCTGCAGCGGCTCAAGCTGTCGACCAGCCTGGCCACCACCGGGCCGGTGCAGATCGCGCTGGCCGACTACCTGAAGCAGGGCGGTTACGAGAATCACCTGCGCCAGTTGCGACGGCGCCTGGCCGAGCAGGAGGCCGGCCTGGTCGAGGCCGTCGAGCGGCACTTTCCGGGAGGCACGCGACTGGCCCGGCCGCAGGGCGGCTATTTCCTGTGGCTGGAACTGCCGCGCCAGGTCGATACCCTGGTCTTGCACCAGCAGGCGCTGGACCGCGGCATCAGCATCGCGCCGGGGCCGATCTTCTCGGCCAAGCGCGAATTCGCCCATTACCTGCGGCTCAATTTCGGCCATCCGGATTCGCCGCGGCAGCAGGCGGCCATCGCCACCCTCGGGCAGCTGGTCGCCGAGCAGCTATAGCGTCGCCCAGCGGGCCAACTGTTGGCCGTAGAAGGCGGTCAGCAGCAGGGCGAGCGGCGTGAAGGCGATGAAGCCGCGCAGCACGTTGCGGATGAAGGGCGGCGCCAGCTCCGCCTCTATGAAGCGGCGGGCGACCAGGCTGCCCTTGATCCAGACGATGGCGGCGACCAGCACCTGCAGCCAGGCGGCGCCGTGGAACCAGTGGCCGAGCCCGAGGCTCAACAGGGTCAGCGCGACCAGGGCCAGCCAGGCGGTGGCCAGCGGCGCCAGGGCGGTATTGGGGCGGGCGGCAGTCGGTTCCATGATTCAGGCGAGGACGTAGAAGAAGGGGAAGATCACCAGCCAGATGATGTCGGTGGCGTGCCAGTAACTGGCCAGCGATTCGAGGCCGCTGTGGTCCTCGGCCGTATAGCCGCCGGTCACGTGGCGGGCGAGCACCCAGAGGATCCCGAGAATGCCCCACACCGCATGCACCAGGTGGTTGAAGGTCAGGTAGTAATAGACGGTGAAAAAGATGCCCGACTCGCCGTTGATGCCGTGGGCCAGGTTCCAGCGGATCTCGAAATACTTGGCGATCGGGTAGCCGAGCGCCACCACCAGGCCGGCCAGAAGCCAGTACAGCGACTGCCGGCGCTGGCCGGCGCGCATGGTGGTCACCGAGCAGGCGATGAAGAAGCTGCTGGTCAGCATCAGCAGCGTGATCACCGTGCCGGCGGTGCGCGACAGGCGCTCGGCGCCCTGCTCGAAAGCGTCGGGGAAATGGGCGCGGGCGACGAAATAGACGACGAACAGCACCAGGAACTCGACGAACTCACAGGTGATCCCGACCCAGATGCCCTTGTTGCCCGGGATGTGCCAGGTGGCGGCCGGCGCGCTGGGGGGGCTGGGCGGTTCAGGTACGGCAGCGGTGATGGCCGTCATGGCGGAAGACTCCTCGGTGGATGCAGCCATTGTTGCAGGCGCCGGCAGAAATGACAGGGACAGATGGCGGAATATCCGCCCGGTACAGTCGGTGTCCCGGCTGGGTATCTGTGCCTATCGAAAATCGCTATTTCTGAATCTGTTCCTGTTGGGTGCCCGGTGGTGTACTGGTGGCCGTTCACCGATCAGGAGCAGCACCATGAACAAGCCGGTCAGCAAGGTTCGCGAAGCGAAGCTGGAGCTCTACCGCAAGCAGGGAAAAATCCACGCCCGCGCCGTGGATGGCCGCTTCAACCGCCTGCGCTGGGCGCTGGTCTGGCTGACCCAGATCGTCTTCTACGGCGCCTGCTGGCTGAGCTGGGAAAGCAACGGCAGCAGCCGTCAGGCGATCCTGTTCGACATCGCGCACGAGAAGCTGTACCTGTTCGGCCTCGTGTTGTGGCCGCAGGATGCGCTGCTGCTGGCGCTCGTGCTGATCCTGGCGGCGACCGGGCTGTTCCTGGTGACGGCACTGGCCGGCCGGCTGTTTTGCGGCTTCCTCTGTCCGCAGACGGTCTATACAGCAATCTTCACCTGGATCGAGGCGAAGGTCGAAGGCGATCACCTGGCCCGGCTGAAGCTCGACCGCAGCCCATGGGGCGCCAGCAAACTGCTGCGCAAGTCGTTCAAACATGCACTTTGGGCCATCATCGCACTGTGGACGGCGATCGCCTTTGTCGGCTATTTCACGCCGATCCGCGAGCTGCTGCCCAGCCTGCTGGCGCTGCAGACCGGGCCGTGGGAAGCCTTCTGGCTGATCTTCTACGCCTCCTTCACCTACGTCCAGGCCGGCCTCGCCCGCGAGGCGGTGTGCCAACACATGTGTCCCTATTCCCGCTTCCAGGGCGTGATGTTCGACCCGACCACGGCCAACGTCGCCTACGACCGCCGCCGCGGCGAGCCGCGCCGCACCCGCGGCCAGGGCGCCGGCGGCGACTGCATCGATTGCGGCATCTGCGTCGAAGTCTGTCCGACCGGCATCGACATCCGCGACGGCCTGCAATACCAATGCATCAACTGCGGCCTGTGCATCGATGCCTGCGACCAGGTGATGGGCCGCATTGGCGCACCGCGCGGGCTGATCCGCTTCGCCTCCGAGCATGAACTGGCCGGCGCACCGGCGCCGCAAGGTCTCGGCGGGCGGCCGCGGGTTGCCGTCTATGGGGCGTTGCTGCTGGTTTTTTCGGCGTTGGGGGTCGGCTATCTGGCCGAGCGTTCGCTGCTGCTGGTCGACGTGCTGCGCGACCGCGGTGCGCTGTCCCGGGAAACTGCCGAGGGGCGTATCGAGAATGCCTATACCCTGAAGCTGATGAATCTGGACGATGCGCCCCGGCAATACCGGGTCGCCGTCAGCGGCCTGCCCGGGCTGGAGATTGTCGGTAGCGAGCAATTTACCGTGGCCGCGGCGACCATCCGCCCCGTTTCGCTTACCGTATCGGCCCCGGGCGGGGTGCTGCCATCAGGCATCCGGCCGATCGTCTTCGAGGTCGTAGCCGCGCACGATCCGGCAACCCGGGTACGCGAGCCGAGCAGTTTCGCGCTGCCCTGATCCGCGCCTGAGGTACGGGCGCCGCGGCGCCGGATTTCGTTGGGCGGTGACGCTCAGCGATAGACGAGGACCGGCACCTTCGAGTGGGTCAGCACCTTGTTGGTTTCGCTGCCGAGCAGGAAGCCGCTGATGCCGCGGCGGCCGTGCGAAGCCATGAAAATCAGGTCGCAGCCGGATTTGTCGGCGGCTTCGATGATCGCTTCGTAGGGCACGTCGCTGGTCGCCGTGACGGTCTCGCAGGCAACGCCGGCTTCAGCGCACATCGCCTGCACTTCGCCGAGGTACTGAACGGCCTGGCTGTCGGCCATTTCGGCGAATTTCTCCGGCGTCGTCGGGTCGATCAGCGCGCCTTCGCCGAAGTAGGCGATCGGGTATTCGGGCTTAGCGAAGAATGCCGTGATGCGGGCACCGGCCTCGCGGGCGAAGTCGACGGCGCGGCGGGCAGTCGCCTGGGACAACTCCGAGCCATCGGTGGGAACAAGGATGTGCTTGAACATGGTCTACCTCCTGAAACGGTCTGCCGGCGTTGCTTTCCGCCTTGTTCAGGACCATGCTACGCCAAGTCAGGAGGATTTCAAACATGCGTCTGGGTTTTCTCGGAGCGGCCGGCGAGGTCACCGGTTCCTGCACTTTGGTCGAGACGGCGGGCCTGCGTTTCATCGTCGATTGCGGCATGTTCCAGGGCGGTCCGGAGGCGCGGCTGAAGAATCAGCGGGCGCTGAATTTCGGCTTCGACGTGCGCCAGATCGACTTCGTCCTGCTCACCCATGCCCACATCGACCATTCCGGTCTGCTGCCGCGCCTGGCCATGCTCGGCTATCGCGGGCCGGTCTACGCCACGCCGGCGAGCATCGAGTTGCTCGAAGTGCTATTGCCGGACAGCGCCCACATCCAGGAGAAGGAAGCCGAGTGGCAGTTGCGCAACCGGCACCGGCGCGGCAAGGGCGAGCGCGGCATCCCGCCGCCGCTGTATTCGGTGGAGCAGGCGCTGGCGGCGCTGCGCCTGCTGCAGCCGGTGCGCTACGGCAGCGAGTTGCGGCCGGCGGAGAACGTCGTCGTGCGCTTTCACGATGCTGGGCACATCCTCGGTTCGGCCTGGCTGGAGGTGCTGGTCAGCGGCGAAGGCAAGCCGCGCCGCCTGATTTTTTCCGGCGACCTCGGCCAGCCGGACCGTCCGGTGCTGCACGATCCGGAGCGGCCGGGCGGCGCGGCCGACGTGCTGCTGATCGAGTCGACCTACGGCGACCGCCGCCACCGTTCGCTGGCCGAGACCGAGGAGGAAATCATCGATGTCGTCGAACGCACGCGGGCGGCCGGCGGCAACCTGATCATTCCGGCCTTCGCCGTCGGCCGCACGCAGGAGATCATCTACCTGCTGGCCGGCTTGGTGCGCAGCAAACGCCTGCAGCCACTGAAGGTGTACGTCGATTCGCCGATGGCCAACACGGCGACGCGTATCACCTTGAATCACCCGGAACTGCTCGACGCCGAAACGCGCGACCTGATCGCCTGGCAGCAGGCGCATCCGGAGCGGATGAAGCTGGAATTCGTCGCCGATGTCGAACGCTCCAAGGCGCTCAACGCCATCCGCAGCGGCGCCGTCATCATCTCCGCCAGCGGCATGTGTGAAGCCGGGCGGATCAAGTACCACCTGCGCGAGAACTTGGCGCGCCGCGAATGCAGCATCCTGATCGCCGGCTTCCAGGCGGCCGGCACGCTCGGCCGGTGGCTGGTGGACGGGGCGCGCCTGGTGCGCATCTTCGGCGAGCAGGTGCCGGTGCGCGCGCGCATCGCCACGGTCGGCGGCCTGTCCGCCCACGCCGATCAGGCGGCGTTGCTCGACTGGCTGGGCGGCTTCCGCCAGGCGCCGCGCCGGGTTTTCGTCGTGCATGGCGAGGCCAGTGCCTCGGCAGCCTTCAGCGCGGCGATCAAGGCCCGTCATGGCTGGCCGGAGGTAGGTTCGCCGCTCCCGGGCGAGTACATCAGCCTGTAAGATAGACGCAGAAACAAACCGCTACGAGGTAAGGCAAATGTCCGGCAATTCGTCAGCAAAGAATGGTGGTCTCGACATGCATACGCAGAGTCCGCTCGAAACCTTCGGTGACTCGGTCAGCAAGGCGATCGACCCTTACGGTGTGACCACCTCGCTGCTCAATGCGCAGGTGGCCTGGATGATGCATCCGCAGGAGCTGGCGCGGGCGCTCAATGCCCTGTCCGCCGATCTCGTCTCGCTCCAGTCGCACGTCCTGCGCCGGGCCATGGGCGTGGCCTCGGCCGACGTCATCAAGCCGAATGCCGACGATGCCCGTTTCGCCGATCCGGTGTGGACCGATTCGGCCAGCTGGGACATCATCAAGGAGTGGTACCTGGCTTTCACCCGCCATCTCGAGGACATGCTGTTCGAGACGCCGGGGTTGTCCGACAAGGAGCGCCGGCGTTCCGCCTTCTGGCTGCGCAACTGGCTGAACATGGTGGCGCCGCCCAATTTCTTCTGGCTCAACCCGGTCGCCATGCAGCGCTTCGTCGAGAGCAACGGCGAGAGCCTGAAGCAGGGCTGGGACAACCTGCAGCGCGACGTCAAGGCCAAGAACATCCTGATGGTCGACCCGGACGCCTTCACCGTTGGCAAGGATCTGGCAACGACGCCGGGCAAGGTGGTGTTGCGCAACCGCCTGCTCGAGCTGATTCATTACGCGCCGACCACCGAGCAGGTGCGGGCGATGCCGATCGTCATCACCACGCCGTGGATCAACAAGTTCTATATTCTCGACCTGACGGCGCGCAAGAGCCTGGTCAAGCACCTGACCGACCAGGGCTTCTCGGTGTTCATCACCAGCTGGAAGAATCCGGGCGAGGATCTGGCCGACGTCCGCTTCGACGACTATCTGGAGGATGGCGTCGCCGAGGCGGTGCGCGTCGCCTGCGAGTTCTGCAAGGTGGCGCAGGTGCATCTGGTCGGCTACTGCATCGGCGGCACGCTGGTTAGCACCTACATGGCCTGGGCCAACAAGCGCTACGGCGCTGACAAGATGCCGGTCGCCCACTGGACGCTGTTCACCACCCTGACCGATTTCGCCCACCCTGGCGACATCGATGTCTTCATCGATGAGGCCTGCATCAATGCGCTGGAAGAGTCGATGGCCAGGAAGGGCTATCTCGACGGCAGCGAAATGGCGGCTTCCTTCCGCCTGCTGCGTTCCAACAGCCTGATCTGGAATTACTGGGTCAGCAGCTATCTGCTCGGCGAGCACCTGCCGGCCTTCGACGTGCTGTTCTGGAACATGGACTCGACGCGCATGCCGCAGGCCATGCATTCCTACTACCTGCGCGAGATGTACCTGCACAACAACCTGATCAAGCGCGACAAGCTGAGTATCGCCGGCGAGAGCATCGACCTCGACTGCATCACCCAGCCGCTCTACGTGGTGACCGCCGAGGACGACCACATCGCGCCGTGGAAGCAGTGCTACCGCATCCGCAAGGAAATCAATGTCGCCGCGCCGGTGCGCTTCGTGCTGTCCACGTCCGGTCACATCCTCGGCATCGTCAATCCGCCGGCCAACCCGCCCAAGCGCGCCTACTGGATTGCCGAGCCGGAGCGCAACGAGCACTGGGAACACTGGTTCGAGCGCGCCGAGAAGAAGCCGGGGACCTGGTGGGAAGACTGGACGCGCTGGCTGGGCGAGCGCAGCGGCCCGCTGGTCGAGGCCTATCCGGCGGCCAACCGCAAGTTTCCGGCCCTGGGTGACGCCCCCGGCAGCTACGTGCTGGAGAAATGAGCGCAGTCATGGCCCTGACGGTCGGTGCCGCCGCCTCCGGGGCCGGCGCCGACCTGCTGCGTATTGTCCGCATCAACGAGCAGATCAAGCGCATCGTCGGCGTCTCCTGCCAGATCAACATCATGGCGCTCAACGCCATCTTTCTGGCCAAGCGGGCGGGCAGCGCGGCGCTCGGCTTCGGCGTGCTGTCCAACGAACTGCGTGTCTTCTCGCATGAGCTGCGCAATTGCATGCAAACGCTGAATGCGCTGATCCACGACTGCGTCAACGAAGTCTCGGTCAGCCTGCGCAACAGCCGGCAGGGGCGCCTGCTGGGTGCGGTCGCTGCCGGCGGTGCGGCGGCGCCGCTGCTCGGCCGCGTGCTGCAGCGCCGGGCGGCGGAGGGCGAGGCGCAGGCGCGCCGTCTGTCCAGCCTGCGCCGGCAGTTGAGGCGCGCCCTCGATGATGCCTTCCAGATGGTCGAGCTGGGCGGCGTGCTGGCCAAGTCGGCCAAGATCGAGGCCGCCTACGGGCAGAGCTTCGCCCCGTCGCTGGCCCAGGTGTCCGGCGAATTCGACGGCATCGTCGAGGAAATCCGCAGTGCCCTCGAAGCATTGCGCCGCTCGCCCTTTTTTACCGGTTACTGAACACTGCTAAAGCGCCTCCGTGAAAACCACCAAGACCATCTTCCAGGACGGCAACCACAAGTGGCTGGCGATCGTCCGCGATCCCGACAAGCCCGGCTACCTGATTGACACCAACGAATACCTGATCGCCCACGGCGACCGCGGCCTACTTGCCGACCCCGGCGGCGCCGAGATCTTTCCCGCCGTCTTCTCGGCGCTCTCGGCCGAGTTCGACCCCTCGGCGCTGAGCGGCGTCTTCGCCTCGCACCAGGACCCCGACTGCTGCTCGTCGCTGGCCCTGTGGCTGGAATTCAACCCGGCCATGCGCTGCTACGTCAGCTGGATGTGGAGCGGCTTCCTGCCGCATTTCGGCGGCACCGGCGAAACCTTCGTGGCGATTCCCGACGAGGGCATGGAAATTCCGGTGGACGGCCTGATGCTGCAGGCCATCCCGGCGCACTACCTGCATTCCTCGGGCAATTTCCATCTCTACGACAAGACCGCCCGCGTGCTGTTTTCCGGCGATGTCGGCGCCGCGCTGCTGCCGCCCGGCAAGGATGGCCTGTTCGTGGATGATTTCGCCGCCCACATCCGCCATGCCGAAGCTTTCCACAAGCGCTGGATGGGCTCCAACGAAGCCAAGCGGCGCTGGTGCGAACGCGTCGGCGGTATGGCCATCGACCTGCTCTGTCCGCAGCACGGGGCGATTTACAGCGGGCCGGACGTCGAACGCTTCATCAACTGGTTCGACGAGTTGCCGGTGGGGATCGCCGGCGCCTGAAACCGGGCAATTTGACCGCCGTCAAGGAGCGTCCCGGGCGATGGCCCGAGAATGTGCCGAACCCCCAACCGACAAGCTGAAAAAATGACCACGATCCGCAGTTTCATGACCGATGATCATCGCCATTGCGACGATCTGTTCGCCGAGGCCGAGCAGGCCATGGCCAAAGGCAATGTTGACGCCGGCAAGGCGGCCTTCGGCCACTTCTGCGAAGGCCTGCTGGCGCATTTCGCCGCCGAGGAAAAGACCCTGTTTCCCTCCTTCGAGGCGAAGACCGGCATGACCATGGGGCCGACCCGGGTGATGCGCCTGGAGCACGAACAGATGCGTGCCCTGCTGGCCGATGCCCGGGCCGCGCTGGAAGCCGGCGATGCCGACGACTACATCGGCTATGCCGACACCCTGCTGATCATGATGCAGCAGCACAACCTGAAGGAAGAAAACATGCTCTACCCCATGTGCGACGAGCACCTCGCCGCCGAGACGGCGGAACTGCTGCAGCACCTCGAAGCGGAGTTGTCCGAAGCATGAGCCACGCGAAAACCCCCCACGTCGTCGATGCCCGGTACATGGAGCCGCCGGAACCTTTCGTCCAGACCATGGAAATGCTCGATACCCTGCAGCCCGGCGAGAAGATGCTGCTGCTGCTCTACCGCGAACCGCATCCGCTGTACAAGGTGCTGCGCCAGAACGGCCACAGCTACGAGACCGAACTGCTGCCCGACGGCACCTTCGAAATCCTGATCTCGCGCTGAGCACCCACGATGCAGGGGGGGCTTTCCTTCGACAATGCGCCACCGCTGGCGGCGCCCCTGCGTTTCTTCCTGACCGCGCCGCTGTTCCTCGCGCTGGCCGGCCTGCTGCTCGCCGTCGATGGGCCGGGGATATTCGCTTCGCGCTGGATGCCCGGCACCCTGGCGCTGGTGCACCTGATCACCATCGGTTTCATGCTGCAGGTGATGGTCGGTGCCCTGATCCAGATCATGCCGGTCGTCGCCGGTGCCGACCTCGGCCGGCCACTGCTGATCGCCCGCCTGGTCCATCCCGGCCTGACCCTCGGCACGCTGCTGCTGGCCGCCGGCTTCCTTGCCGGCTCGCCGCTGTTGCTGCACCTGGCTGTCGTGCTGCTTGCCCTGGCCATCGGCATCTTCCTGCTGGCGGCGGCCTGGGGGCTGCTCCGTCAGCCGTCGACCAGTCCGACCATCCGCGGCCTAAAGTTGTCGCTGTTCGGCCTGGCCGGCGTCGTCGGCCTGGGCATCACGCTGGCGCTCGGCCTGGCGCACGGCTGGAGCCTGCCCTACGGCGAACTGACCAACCTGCATGCCGGCTGGGGCCTCGGCGCCTGGGCTGGCGTGCTGCTGCTGTCGATCGCCTACGTTGTGGTGCCGATGTTCCAGTTGACGCCGGGCTATCCGGCCCGCCCGAGCTGGTGGTTTCCGCAACTGTTCGTCGCCCTGCTGCTGCTCTGGGCGCTGGCCGTCGGGCTCGGCTGGCCACTGCTGGTGCGTAGCTGTCAGTTGGGCCTGGCCATCGCCGGCATCGCCTTCGCCGGACTCACCTTGCGCCTGCAGTTGCAGCGTCGGCGGGCGCGGGCCGATGCCACCAGCCGCTACTGGCAGGTCGGCCTGCTGGCCGCCATGGGCGCCCTCGCCATGCTGGCCGCCATGGCGCTCTGGCCGCCGCTCGCCGAGTTCGCCGCCTGGACGCCGCTGTTCGCCATCCTGCTGATCGCCGGGGCCTTCATCTCCTTCATCGCCGGCATGATGTACAAGATCGTGCCCTTCCTGGCCTGGCTGCACCTGCAGCACGGCATCCAGGTCGGTGTGCCGGTGCCCAATGTGAACCGCCTGCTGCCCGATCAGGCGATGCAGCGGCAGTTGCGCGCCCATGTGCTGGCCCTGCTGTTGCTCGTTCTGGCCGCCTTTCTGCCCGAGTGGCTGGCCCGGCCGGCCGGCGCGGCGCTGGCCGTGGCCGGTGGCTGGCTGTGGTGGAACCTGCTGCAGGCGGTCCTGCGCTACCGGGAGCAGGCGGCGGCCATCGTCGCCCGGCAACAGGCGGCATGAGCTATCTGGCGCTGAAACATCTGCACGTCACCTGTGTGGTCCTCAGCGGACTCGGCTTCTGCCTGCGCGGCTGGTGGATGGCCAGCGGCTCGGCTTACCTGCAGGCGCGGCTGACGCGCGTGCTGCCGCATCTCGTCGATACGACGCTGCTCGCCAGCGCGCTGGCGATGGCCTGGATGAGCGGCCAGTATCCCTTCGTCCACGGCTGGCTGACCGCCAAGGTGCTCGGTCTGCTCGCCTACATCGTGCTTGGCGCCATGGCGCTCAAGCGCGCCCGGAAGCGCGCCGCGCGCCTGGGCTTCTTCGTCCTGGCGCTATGCGCCTACGCCTACATCGTCGGCGTCGCGCTGACCCGCAATCCTTTCCTGCTATAGCCGGCCGAGCTTGCGGTACAACGTGTTGCGGCTGATGCCCAGTTGCCGGGCAGCGGCCGAGACATTGCCGTTGGCCGCTTCCAGCGCCCGCTGGGCGACCTGGCGGCCGATTTCCTCAAGGCTGCCGGCCGGGTGGTCGGGCGGTGCGGCGGCCCATTGCGGGCCGGCACAGGCGGTCGGCGGCAGCGGCGCCTCGAACAGCTCCTCGGGCAGGTGGGCTTCGCAGATCAGGTTTTCGCCGTCGTCGAGCAGGGCGATGGCAACGCGGATGACGTTGAACAGCTGGCGGATGTTGCCCGGCCAGTCGTAGCGTTCGATGGCCTGCATGGCGCCTTCGGAGAAACGCACCGGGCCGCGCTCGCAGACCTCGCCGGCGGCGATCTTGGCGACCAGTTGGCGGATGTCGTTGCGCTCGCGCAGGGCGGGCAGGGTGACGCTCATGCCGTTGAGCCGGTAATAGAGATCCTCGCGGAAGCTGCCGCGTGCGACTTCCTCGCGCAGCTTGCGGTGAGTGGCGCAGACCAGCGAGATGTCGACCTGGATCGCCCGCGTGCTGCCCAGCGGCGTCACGCTGCGTTCCTGCAGCACGCGCAGCAGCCGCGCCTGCAGGTTGAGCGGCATGTCGCCGATTTCGTCGAGGAACAGCGTGCCGCCGTGCGCCTGCTGGATCTTGCCGGGTGCGCCTTCCTTGCGCGCGCCGGTAAAGGCGCCGCCCTGGTAACCGAACAGCTCCGACTCGATCAGGGTTTCCGGGATCGAGGCGCAATTCAGCGCGACGAAGGGGCCGTCGTGGCGCGGGCCGCTGTTGTGGAAGCCCTTGGCGAACATTTCCTTGCCGGCGCCCGATTCGCCCTGGATCAGGATCGGGATGTCGCGCCCGAGGATGCGCCGGGCGCGGTCGATGGCGGCCTGCAGGCGCGGGTCGCCGGTGTTCAGCGTGTCCAGCGTCAGGGCCGGCGTGCAGCCGCTCTCGCTGCGGCGCAGCGGGCGTGGTGCCGGCGGCTCGTCGAAAACGCGGCCGGCGGCCACCGGCGGCGGCAGGCGGCCGCGAAACTGCAGGCTGATCGCCCGGCCATTGATGTTGATCTCGCTGTGCCCCTGCGGGTTCAGCCGCTGGCGGTCCATCAGCGTCGCCAGGCTGCTTTCGAAGACCATCGAGAAATCGCGGCGCACGGCATCGACGCGGCGGATGCCGAGGATTTCCAGGCCGTTGCCGTTGATCGCCAGTACCTGGCCGTCGGGCGTCACCGCCGCCAGGCCTTCCTTCGGACTGCCGAGGTAATCGGGCCGGCCGTGGAAGCAGGCGATGATGTCGGCGGCGTGCGCCGACTCGAACAGGCGACTTTCTGCCAGGGCCGTGGACAGGCGTACGAGGCCTAGGGTGTGGCGCTGCGTTGCGCGGTAGTCCCCGGAAATATCGAGGACGCCGATCAGCGCGCCGTCCGGGCCGAAGATCGGGCTGGCGCAGCAGGTCAGGAAGTTGTTGTGCTCGAGGAAATGCTCGCCGCCGAGCACTTCAACCGGACGTTCCTCGGAGAGTGCCGTACCGATGGCGTTGGTGCCGCGTTGGTTCTCGTCCCACGAGGCGCCGGCGCTCAGGGCAATGCGGTCGGCCCGGTCGACGAAATCGGGATCGCCGACGGTCTCCAGCAGCAGGCCATTGGCGTCGGCCAGCACGACCATGCTGCCCGATTCACGAATCTGCTCGTACACGTGCTCCATAATCGGCCGCAACTGCAGCAGCAGGTAGCGATTGCGGTTCTGCTCGGTTTTTAGCGCGACCCGGTCAAGCGATTCGACGCCGGGGATGGCGTGGAACTCGTTCAGGCCGAAGCGCCGGCAACGTTCCCACGAACGCAGGATCATCGGATCGATCAGGCCCTCGGGCAACTCGCCGCGATCGAAGAACAATCTCCTGGCTTCTTGCAGGCGCGGACCATGCAAGTCCGGCGCGATTTGAATCTGTCCCATCTCTCCTCCAAAGTCCCGGGGATATTTTTATGGTTA
Source organism: Betaproteobacteria bacterium HGW-Betaproteobacteria-12 (assembly GCA_002842345.1). Classification (GTDB taxonomy): domain Bacteria; phylum Pseudomonadota; class Gammaproteobacteria; order Burkholderiales; family Rhodocyclaceae; genus Azonexus. The sequence goes on along the minus strand of PHCU01000042.1, from coordinate 3,220 downwards.
TTGCTCCATAATGTAGCACCTGCCCATTTTATAAGCAAAGCGCTAAGCAACTATGGGCTCTCTCTGCAAAGGACGTGCCAGTTTTTCTGTTTGGCACGTGCTAATTGTTCCTTTGGCGACCCGGGGTTGTCGTACCTCGGTTGGTGCCGGGGTGAACTGGCACAGGCCTTGCAGGAGAGTCGCCCACATGCCGTCAATCGCCATTACCAAAGGAGACCCCGTGAAGCATTCATCCCAAACCCTCGGCGCGCTGCTCGCCGCCCTGTTTCTCGTTGCGCAAGTGCCGGCGGCCCTTGCCCATGGCGACGTCACGCCACAGGCGGTCGATACCACCGGCCTGAAGACCCTCGGTACCGACTGGCAGGCGGCCAATCCCTACCGCCAGGACAAGACCGCGATCCGTATCGGTGATTCCGCCTACAACCAGAACTGCGCCCGCTGCCACGGCCTGAGCGCCATTTCCGGCGGCATCGCCCCGGACCTGCGCTACCTGCCGAAGGGTGACGAGGGCGACGAAGTGTTCCTGCAGCGCATCCGCAAGGGCGCCGTGCGCGACGGCCGCGTCTACATGCCGCCGTTCGAGGGCATCCTGTCCCAGGAGGCGATGTGGGCCATCCGTACATGGCTGGAGACCGTTCATGAGGAATGATCGTCGCCGCTGCCTGCAAGCGCTCGCCGCGCTGCCGCTGAGCCTGGCTCTGCCGGCTATCGCCGATGCGCTGGAAACCGTGCGCCAGCGCGGTAGTCTGCGCATCGCCGTGTATAACGATTTCCCGCCGTATTCGCTGCGCGGTGGCAAGGGCATCGATGCCGATATCGGCCGTGCCATCGCCGCCCGCATGGGGCTCGCCGCTGAAATCGTCGGCTTCAATGCCGACGAGGACATGAACGACGACCTGCGCAACATGGTCTGGAGAGGGCACTATCTCGGCACCCAGCCGGCCGACGTGATGCTGCACGTGCCGGTGGACGAGGTGCTGGCGCGGGCCAACGACAAGGTCCGCATCTTCGGCGCCTACCATCGCGAAACCCTGGCCGTGGCGCGCAATCCGCAGCGTGTGCCGGCGTTGTCCGGCTCGGCGGCGGTGGCCCTGGAAGTGTTCACCCGCGAGAAGATCGGCGTCGAAACCGCCTCGCTGGCTGACTCCTTCCTGCTCAGCGCGCTCAATGGCCGACTGCGCGAGAACGTCGTGCATTTCACCACCGTCGCCGAGGCCGGCCAGGCCCTGGCCGCCGGCAGCATCGCCGCCGTGCTGGCGCCGCGCGCCGAGTTGGAGGCGGCCGTCAAGGGGCAAGAGCACGTCGTCCTCGAAGCGACGAAATTTGCCGAACTGAAGGTGGATAGCTGGCCGCTGGGCATGGCCGTCAAGGTCGAGGAGCAGCCGTTGGCCGATGCCCTGACTGCCGCCCTTGCCGAGCTCAAGCGCGACGGTAGCATCGCCGCGATCTTCCGCCAGCATGGCATCACTCATCACGCCGTCTGAGGTCGTTATGCCCTCTTCGCTCCCTCTGCTGGCGCGCATCCAGGTGCGCGGCAAGAGTCCGGAACACGCGGTGTTCGGCCTTGATGGCCGGCGGCAGGGGGGTGGTAGCCCGGTCGGCGAACTGCCTTGGGGCGTCAGTATCCGATGAGCGCGCAACGTTACACGCTGCCGGCCATCGCGCTGCACTGGGGGCAGGCCATTCTGGTCGTCTGGCTGCTCTGGCTGGGGTGGACGATGACCGATCTGCCCAAGGGGGCTGAGCGCAGCGCCGCCTACGGTCTGCACAAGTCGCTTGGCCTGCTGGCGCTGCTGCTGGTCGCCATTCGCCTGTTCTGGCGGCGGCGCCGGCCGGCGCCGCCGTCGCCGGCCACCGGCTGGGAAGCCTGGCTGGCGCGGGCGACACATGTCGGTCTCTATCTTTTCCTGCTCGTGGCGCCGCTCGCCGGCTATCTGGCCTCGTCGTTCACGCCCTTCGCCCTCAAGTTCTTCGGTATCGAACTGCCCAAGGCCGGCTGGCCGGATGAGACGTTGAACGGCCTGTTCAAGCAGATTCATTGGCTGGCGGTCTGGGGTGGGGCGGGGCTGATCGCTCTGCATGTGGCTGGCGCGCTGAAGCATGTGCTGCAACGCGATGGCACGCTGGATCGGATGTTGCCCGGTTGGCTGTGTCGGAATTGAGCAATTGCTCCACGCTGGAGCAGTGACCGCTCCGCGACGGGGCACTGTTTCAGCGTGGCGGCACCCGGCGATCCAGGCGGATGCGCCGCAGCAATTCGCAAATTTCGTCCTTGATCGCCAATTTCTGTTGCTGCAGAAATTCGATCTCATTGCACGTGCCGGGTTCGAGCCGTGCTTCGATTAAGTTGATGCGCTGATCTACTCACGGTATCCGGGAAATATCGCCGGCTCCTCAGGTCACGCCCTGGGCCTGCATCGCCTCGGCGACCTTGACGAAGCCGGCGATGTTGGCGCCATTCACATAGCTGACCTTGCCGTCGGGGCCGCGGCCATAACGCAGGCAGGCCTCGTGGATGTTGCACATGATCTCGTGCAGGCGGCTATCGACCTCGTCGCGCGGCCAGGCGAGGCGCATCGCGTTCTGGCTCATCTCCAGGCCGGAGGTGGCGACGCCGCCGGCGTTGCTGGCCTTGCCCGGGGCGTAGAGCACGCCGGCTTCCTCGAAGACCTTCACCGCCGCGGCCGTGGACGGCATGTTGGCGCCTTCGGCGATGCAGATCACGCCGTTGTTCACCAGGGTTCGTGCATCGTCGCCGTCGAGTTCGTTCTGCGTCGCGCAGGGTAGGGCGATGTCCACCGGCACGTGCCACGGGCGGACGCCGGGCAGGAAGTTGGCCTTGACGCGCTGGGCGTAATCGCTGACGCGGCCGTAGAGGTGGTTCTTCACCTCCATCAGTTCGGCCAGCTTCTCCGGCGTGAAGCCGTCGTTGTCGACGACGGTGCCGCTCGAATCGGAGACGGTAACGACCTTGGCGCCGAGCGCCATGGCCTTTTCCACGGCGTACTGGGCGACGTTGCCGGCGCCGGAGACGCTGACCCGCCGGCCGGCGAAGCTGCAGCCCTGCTGGGCGAGCATCTGCTCGGCGAAATAGACGGTGCCGTAGCCGGTGGCTTCCGGACGGATCAGCGAGCCGCCGAAGGCCAGGCCCTTGCCGGTGAACACGCAGTCGGCGCGGTTCGACAGCTTCTTCATCATGCCGGCCATGAAGCCGACCTCG
>PHCU01000041.1 GCA_002842345.1 Betaproteobacteria bacterium HGW-Betaproteobacteria-12 | reverse complement strand
CCAGCCAATTCGTCCCCTGGAAATTCAGCTGCCTCGATCCTGCAAAACGGTGCTTCCAGAAGAGCGCCGATGGCTTACTCAATCCGACAGGCTGCTAGCCGCGGCATAGTCGGCGCGACGGGTTCAGCGCCGCGGGTAGTGGTAGTAGAAATTTGCCATCGCCTCGGCCCAGTCGGCGAGCGGAATGGCCACGACGGCCAGGCGGCGGCGCTCGGCGCGCAGCCGCCTTTCGTCGCCGGGCGGCGGCCGCTCGGCCACCCGGCGGTCGAGCGACCAGCGCCGGGCCGGCGGACAGGATCCGGGTGCCTGGTAGTAGTAATTGCAGGCGGCTTCCGCCCAATCCACCAGCGCCAGCGGCGTGACGCGGATGTCGCGCCGTTCCGCCTGCCGGCGCCGCTCGCTGCAGCCGGCCGGGAGGCCGCTGTCGCGTTGCCGGCGCTCGGCCATCGGCCGGCGCAGGCCGGTGATTTCCCGGCTCATCATGTTTGCGCTCCGGGCCTCCGCAGCAAGCCTGGCGGCTGGCAACCGTGCATCATCCGATGCCTCTCTTCCCTGCGGGACGATGGGCTGCCGGCAGCCCGCAGTCTGCTGGCAGCTGATCAGACAGGCGAAGCCGCCGACAATTCCCGGGCCAGGCGGTCAAGCCGCCGACACTGGACCAAGGTACATTTATTTCAGCCGGGGCTTCCGGTAACCTGTGCGGCTTGCACTGACCACATGCTGGCGAATTCATGGCGGGAGACGTTTTGGGACAAAGCTGCGTACTGGTGGTGGACGACGAGCCGATCGGCCGCGAAATTCTGGCCGAGAATCTGCTGGTCGAGGGTTATGCGGTGGTCGAAGCGGAATCGGGCGAGGCCGCCTGGAAGCTGATCGATGCAACGCCGGAGCGCTTCGACGCGATCCTGCTCGACCGCATGATGCCGGACATGGACGGCATCGAGATCCTGCGCCGGGTCAAGCAGCGGGCCGACATGCGGCATGTGCCGGTGATCATGCAGACCGGCATGACCGCCGACGCCGACGTGCTCGAAGGCCTCCAGGCCGGTGCCTACTACTACCTGACCAAGCCGTTCTCGGCCGACACGCTGCTGGCTATCGTCGCCGCAGCGACGCGCGACTATCGCGGCCACCGCGAACTGGAGGAAGAGGTCAAGCGCCAGGGCCGCATCCTCGCCTGCCTGGCCGAGGCGCGCTTCGTTTACCGCAGCACCGACGAGGCGCGGGCGCTGTCGGCCCTGCTCGCCAACGTCGCGCCCGATCCGGCGCGGGTCGTGCTCGGTCTCTCGGAACTGATGCTCAATGCTGTCGAGCACGGCAACCTGGCCATCGGTTACCAGGAGAAGTCGGTATTACTCGAGAGCGATCGCCTGCACGAGGAAATCGAGTGCCGCCTGAGCGACCCGCAATTCGCCGGCCGCCAGGCCGAAGTCGAGATTCGCCGTGGCGATGGCGAGTTGTGCTTCGTCATTCGCGACCAGGGCGCCGGCTTTGACTGGTCCGGCTATCTCGAAATGAGTCCGGAACGGGCCTTCGACACCCACGGCCGGGGCATTGCCATGTCGCGGATGATCAGTTTCGACCGCCTCGAGTATCGCGGTCGCGGCAACGAGGTCGAGGCGGCGATCCGGCTCGGCTAAGCGCGGCGTTCGCCGCCGTTTGCGCCGGCACGCCGGCCGCTCATTGTTGATCCGCCGCCTTGGCGGCCGGCAGCAGTTCGTCCAGCAGGCGGCGCAAGCGCGCCAGTTGCTGCGTGTGCACGCTGTCCAGTTGCTGGCACAGCGTGTCGCTGTCCTCACCGTCGTCATCGTCGGCGATCAGCGCCTCTTCCAGTTTGGCGGCGGCGTCGCGGGTGGCATTCAGGCCCAGCGTCGCCGCCGTGCCCTTCAGCGTATGGGCCAGGCGGCGGGCCAGGGGCTGGTCGTCGGCGGCCAGGGCGGCGCACGTCGCCGCCACCGTGCCGCCGTGCACCTCCAGATACTTGCGCAGCAGAATGGCGTATTTGTCGGCCTGGCCGCCGATCGCCGCCAGGCCCCGCTGAATGTCGAAACCGGGGGTGCTGGCCAGGGCGGCGACCAGGCGCTGGCCGGCTGGGCCAGCCGCCGGCGCCGGCATTGCCGCTTCGTTGGTCGTTTCCGTTTCTGCGGCCGGGTCGGCCGGCAGCCAGCGCAACAGGCTGCGCAGCAGCAATTGCGGATCGACCGGCTTGCTCAGGTGCTCGACCATGCCGGCGGCCAGGCAGGCGTCCCGGCTGTCGGCGAAGGCATTGGCCGTCATCGCGATGATCGGCGGCGGCCGCCCGGGCAGGGCGAGGATGCGGCGGGTGGCCTCGAGACCGTCCATCACCGGCATCTGCATGTCCATCAGGATCAGGTCGTAGGCCGTTTTTTGTGCCATTTCCACGGCAATCTGGCCGTTCTCCGCGACATCGGCGGACAGCCCGTGGCTGGCCAGCTGGTCGAGCGCCACTTCGCGGTTGAGCGCATCGTCCTCGACCAGCAACAGGCGCGCCGCGCAATTCAGGTTGCCTTCCGCTAGCGGCGGCGCGTCATCGCCGGCAGCCGGGGCGGCCAGGCCGAGGCGCACGGTCACCTGGAAAATGCTGCCGCGCCCGGGCTGGCTGTCGACGTCGGCATCGCCGCCCATCAGCCGGGCCAGCTCGCGGCTGATGGCCAGCCCGAGGCCGCTGCCGCCGTGGCGCCGGGTGCTCGAACTGTCGGCCTGTTCGAACGGTGTGAACAGGCGTCGCTGAATGTCGGCGGGAATGCCGATGCCGCTATCCTCGACTTCGCAGCGCAGCAGGATGTCGGTCGGCGGACATTCGACAAAACGGGCGCGCAGGACGATCCGCCCGCGCTCGGTGAACTTCACCGCATTGCTCAGGAAATTGATCAGGATCTGCTGCAGGCGCAGCGGGTCGCCATGCAGCCAGGGCGGCAGGTCGGGGTCGATCTCGGCGTGCACGGCCAGGCCCTTCTCCCGGGCCCGCTGTTCGATCGTCTCCAGAGCCTCGCCGAACAGCCGTCGGCTGGCGAAGTCGCACTCCTGCAAGCGCAGCCGCTCGGCGTCGATCTTGGCGCTGTCGAGAATGTCGTTGATCAGGCCGAGCAGGTGCCGGGCCGCATCGCTGACGCGGTCAAGACGCTCCTGCTGGCGGGGTTCCCGCGCGTCGCGGCGGATCATGTGGGTGAGGCCGATGACGGCATTGAGCGGGGTGCGGATTTCGTGACTCATGTTGGCCAGGAAGGTGCTCTTGGCCCGGCTGGCATGCTGGGCTTCGTCGCGCGCCTGGGCCAGTTCGCGGGTGCGTTCCTCGACCATGCTTTCCAGGCGGCGCCGGTAGCGGGCCAGTTCCGCCTGGGCCTGGCGCCGTTCGCTGATATCGGTGGCAAAAGCCAGGATGTGCGGACTGCCGTCGATGTCGATCAGGGCGGCCGACAGTTCCACCGCATGCGCCTGGCCCGAACGGTCGCACCAGCGCGCTTCGTGCGCGACGACACTGCCGCTCGCCTGCAGTTCGGCGACGAATTGCACGCGGGCATCGATGTCCGGCCACAGGCCAAGCTCCAGGGCGGTATGGCCGATCAGTTCCTCGCGCCGCCAGCCGAAATCGCGCTGGCAATTGTCATTGGCGTCGATGACCAGGCCGTCGTCGGCACGGGTGATCGAGGCGGCCAGCGGGCTGGCGTGGAAGGCGATGCGGAAGCGTTGCTGTTCGGCCAGGCGGGCCGCTTCGGCGGCGAGTTGCTGGCGGCAGTGGCGGAGGCGTCGGGTCTGCCGGATGGCGACGAAACTGGCGAGCAGCAGGGCGCCGGCTAGGGCGACGATCAGCAGCAGCGCGACTGGTGGTGTGAGGAAGGCGTCGGCCATGCGTCAGCGGGCCGCCGTGGCGGTGTCGAGCAGCACCTTGGCCGCCTCGAAGTCGAAATTGCCGATCAGCCGTTCGAAAGCCGGGAAGGCGCTGCCAAGGGCGTTGCGCAGGTTCGCCTCGTGCAGGCGCACCAGTTCCTGGGCATGCACTTCACCTTCCTCGAGCAGGCGGCGCAATTCGCCCAGCGCTGCCGGGTTGGGGCAGGCGCCGGCGGCCGCCGGCTGCGCCGGTGCCACGAGCAGCGGCCGCAGTGCCGCGCCGAGTTGTTGGTAGCTGTCGGCCAGGTGTGCCAGCAGCGGCTCGAGCTCGGTTGCTGTCGCGCCCTCCCGGATGGCCGTTTCGCCAGCCGCTGCCGCCGCTTGCACCGCCACGGCGCCGAGCGTGCCGGCGGCGCCCTTCAGCGAATGCGCGAGGCGCCGGGCCTCGTCGCGGTCGCCGCTGGCGAGGCACTGGCGGATGCTGGCGAAATCGCCGCCGTGGCTGTCGACGAATTTGCCGAGCAGGCGGCGGTAGCTGCCGATGCGGCCGCGGATCGCATGCAGGCCGAGTTCGGCATCGAGGCCGGGAATGGCGGCGAGACCGGCGGCGAAGGCCGGGTCGTCAAGCGCCGCCCCTGGCTCGGGCGAAGGGCCGGCGCCGACGCCCGGCGACAGCCAGCGGGCGAGGGTGGCGAACAGGCGGTCGGGATCGACCGGCTTGGCGACATGGTCGTTCATGCCGGCGGCCAGACAGGCGTTGCGGTCCTCGGCGAAGGCGTTGGCCGTCATCGCCAGGATCGGTACCGATGCCCAGCCGGGCAGGGCGCGAATGCGGCGCGTCGCTTCCAGCCCATCCATCACCGGCATCTGCATGTCCATCAGCACTAGGTCGTAGACGCGGCGCTCGGCCAGCGCCACGGCCTGGGCGCCATCGCTGGCCACATCGACGCTGAGGCCGGCGGACTGCAGCAGGGCGTCGGCCACTTCCTCGTTGATCGGATTGTCTTCGGCCAGCAGCACGCGCGTCGTCGCCGGGAAACTCACCGGCTGGTCATGGGCATTGCCGGCGGCGATGAGGGCGCTGCTCCCGGTCTCGTGGGCGGCGGCCAGGCGGGCCGAGAACCAGAAGGTGGAGCCCTGGCCGGGCCGACTGTCGACATCGATGTCGCCGCCCATGGCCTGGGCCAGCCGACTGCTGATCGCCAGGCCCAGGCCGGTGCCGCCGAAGCGCCGGGTGGTCGAGGTGTCGGCCTGTTCGAAGGGCATGAACAGCCGCGACTGCACTTCCGGGGAGATGCCGATGCCGCTGTCACGCACCTCGAAACGCACCTGATAACCGCTATCGTCGTGGCTCAGCAGGCGGACGGCGATGACGATGCGGCCGCGCTCGGTGAATTTCACCGCGTTCGACAGGAAATTGACCAGGATCTGCTGGATGCGCAGCGGGTCGCCGCGCAGGCGGGCGGGCAGCGCCGGGTCGAGCTCGCTGACCAGCGGCAGTTCCTTGGCGGCGGCGCGCTCGGCAATCAGGTCGCGGGCGGTGGCGACGAGGTGGGCCAGGGAAAAGTCGCTGTCTTCGAGCAGCAGCTTGCCGGCCTCGATTTTCGAGATGTCGAGAATGTCGTTGATGATCGACAGCAGGTGACGGGTGGCTGTGTCCACCTTGACCAGGCGCTTGTGCTGGCCTGGCGTCAGGTCGGGATCGCGCAGGGCGAGGTGGGTCAGGCCCATGATGGCGTTCATCGGCGTGCGGATCTCGTGACTCATGTTGGCCAGGAAGGCGCTCTTTGCCCGGCTGGCCGCCTCGGCCTGCTCGCTGGCCTGGCGCAGCTGGATGGTGCGCTCGGTGACCAGGGTCTCGAGATGCTGGCGATGGCGGTCGAGTTCGGCCTGCAGGCGCTTCTTGTCGCCGATGTCTTCTTCGATCGACAGGAAGTGGGTGATGCGGCCGTCCGGCTGACGCACCGGCGAAATGATGGCGAGTGCCTCGAAGGTGGTGCCGTCGCGGCGCCGGTTGACGAACTCGCCGCGCCAGATTTCGCCGCGCGCCAGTGCCTGGCGCAAGCTGTCGTAGCTGGCGGCCGGCGTCAGTCCGGACTGCAGCAGGGTCGGTGTCCGGCCGATGACTTCGGCGCGCGGATAGCCGCTGCTGCGGACGAAGGCTTCGTTGACGTACTCGATTTCCTGGCGGGTATTGGTGACGATGATGCTGTGCGGCGTCTGTTCGATGGCCAGCGTCAGCTTGCGCAGCGAGTCCTCGACGCCGCGCTGTTCGGTGATGTCCTGCACCGAGCCGACGGCCGAGATCGCCTCGCCGGAGGGGGCAAAGCGGACCTGGGCGCGTTCGCGCACCCAGCGCACCTGACCGTCGATCAGGATGCGGTGCACGCAGTCGTAGGGGGCGCCATGCAGGGCCGCCTCCCATTCGCCGAGGACCCGCTCGCGGTCGTCGGCATGGATGCTGTCGGTAAAGCGCGCCAAGGTCTGCGGGACGCCGCGCTGCTGGCCGAAGATCCGGTACACCTCGTCGCTCCAGCTGAGCGCCCCGCTGCGCACGTCCAGCGTCCAGCTGCCCATATGGGCGATCGCCTGGGCCTCGCGCAGCGAGGCTTCGCTGTGCCGCAGTTCCTGCTCCAGGCGGACCGGCGCGCTGATGTCCTGGATCGTGCCGAACATCCGGCTGACGCTGCCGTCGGGGGCGATGTTCAGTTCGCCGGTGCCGTGGACCCAGACCACCGTGCCGTCGCTGTGGCGGACGATGCGGTATTGCCGGTCGAAGGGGCGATGGCGGCCGAGCACCTCCTCCTGCAGGTAGCGCGCCATCGCCTCGCGCTCCTCGGGATGGACCAGGGCCAGCCAGCCGGCGGCGGTGTGCGGATAGCCGGCATCGATGCCGAAAATCGCCGCCAGTTCCGGCGAACAGGACCAGCGGTCGGCCGGCGGGGCGAAATCGTAATGGCCGAGGCGGGCCAGGTGCTGGGCCTGGCGCAGGCTCGCCTCGCTGTCGACCAGGGCGCGGCGCGAGCGCTGCATGGCCATGCCCAGGCCGAGTTCGCCGCTCAGGTTGGCGAGCAGCGTCAGCTCCTCGTCGTCGAAGGCCTCGGCGGCCGTGGCGTAAAGATTGAAGGCGCCGACGACGCGGCCGTCGATGCGCAGCGGCAGCGCCACCGAGGCGTGGTAGCCGAGTTGTAGCGCCGCGTCGCGCCAGGGAGCGAAGCTCGGGTCGCGCTCGATGTCCTGGACGATGCTCGGCACGCCGCTGCGGATGGCGCGGCCGGTCGGGCCGGCGCCGCTCGGGCCCTCGCTCCAGCTGAGGTCGAGGTTGGCCAGGTAGCCGGCGACGAAGCCCGACTCGGCCAGTGGCACGATGCTGCGCCCGGCATCGTCGACCGCTTCGCCGATCCAGGCCATGCGGTAGCCGCCGGCTTCGACCAGCAGATTGCAGATTTCGCTGAGCATCGGTGTTTCGTCGGCATGGCGGACGAGGGCTTGGGCGACGCCGCTCATCAGACGTAGCGCGCGGTTCTGTCTGGCGATGCGGTCGCGGCTGACTTCCCGCTCGGTGACGTCGTGGGCGATGCCGAGCACGCCGAGCAGGCTGCCATCGCCGGCATAGACCGGGGTCTTCAGGGTTTCCAGGCGCTCGACGTGGCCATCGGGGAAATGCAGGGTCTCCTCGAAGCGCTGGGTTTCGCCGCGGTCGACGGTGAGCTGGTCGTGTTGGCGCAGCCGGTCGGCGATCTCGGCCGGCAGCAGCTCGTGGTCGCGGCGGCCGAGCACGGCGGCCGGTGGCCGGTCGAACAGGCGGGCAGCGCGCGGATTGCATTCGAGATAGACGCCGTCGCCATCCTTCAGCCAGACCATGTCAGGCAAGGTCTTGAGCAGCGCGCTCAGGCGGCTGCGCTCGGCTTCGATCTGCGTCCGTTCGGTGCGCCGGGTGGTGATGTCGGTCAGTACGCCGGCGGTGATCGCCGGCGTACCGTCGGCATGCCGATCGATGATGCAGCCGCGGTCCTCGACCCACAGCCAGCTGCCGTCGCCGCGGCGGACCCGGTATTCGAGCCGGTGATGGGGCTGCGCGCCGGCGGCGACGGCGGCCAGGGCCGCGGCAAACAGCGGCTGGTCGTCCGGGTGGATGCGTTGCTGCCATTCGGCCATGCTCTGCGGCACCGTCGCCGGGCTGTCGCCGAGCAAGCTGACCAGGCCGGCGCTGACAATATGGCGATCGCTGTCGTGCAGGTATTCCCAGCTGCCGCCGCCGGCGGCGTCGAGCGCCAGTTTCAGATGCGCCTCGAGGCGCAGGCGGTCGCGTTCCTGGCGCACCTGTTCGAGGGCCGATTCGAACTGGTGCAGGGAGAGCTGTTCGAGCAGCCGGCGCTGACTGACGACCCCCTGGATGCAGCCGTCGTCGTCGATCACCGCCATGTGCCGCAGATGGTGCCGGCTCATCGCCTCGAGGGCGGCGGTGACCGAGGCGTCGACCGGGACGCCGCGCACCGGCGAAGTCATCGCCGCGCGCAGCGGCAGCTCATGCGGCTGCGGATGCTCGCGCAGCAGGCGGGGAATGTCGCGTTCGGTCAGGATGCCGAGCGGTTTGCCGTTGTCGGTGACGATCAGGTAGTCGGCGGCGAAGGCGACCATGCAGGCGATCGCCTCGTCCATGCGCGCCTCGGGCGCCAGGTGCGGGATCTCGCGCTCCATGACGCCGGCCAGGTTGCGCAGCTGGCGGAAAATGTTGCTGCCGAGCGCCAGGCGGAAATCGGTTTCGCTGACGATGCCAAGCGTCCGCCCCTGCTCGTCGACGACCACCAGATGGCGGATGCCGTGCTGCTCGACGAGTTGCCGCGCACGGATCAGTTCGAGTTCGGGCGGGGCGCTGATCAGCGGCTGCGACATGATCGCGCTGACCGGCGTCGTCGCCGGCAGGCGGTCGTGCATGGCGCGCACGATGTTGGTTTCGGTAATGATGCCCAGCGACTGCTGGCCCTCGCCGACCAGCAGGCAGGAGACGCATTCTTCGGCCATCAGCCGGACGGCCTCGTGCAGGGTGGCGTCCGGGCCGATGGCGAAGACGTCGCGGCTCATGATCTCGGCCAGCGGCGAGTTCAGGGTGGCGGTCACGCTTGCGGCTCCGGTGTGCGTTCGAGGGCGGCGGCGAGCGGTGCCAGCGTCGTCTGGGCGGCGGCGCGGAGTTCGTCCAGCAGTTCCCCCGGCGTGGCGGGGGCGCTGCCGGGGTGGCGCAGTGCTTCGTTGAGGCGGGCGGCGGCGAGATGGATGCCGGTCAGGCCGAGCGTGCCGGCGGCCCCCTTGAGCGCGTGCGCCAGGTGTGAGGCGTCATTGGGGCGGCCGTCGTCGAGGGCCTGGGCTATCAGCTGGTCGTCCTGGCCGTGCTGGTCGAGGAAGCTGTTGAGCAGGCGCCGGTAGCTGGCGAAGCGGCCGCGCACGGCGCGCAGACCGGCGTCGAGGTCAAGACCGGGAACGCCGGCCAGGGCGCTGCTCAAGTCGCGCTCGGCAGCGGCCGGAGGGGAAGGCAGGCGCGTCACCGCCGCTGATCCGCCACGCTCGCCCAGCGGCAGCCACTTGATCAGCGCGGCAAACAGGTTGCCCGGGTCGACTGGCTTGGCGATATGGTCGTTCATGCCGGCATCCAGGCAACGCTGGCGGTCTTCGCTGAAGGCGTTGGCCGTCATCGCCAGGATTGGCACCTTGCGTCCGGCGCTGCTGGCGCGGATCAGGCGGGTGGCCTCCAGGCCGTCCATCACCGGCATCTGCATGTCCATCAGGATCAGGTCGTAGGGACGCTCGCGCGCCAGGCGGACGGCTTCCTCGCCGTTCACCGCCAGGTCGACATGCAGGCCGACGCTGCGCAGCAGGTCGACGGCGACTTCCTGATTGATCTGGTTGTCCTCGGCGAGCAGGATGCAGGCCTGCTGATGCAGGGTAGCCAGGACCTGCTCGGCGTCGGCCGCCGGTAACGGCAGCGACGCTGCCGTTACCGGCGCGGTGCCCGGGCGCAGGCGGGCGGTGAACCAGAAGGTGCTGCCTTCGCCGGGGGCGCTGACCAGCCCGCTGTCGCCGCCCATCAGGTGGGCCAGGCGGCGGACGATGGCGAGGCCGAGACCGGTGCCGCCGAAGCGTCGGGTGGTCGAGGTGTCGGCCTGCTCGAAGGCGTCGAAGATGCGCGCCTGCTGTTCGCGCGGGATGCCGATGCCGGTGTCGCTGACGGCGATGCGGACGAGCAGGTTGTCGGCGGCGTCGCGGCTGTCGAGGCTGGCCTTGATGGTGATGTGGCCGTGGCGGGTGAATTTGACGGCGTTCGACAGGTAGTTGAGCAGCACCTGGCCGAGGCGCAGCGGGTCGCCATGCAGGACCGCCGGCAGGGCCGGGTCGATTTCGCGGTGCAATTCGATGCCGCCGGAGCGCAGGTGGTCGATCACCAGGATGCCGGTATTGTCGATGACCTGGCTGAGCAGGAAGTCGGTCGGCTCGAGTTCCAGTTTGCCGGCCTCGATTTTCGAGATGTCGAGGATCTGGTTGATGATGGCCAGCAGGTGATGGGCCGCGTCGGCCACCTTGCGCAGGCGGATGCGCTGCTCGGGATCGCCGGTATGGCGTTCGGCGAGATGGTTGAGGCCAATGATGGCATTCATCGGCGTGCGGATCTCGTGGCTCATGTTGGCCAGGAAGACGCTCTTGGCCCGGCTGGCCTCCTCGGCCGCATCCTTGGCCCGGGCCAGTTCGGCAGTGCGATCGGCGACCAGATCCTCGAGATGGTGGCGGTGGCTTTCGAGTTCCGCGGTGGCGGCTTTCTGCTCGGTGATGTCCTGCCAGATGGCACAGATCTTGGCGCTGCCGCCGACCTGTACGGCGGTGGCGGCGATGCGGGCGATCTGCAGGCTGCCGTCGCGGCGCCAGTGGTGGCGCTCGAAGACGGCGCTGCCGCGGGCGACGATGTCGGCGAGCAGGGCGCGCAGCTCGGTTTCGTCGGCAGCCGCCTGGATGTCGGCAAGGTCGAGACCGGCGAACTGATCGCGGGTATAGCCGAGATTGGTGATGACGGCATCGTTGATCTCGAGAAACCGCAGGGTTTCCGGATCGATCAGGCAGATGCCGTCGCTGGCCTGGGTGACGATGCTGCGGTAGATCTCCTCGCGTTCGCGCAAGGCCTGCTCGGCGGCGCGCCGCTCCGAGACATCGACGATATAGACGACGATATGCGGTTCGCCATCGACATCGATCCGGGCGGCCGACAGGCTGATCCGGCGTTGCCGGCCATCGCGGCCGGTAGCCGTGCTGTCGAAATCATTGACGAAACCGTCGCGGCGCAACAGCGCGACCATCCGGGCGCGGTCGTTGCCGTCCCAGAGGCCGGCCTCGAGCGTCGTCTTGCCCAGCAGCTCGCCGCGTGTCCAGTTGTATTCGCTGAGCAGGCGGTCATTGACGTCGATCATCCGGCCGTCGTCGACGCGGGTGATGCAGGCGGCCACCGGGGCGGCGCGGAAGGCGACGGCCAGGCGTTCCTGCAGCTGGAAGACGGCCTGCTCGGCGAGGTGCCGTTCGGTGATGTCGAGCACGAAGGCGAGCACGCAGCGGCGGTCGCTGAGGCTGACGATCTCGGCGGAAATGCTGACCGAGATCGGATTGCCGTCGCGCCGGCGCCATTCCGTCTGGTAGTCGCGCAGGCTGCCGCTGACCTGCAATTGCTCCAGCCAGTGCTGGCGATCCGCCGGCGTCGGCCACAGGCCGAACTCGGCGGAACTGCGGCCGAGCAGTTGGTCGCCCGGCCAGTCGAGCATTTCGGCGTAGCGCCGGTTGACGTCGAGGTAGATGCCGTCCTCGATGGTGGTCAGCGAGATCGACGCCGGGCTGGCATCGAAGGCAACCCGGAAGCGCTCCTCGAGGTCCTTCAGCGGGCTGATGTCGTGGCCGATGCCGAGGATGCCGACGAGCCGGCCGTCGCTGTCGAACATCGGGGTCTTGGTGGTCAGCAGGCGTTCGCGATGGCCGTCGCTGGCGAAGGTCACCCATTCCTCGTTGCTGCGCGGCCCGCCCGCGGCCTGGGCGGCGCGGTCGTTGGCGCGGAAGAACTCGGCCAGTTCGCGGTCGACGAAATCGAAATCGGTCTTGCCGATCAGGGCGGCCTGCGGCGCGCCAAAAAACGTTTCGAAGCGGCGGTTGCAGTTCAGGTAGAGGCCGTCCGGGTCCTTCAGCCAGATCAGGTCGGGCAGTGTGTCGAGCAGGGTCCGCAGGTGCAGGTGCTCGTGGGCCAGGGCCTGCGTCGCCTGTTCGGCGGCCAGACGGGCTTGGCGCTCGCTCAGGCGGCCGCGTTCGACGATGGCCAGCAGGCGGCGCAACAGCAGGGCAAGCAGCAGCGCGGTGACGGCGATGAATAGCCAGCCTTTCAGCGAACTGGCGAGCAGCAGGTGCTGCGGGTCGGTGACCAAGGCCATCAGCAGCCGGTCGGAGATGAAAATCCACAGCGAGGCGAGGACGACGTAGGGGGCCACGACCAGCGCCAGGGCGCGGGTCAGGGTGGTCGGTGGCGCGGCGGCTGGCTTCATCGTCGGCTTCGTTTCATCCATCAGTCGGCATAGGTGCCGGCGATGCGAACGAAGGTGCCGAACTGTTCGACGAAGGCCGTGACGACATCCGGGTCGAAATGCTTGCCGCTGCCGTCGACGATGATCTGGCGGGCGGTCTCGACCGGGAAGGCATCCTTGTAGACGCGCTTGCAGATCAGCGCGTCGAAAACGTCGGCCAGCGCCATCAGGCGGGCCGAGATAGGAATCGCCTCGCCGCTCAGTCCATCCGGGTAGCCGCTGCCATCCCATTTTTCGTGGTGGTGACGGGCGATTTCCTTGGCGATGTCGAGAAAATCGACCTTCTGCTCGGCATCGGCCTCGGCCTGGGCGATGGCCCGGCTGCCCAGTTCGGCATGGGTCTTCATGATTGTCCACTCTTCCGGCGTCAGGGCGCCCGGCTTGAGCAGGATGTGGTCGGGAATGCCGACCTTGCCGATGTCGTGCAGCGGGGCCGATTTGGCCAGGGCATCGATGCGCCGGTCGTCGAGATAGGCGGCAAAGCGCGGATGCTGGCGCAGGGCCTGCGCCAGGGTGCGCACATATTCCTGGGTGCGGTGCAGGTGGTTGCCGGTTTCCGGATCGCGGGTTTCGGCCAGGCGCGCCAGGGCGTGGATGCTGACCTGCTGGATCAGCTGGTTTTCCGCCATGCGCCGGGCGACTTCCGTCTCCAGGTAATGGTTGTGGTCGTGCAGGATGTCGCGGGCGCGCTTCAGTTCGAGCTGGGTGCGGATGCGGGCGAGGACGATGGCCGGGCGGATCGGCTTGGTGATGTAGTCTACGGCGCCGCAGTCGAGGCCGTGCTGCTCATCCTCGGTGCCATCCATGGCGGTGACGAAAATGACCGGGATATCGCGCGTCGCCGGGTTCTCGCGCAAATGGGCGAGGACCGTGAACCCATCCATTTCCGGCATCATCACGTCAAGCAACACCAGATCGGGTGTTGGCTGGCCCTGGGCGATCTGGATCGCCCGCCGTCCCGAGTTGGCGGCGCGCACGCGATAGTTGCGTTGCAGCAGCTCGCCGAGGACGCTGAGATTTTCCGGCGTGTCGTCGACTATCAGAATGGTAGGGTGGGAGGCCGCCATGAATTTTCTCCGGTCGCCCGTCATGGGCGACACCGTCTGGATTATCGCCGGGTGGCTGGCATATTGCTACAGCAGGGCTCAGCCGGCGTTGCCGACGATTCGGTTGTAGGCGGCGAAGCGGCGCGGATCGATGGCGCCGGTGCCGAGCGCGGCGCGCAGCGCGCAGTCCGGCTCGCGGTTGTGCTGGCAGTCGCGGAAGCGACATTGACCGAGGAAGGGGCGGAATTCGCGGAAGGCCTGTTCGATCTCGCCGCGTTGCAGATGGCCGAGGCCGAATTCCTGCAGGCCGGGCGAGTCGATCAGCGCACTCTCGGCATCGAGATGGTAGAGGCTGGCATGCGTCGTCGTGTGCTTGCCGGAGTCGAGCGCCTGCGAGATTTCGCGGGTGGCGGCATTGGCTTCCGGCAGCAGGGCGTTGATCAGCGTTGACTTGCCCATGCCCGATTGGCCGACCAGCACGCTGGTGCGGCCGTGCAGCGCCGGACGCAGGGCTTCGGCGTGCTCCAGGGCGGACAGTTCGAGCAGGCGGTAGCCGAGGCCGGTGAACACGGCCAGACGCTCGCGGGCGGCCGGCAGGCGATCGGCCAGGTCGCACTTGTTGAGGACGATCAGGATCTCGATGTCGGCGCTCTCGGCGGCGACCAGGGCGCGCGTCACCAGTTCGTCGGAAAAGGCCGGTTCGGTGGCGACGACGATGATCAGCTGGTCGACATTGGCGGCGATCAGCTTCTGGCGGATTTCGTTGGAGCGGTAGAGCAGGCTGCGGCGCGGCTGGATCGCCTCGATGACGCCCTGGTCGGCCGAGGTGCGCGCGATGTCCACCTGGTCGCCGCAGGCCACCTCGCTCTTCTTGCCGCGCGGGAAGCAGGGCAGGCGGCTGCCGTCCGGCAGTTCGACCAGGTATTGGCGGCCGTGGGCAGCGACGACGCGGCCCTGCATCAGGCCAGCGCCTGCAGTCGGGCGATGCGCTGCGCCGCCGGCGGGTGCGAGTCGTAGAAGGCCGAATACAGCGGGTCCGGCGTCAGCGTCGAGGCATTGTCCTCATACAGCTTGACCAGGGCATGGATCAGGTCGGTTGCCGCGGTGTGCTCGGCGGCATAGGCGTCGGCCTCGAACTCGTGGCGGCGCGACAGCTGGCTGAGCAGCGGGCTGAACGGGAAGGTGAACACCGGTACGACCAGGAAGAACAGGATCAGCGCCAGCGTGTGGTTCTGCGCCGGCACGCCGAGGCTGGCGTAGAACCACGGGCTGTCGATCAACTGGCCGAGCAGCCAGAGGAAGGCGAGGGAGCCGGCGAAGGTGACGGCGATGCGCTGGACGATGTGCCGCTTGCGGAAATGGCCCAGTTCATGCGCCAGCACCGCCTCGATTTCGGCGGGCGCCAGGCGTTCGAGCAGGGTGTCGAAGAAGACGATGCGCTTGTTGTTGCCGAAGCCGGTGAAATAGGCATTGCCGTGGCTGGAGCGCTTCGAGCCGTCCATGACGAAGAGGCCGGAGGAGCGGAAGCCGCAGCGGGCGAGCAGGGCTTCGATGCGCGTCTTCATCTCGCCGTCGGCGAGCGGCGTGAACTTGTTGAACAGCGGTGCGATCCAGGCCGGATAGACGAACATCAGCAGCAGGTTGAAGCCGGCCCAGAACAGCCACACCCAGAACCACCAGGCTTCGCCCATGGCGCCCATCAGCCAGAGTACGGCGGCGATCACCGGAGCGCCGATGGCCAGGCCGAGCAGGCTCTGCTTGACGAGGTCGGCGACGAACAGTCCCAGGGTCATGCGGTTGAAGCCGTGGCGGGCCTCGATGACGAACTGGCGATAGAGCGAGAAGGGCAGGTCGATCAGGGCCGAGATGGCCAGCAGGCTGAAGATCATCGCCAGGCCGTAGGCGATGCCGTCGAGGCGGGCCGCCCACAGTGCGTGCAGCCAGGCGATGCCACCGCCGAGCGTGAAGGCGAGTAGCAGCGCGCTGTCGACCACAGTCGTCAGCAGCCGGGCGCGGCAACGATCCACGGTGTAGTCGGCGGCCTTCTGGTGGGCGGCGAGCGGGATGCGTTCGGCAAAATCGGCCGGGACCGCGCCACGATGGGCGACGACGTGGCGGATGTGGCGCCGGCCGAGCCACAGGCGGGCGGCCAGGGTCAGGACGACGGCGGCGAGGAAGAGGAGGGTGAGGTCAGGAGTCAATGGCAGGGGGCTAGCTGTGAGAAAATCGGGGTTTTTCGAACTCGGGCAATTATATGGCAGGCACTGCAAACAACCTCGTCTGGCTGGACATGGAAATGACCGGCCTCAATCCGGATGGCGACCGCATCATCGAGATGGCGATGGTGGTGACCAACTCGGAACTGGAACTGGTCGCCGAATCGCCGTCCTGGGTGGTGCACCAGTCGGACGCGGTGCTGGCCGCGATGGACGAGTGGAACCAGAAGACGCACGGCCGCTCCGGTCTGATCGACAAGGTCCGGGCGGCGACCACCGGCGAGGCCGAAGTCGCAGCGGCGGCCCTCGACTTCCTGCACAAGTACTCGGGCAAGGGGCATTCGCCGATGTGCGGCAACAGCATCGGCCAGGACCGCCGCTTCATGGCGCGCTATATGCCGGAGCTGGAAGCCTTCTTCCACTACCGCAATCTCGACGTCAGCACCCTGAAGGAGCTGTGCAAGCGGTGGCAGCCGGAAATCTACAAGGGCTTCAAGAAGAAGGGCCGGCACACCGCGCTGGCTGACATCTACGAGTCGATCGACGAACTGAAGTACTACCGCGAACACTTCCTCAAGGGCTGATCAGCCTCGTTGACCAGGGCCGGGCGCAGGATGCCCGGCCTCGTTCCCGAAAGCCTTTCGCCACTACGGTGCGGCTTCCGTTTCAGCGCCGGAACAGGCGGAATTTCTCCCGCCGGTCGCCCGGCCGGTTGCCTTCCCAGACCAGTTTCCAGTCGCCGGCCGGCGGTGTCCGTTCGGCGCGCGTGTCGCCAACCAGCAGCAGCCAGGCGCAGGCCTTGCCTTCCGGGCTGTTGTGGGCGGTCGGTTCGATCAGCGAGAAATAGGCCAGGGAGGCGCGCTGGGCATCGCTCAGGCCGCGCTCGGCCAGGCAGCCGTGGCCTTCGGGCAGTGCTGCAGCGACGGCTTCGGCGACCGGACGATAGCTCTTGCCATAGTCGAACCAGGGCAGGATCAGCGTCGTCAGCAGCAGCCACAAAGTTGTGAAACCGAGTGTCCAGTGAGTCAGGCTGCGATAGGGCGAGCGCGGCGCGGTGACGATCAGCCAGATCCACCAGGCGGTCGCCGTCAGGCCGACGAGGAAGTCGGACAGGTCGAACTGACCGCTGAAGCCCGGACGCAGGGCGACCACGCGCTGGCCCAGGCGCTCCGGCCAGCCGAAGGCCATGGCCGACCAGCTCAGCCAGACGGCGGCGGCGAACAGGCTGAAAGTCATCATGGCGAACCAGTCGAATGCATTCGCTGCCCCGCGCCGCAACATCAGCGCCCCAGGGGTCGCCAGCAGGGCCAGCGGCGGCAGGAGCAGCAGTGTCGGGATTTCGCGCGGCCGGTAGGCCAGGGCGAGCATCAGCAGGGTGAGGATCAGGAAGGCCAGCGGCAGCAACTGGGGCGTTTCGCGCCATTGCTGGCGGCGTCGCCACAAGGTCCAGGCCGCCAACGGCAGGACCGGAAAGGCGAACCACGGCAGCATGGCCAGGAAACGCCCGACGCCGGGCCACGAGAAGGGCGTCATCAGGGGCGCCAGTTCCATTGTCAGCCAGCCGTGGAAACGGGCTGGTTCGACCAGCAGGAGGGTCACCGGCCACGGGGCGATGAGCAGGGCGGCGATGCCCAGGCCGATCAGCAGAGTGTGCAGGGCCTTGGCACGGTCCGGCGACAGCCACCAGGCGAGCGGCAGGATGGCGAGCAGCGGCAGGGTGGGCGAGATGCCGGCACCGAGCAGGCAGGCGGCGACGGACAGGCCATAGAAAATGCCGGTCAGCCGCGGCTTGCGGCCGATCGCGGCCAGCCCGCCGAGGGCTCCGCCATAGGCGGCGAGGGCGATCAGCATCGGCTGGGCGTCGTGGGCGTGTACCACCAGGCCGACGCAGCCGGCGAGCAGCAGCGGGCTGGCGGCGGCGCTGTCCTGGCCGTAGAGTTCGCGCCCGGCGTAGTACAGCCCGAGCAGCGCCAGCGTCACCCAGAAGCCGCTGGCCAGGCGCATCGCCTCATGGGGCTGCAGGAACCAGCCGAAAAGGTGGCCGCTGAACGCGGCGCTCCAGTAATACAGCGGTGGTTCGTGGAAGACCCGGCCGGCCAGATCGGGCGCCAGCCAGTCGCCAAAGTGCAGCATGTGCCAGGCCGCGCCGATATGGATGGCGTCCTCGCCCTTCCACGGATCGCGGCCGAACAGGCCGGCCAGCACGTAGAAGGCCAGGATGGCGGCGAGCACCCAGCCAGCCGGAGGCAGGCGGATGCCGCGACGGATCAGGGCAAGGAATTCAGGCATGAGTGGCGGGCGGGCAACAGCCAATAAAAAAGGCAGCCATCCGGCTGCCTCTTATACCGTAAATCCGCTGGCTCAGGCAGCGGACTTGCCGCGCATGGAGCCGAACTTCTGGTTGAACTTTTCAACGCGACCGGCGGTGTCGACGATCTTCTGTTTGCCGGTGTAGAACGGGTGGCACAGCGAACAGACTTCGATGTGCAGCGGCTTTTTCATGGTCGAACGCGTCGTGAAGACTTGACCGCAGGAGCAGGTTACCTGGAGGTCGTTGTAATCGGGATGGATGTCGGCTTTCATCATTTGTCCTTTAAGCAAGCGACCGGCGGATGTGGCCGATCTGGGAAGCCCGCGATTATCTTTGAACAATCACGCGCTTGCAAGCGATATTGTGGAGTATTTTCCTCAGCCCCGGCGCATGGCGTCAAAAAACTCCTGGTTGCCCTTGGTCGACTTGACCTTGTCGAGCAGGAATTCCATCGCTTCGAGATCGTCCATTGGGTAGCAGAGCTTGCGCAGCACCCACATCTTCTGCAGCACGTCCGGCTTGAGCAGCAGTTCCTCGCGGCGGGTGCCGGAGCGGTTGACGTTGATTGCCGGATACATCCGCTTTTCGGCCATGCGACGGTCGAGGTGGATTTCCGAATTGCCGGTGCCCTTGAATTCTTCGTAGATCACTTCGTCCATGCGCGAACCGGTGTCGATCAGCGCCGTGGCGAGGATGGTCAGCGAACCGCCTTCCTCGATGTTGCGTGCGGCGCCGAAGAAGCGCTTCGGCTTCTGCAGGGCATTGGCGTCGACGCCGCCGGTCAGCACCTTGCCGGAAGCCGGCTGGACGGTGTTGTAGGCGCGGGCGAGGCGGGTGATCGAGTCAAGCAGAATGACCACATCCTTCTTGTGCTCGACCAGGCGCTTGGCCTTCTCGATGACCATTTCGGCGACCGCGACGTGGCGGGTGGCCGGTTCGTCGAAAGTCGAGGCGACGACTTCGCCCTTGACGGTGCGGGTCATTTCGGTGACTTCTTCCGGGCGCTCGTCGATCAGCAGCACGATCAGCACGACTTCCGGGTGGTTGGCCGTGATCGCATGGGCGATGTTCTGCAGCATCACCGTCTTGCCGGTCTTCGGCGGGGCGACCAGCAGGCCGCGCTGGCCGCAGCCGACCGGAGCGATCATGTCGACCACGCGGCTGGTGATGTTTTCTTCGGACTTGATGTCACGTTCGAGCTGCAGGTGACGCGTCGGATGCAGCGGCGTCAGGTTCTCGAACATGATCTTGTTCTTGTTGGCTTCCGGCGGGAATCCGTTGATCGATTCCAGCTTGGTCAGCGCGACGTAGCGCTCGCCGTCCTTCGGCGTGCGGATCTCGCCTTCGACGGTGTCGCCGGTACGCAGGTTGAAGCGCCGGACCTGCGACGGGGAGACGTAGATGTCATCGGGGTTGGCCAGGTAGGAGGTGTCCGAGGAGCGGAGAAAACCGTAGCCGTCACCCAGCACTTCCAGCGTGCCGTCGCCGTAGATGGTGTCGCCGTTCTTGGCCTTGGCCTTGAGGATGGCGTAGATCAGCTCCTGCTTGCGCATGCGGTTGGCGTTCTCGATGACGAGTTCGGTCGCCATGTCGAGCAGTTTGCTGACGTGCAGGGTCTTGAGTTCGGAAAGTTGCATGGGGAGTAAGGGCGCCGTAAAGGGAGCGCTGGCGACAGCCCGGTGAACGGGGCGCGGGAGCTTGAGTGCTGGGAGGGTGGGAAATGACGCCTGGGGCTCTTGGCCGATCGCGTCAGCCTGGCGGCGCTGGACGCACCGTCAGGCCGGGAGACTACGGAGATTACAGGTTGCTGTCAATAAAGGCAGCGAGTTGCGACTTGGAGAGGGCGCCGACCTTGGTCGCCTCGACGTTGCCGTTCTTGAACAGCATCAGCGTCGGGATGCCGCGGATGCCGAACTTGGCGGGCGTCGCCTGGTTGTCGTCGATGTTGACCTTGGCCACCTTGAGCTTGCCAGCGTATTCGGCGGCGATTTCGTCGAGGATGGGAGCGATCATCTTGCACGGGCCACACCATTCGGCCCAGTAATCGACGAGCACCGGCTGCGGCGCCTGCAGCACCTCGGCTTCGAATGTGTCGTCGGTAACATAATGGATATGTTCGCTCATGCTTGCCTCATGGGAAGGGAATTCAGGGAGGGGGCGGCGCCGGAACGGCAGTCGCATTTTCGTTGGGATGCTAGCGAAAAACGGGGGCTTAGGGAAGCATCAGGGACCGGGTTTCAATAAATTGGCCAGTTCGACAGCGGTTTTCACCTGCATCTTGTCGAAGATGTTGGCGCGGTGCACCTCGACAGTGCGCATGCTGATATTCAGGTCGTCGGCGATGACCTTGTTGAATTTTCCCGCCAGCACCAGTTCCATGATCTGCCGTTCGCGGCTGGTCAGGCTGGCCAGGCGGCTGTTGACCGAGTCGACGCTGGCATCGGCTATGCGTTGACGGGCGTCGAGTTCCATGGCTTCGTTGATCCGGCAGGCCAGGTCGTTGTCATTGAAGGGCTTTTCGAAGAAGTCGAAGGCCCCTTTTTTCAGCGTCGCAACGGCCAGCGGCACGTCGCCGTGGCCGGTCAGGAAGATCACCGGCAGCCGGGATTCGCGTTCGCGCAGCTGGTCGAAACAGTCGAGGCCGCTCATGCCGGACATGCGCATGTCGAGTACGGCACAGCCACTCAGCGCTGGCGACCAGGCGGCGAGAAAATCTTCGGCCGACGAGTAGGCGGCGAAAGGGATGCCGCGCGATTGCAGCAACCAGGCCAGCGCATCGCGGATGGCGTCGTCGTCGTCGACCAGATGGGCTTGCGGTGTGCTCATGCAGCTTCCAGTGGCAGCGTGAAGGTGAATATCGTACCGCTTCCGGTCGGGGAGCGGAGGTTGTCGTCGGCCCACAGGCGGCCGCGGTGGAATTCGATGATCGAGCGGCAGATCGACAGGCCGACCCCCATGCCTTCCGGCTTGGTGGTGAAGAAGGCGGCAAACAGCTTGTCGCGGATGTCCGGACTGATGCCGCAGCCCTGGTCGGTGACGCTGATGCGCAATTCGCTGGCGCCGAGTTCGATGTCGATGCGCAGCAGGCGCGCCTTTGCCGGCGTTGTCGCCATCGCCTCCATGCCGTTACGAATCAGGTTGAGCAGGACCTGCTCGAGCATCAGCCGGTCAGCGGGGATCGGCGGCAATTGGGGAATGGTGCATTCGATGCGCACCTGGTTCTTGCGCGCGTCGGCCTCGACGAAGCCCAGGCAGTCCTCGATGACGTCGCCGAGGGCACAGGGAGCGCGTTTCGGTTCGCTCTTGCGGACGAAGTCATGGACCCGGCGGATGATGCGGCCGGCCCGCTGGGCCTGCACGCCGAGCTTCTGCAGTGCCGGCTGGATGTCGGCCGGGCGGCAGTCCGGGCGTTCGAGCAGGTTCAGGCAGCCGGTGTTGTAGCTGGCGATCGCCGCCAGCGGCTGATTCAGTTCGTGCGCCAGGGTCGAGGCCATTTCGCCCATGGTCACCAGACGGGCGGTGAATTGCAGTTGCTCCTGCTGCAGGCGGGCCAGTTCCTCGGCCGCCTTGCGCTCGGTGATGTCGAGTACCGAGGCCATCCAGCCCGTATGATGGCCGTTGCCATCAATCAGCCGGGCCTCGTAGATCAGTGCCTGGAAGCGCTCGCCGTTCTTGCGTCGGAAGGTGATCTCGAAGCCGTCGGGCGGGGCGTTGCCGGCCAGCACGGTGCGGTGGATGGCATAGGTTTCTTCGAGTTGTTCCGGAATCCAGTACGGCATCGGCGGCGTCCGGCCGACCAGTTCCTCGCTACTGAAACCGGTGATCTTGCAGAAGGCCGGGTTGACGTAGGTGATGCGGCCTTCCAGGTCGCGGGCCCGCATGCCGACCGTCAGCGAATCCTCCATGGCGGTCCGGAAGGCGTGTTCGGCGCGCAGGGCTTCCTCGGCCTGCGAGCGTTTCTTCATCAGGTCGCGGACGACCCACAGACTCCAGAAGACGCCGGCGCCGAGCACGATGATGGCGACCGTCAGCAGCCGCTGCAGGTAATTGCCGGGACTCGGGTAGCTGCTGACCTTCAGCTTCAGTCCGTAGCCCGGCGGTTCCAGCGGGATCTGATAGGTCTGGCTGGTGCTGCCTTCGATGTTGGTCTTGGTCGCGAACTGGACGTCGTTGTCGTCGACGATGGCGACCCGGTACTTCTCGGTGAACCACCAGGGCACAAGATTGGCAAGCAGGGCGTCGAGCGGGTAAATGACGACCAGCATGCCGGTCAGCCGGCGCTCGCTGATCACGGGGGCGAGCAGGGCCATGTGGGCACGGCCGGAGCTGGCGAAGTAGGGATCGCTGTAGACCGGCTTGCCGAGGCGGCTGGCGACTTCGAAATATTTCTCGGCAATCGGCGGGATCGGCGACTCGATGCCGTGCTCCGGCAGGGAGCCGCTGGGCATTTCGTCGATCGCCTGGCGCTGCGCGTCCAGCCACAGCAGTTGGGCGATTTCCGGCCGCGTCTTCAGCATGTGCGCGGCGCGCGTCCGGAAAGTGGCCGCTGGTTCTGGCTGGCTGGCCAGATCCACGGCCAGTTGCTGCAATTGCTCTTCGTTGCCGTTCAAATGAAAGCGCAGGTTCTGCTCGAGCCACAGCACATCCTTGATCAGCGCCGTCCGCTCTTCCTCGGCTTCGTTGTGCTGCAGCAACCAGAGCAGCGACAGCATGGCGGCGAGCAGCAGGACGATGCCGAGCTTGGGCAGGGCCAGCAGCCAGCGCAGGCGGCGGGCGCTGCCGGTGGGGGGGGAGAGGGGATTGCGCATCGGGAAATGGTACACCACGTTTTTGCCGGGCTTCCCATTGCGGTTTTCCACAATTCGGATAGCCACAATGGTGCGGTGCCCCGGCTTTGGCGACACTCGCGGCCGTTCTGAAAAAATTTGCGAAACTCTCACCAAAGGAGCGCCTGTTTCATGGCCAAGAAAGCAGTATTCAAGAGTCTGTATTTCCAGGTGATCGTCGCCATCATCATCGGCGTGTCCCTCGGTCATTTCTATCCTGAAACCGGCGCTGCGATGAAGCCGCTGGGTGACGGCTTCATCAAGCTGATCAAGATGATCATCGCGCCGATCATCTTCTGCACCATCGTTGTCGGCATCGCCGGCATGGAAGACATGAAGAAGGTCGGCAAGACCGGCGGCCTGGCCGTGCTCTATTTCGAGGTGGTCAGCACCATCGCGCTGATCATCGGCCTGATCGTCGTCAATGTCTGGGCGCCGGGCGCCGGCATGAACGTCGATCCTTCGACGCTCGACACCAAGAGCATCGCCAAGTACGCCGAGCCGGGCAAGATGCAGTCGACGGTCGATTTCCTGATGAACATCATCCCGACCAGCGTCGTCGATGCCTTCGCCAAGGGCGACATGCTGCAGGTGCTGTTCTTCTCGGTTCTCTTCGGCTACGCGATGAACGCCTTCGGCGAGCGCGGCAAGCCGGTGTTCGAACTGATCGAAAAGCTGTCGCACGTGCTGTTCGGCATCGTCGGCGTAATCATGAAGGTTGCCCCGATCGGTGCCTTCGGCGCCATGGCCTACACCATCGGCAAGCATGGCGTCGGCAGCCTGGCCCAGTTGGCCAACCTGATGGCGGCTTTCTACGTAACCTGCATCATCTTCATCTTCGGGGTACTCGGAACGATTGCGAAATTGCATGGCTTCTCGATCATCAAGCTGATCAAGTACATCAAGGAAGAGCTGTTCCTGGTGCTCGGCACCTCGTCTTCCGAATCGGCGCTGCCGCGCCTGATGGTCAAGATGGAAAATGCCGGGGCGGAGAAATCGGTCGTCGGCCTGGTTGTGCCGACCGGCTACTCGTTCAACCTGGACGGCACCGCGATCTACCTGACCATGGCCGCCGTGTTCATCGCCCAAGCAACTAATACGCCGATGGACCTCGGCCAGCAGATCACGCTGCTGCTGATCCTGCTGCTGACCTCGAAGGGGGCCGCCGGCGTCACCGGTTCTGGCTTCATCGTGCTGGCGGCCACGTTGTCCGCCGTCGGCACCGTGCCGGTGGCCGGCCTGGCGCTGATTCTCGGTATCGACCGTTTCATGTCGGAAGCCCGGGCGCTGACCAACTTCATCGGCAACAGCGTGGCCACGCTGGTCGTCGCCAAGTGGTGCAAGGCGCTCGATAGCGAGCGCATGATCGCGGTGCTCAACAACGAGACCGACGACGAGGCCGAGCGCCCGGAGCTGGTGCTCGACGACGCGCCGGAAATGCCGATCCCGCATTCGCCGCGGCCGATCGTCGCGCATAACTGAGCAGCGAGCAATCCACTGAACCCGCCGGCTGGTCCGGCGGTTTTTTTTGCGCTGATTGTGGATATCCACAATACGCAGGAGTTATGCCTTTCGTAATAATTTCACTCAGTCGCAATTACATAGTCGCGACGTCACCACTGGAGGAGAAAAAATGAAAGTTTCGAAACTGCTGGTCGCCCTGTTTGCCGGTGCCCTGTCGCTGGGCGCCTATGCGCAGCAGCCCATTGTTATCAAGTTCAGCCACGTCGTCGCCAATGACACGCCGAAGGGCAAGGCCGCCGATTACTTCGCCCAGAAGGCCGCCGAGCTGACCAAGGGCAAGGTCAAGGTCGAGGTCTATGCCAACTCGACGCTGTACAAGGACAAGGAAGAGATGGAAGCGCTGCAGCTCGGCGCCGTCCAGATGCTGGCCCCGTCGCTGGCCAAGTTCGGCCCGCTCGGCGTGCGCGAATTCGAAGTCTTCGATCTGCCGTTCATGTTCAACGGCTACGACGACCTGCACAAGGTCACCACCGGTCCGGTCGGCAAGCAGTTGCTGGCCAAGCTCGAACCCAAGGGCATCCGCGGTCTGGCCTTCTGGGACAACGGTTTCAAATCGTTCTCGGCGAATACCCCGATCATGGCGCCGGCCGACCTGAAGGGCAAGAAGCTGCGCATCCAGTCGTCGAAGGTGCTGGAAGAGCAGATCCGCGCGCTCAGCGCCCTGCCGCAAGTGATGGCCTTCTCCGAGGTCTATCAGGCGCTGCAGACCGGTGTCGTCGATGGCACCGAGAACCCGATCTCCAACCTGTACACGCAGAAGATGCACGAAGTGCAGAAGCATCTGACGCTGACCGACCATGGTTATCTGGGCTACGCCGTCATCGTCAACAAGAAGTTCTGGGATGGCCTGCCGGCCGATGTCCGCCAGCAACTCGATGAAGCCATGGTTCAGGCCACCCGCTACGCCAACCAGATCGCCAAGGTGGAGAACGACACGGCGCTGGAAAACGTCCGTAAGAGCGGCAAGACCGCCATTCACACGCCGACCGCTGCCGAGCGCACGGAGTTCAAGAAGGCCCTAGTGCCGGTACACAAGAAGATGGAAAGCCGCATCGGCAAGCCGACCATCGACGCCGTCTATCAGGCCACGGGTTTCAATCCGAACAAGCTGTAATCAACTGCTGACCTCTGACGCCCGCTGTTGTGCTTTGCCACGGCGGGCGTTTTTGCAAGGAGAGGGTAAATGGGAAAAATAATTGACCGGCTGGAAGAGTTCATCATCGCGACGCTGATGGCAGTGGCGACGGTGGTCATCTTCGTCTCGGTAGTCCATCGCTATGGCACCGGATTCGCCATCCCCGGCGTACAAGATTGGTTGCTCAGCCTTGACATGGGTTGGGCTCAGGAGTTCTGCATCATTCTGTTTGTCTGGATGGCGAAGTTTGGCGCCGCCTATGGCGTGCGCACCGGCATCCACGTCGGTGTCGACCTGTTGATCAATACGCTGACGAACAAGCCGCGGGCCTTCATGATTCAGCTCGGGCTGATCTGCGGCGTGGTGTTTACCGGTGTCATCGGAGTCTTCGGCGCCATGTTTATCTGGGAAAACGGCATGGCCTACCAGATGCTGACAGCCTTTGGCATGGAGGTCGGCGAGCATTTCGAGGGGCCGACCACGCCCGATCTGGAATGGCCGACCTGGATGGTGTATTCCGCCATTCCGCTGGGTTCTTTCCTGATGTGCTTCCGCTTCGTCCAGGTGATGATCAAGTTCGCTCGAACCGGCGAGTTGCCGACGCATGACCACGGTCATGTCGAAGGTCTGGAGGAGGGAGAGGTCCTGGTGCTGGGCGAGGCCATCGAAATCGCCGAGCAGCGCGAACATGCGCATGCCGGCCTGAGCGAGCGCGAATGGGAGAAGCAGCATCCCGCGGTCGACGACAAGAAAGAGGAGAAGTAAGCCATGAGTGCACTCATTATCTTTGGCCTCCTTCTCACCCTGATGGTGGTCGGCATGCCGATTGGCGTGGCCCTGGGCCTCACCGTGCTCGGCTTCATGTTCGCCTTTACCGATACGCCGATCGCTTCGATTGCCCTGAAGATGTTCACCGGCATCGAGAAGTTCGAAATCATGGCGATCCCGTTCTTTATCCTCGCCGGCAACTTCCTGACGCACGGCGGCGTCGCCCGGCGCATGATCAACTTTGCCACCTCGATGGTCGGTCACCTGACCGGCGGTCTCGGTATGTCGGCGGTGCTGGCCTGTGCGCTGTTCGCCGCGGTCTCCGGTTCCTCGCCGGCAACGGTGGTGGCGATCGGCTCGATCCTGATCCCGGCCATGCTCAAGCAGGGCTTTCCGATGAGTTTTTCGGCCGGCGTTGTCGCCTCGGCCGGCGGACTGGGCATCCTGATCCCGCCGTCGATCGTCATGGTGATGTACGCGGTGACGACCAATTCCTCGGTCGGCGCCCTGTTCATGGCCGGCGTCGTGCCAGGTTTGTTGCTGGCGCTGGTGCTCGGTGTCACCACCTGGTGGCAGGCCCGCAAGGGGGCTTATCCACGCCTGCCGAAAGCCAGCTGGGGCAAGCGTTTCGCGGCCTTCCGCGAAGCCTTCTGGGGATTGATGCTGATCGTCGTGGTCATGGGCGGGATCTACTCCGGCATGTTCACCCCGACCGAAGCGGCGGCGATGTCGGCTGTCTATGCCTTTTTCATCGCGGTGTTCGTGTACAAGGATCTGACCTTCAAGCAGATTCCCAAGGTGCTGCTCGACTCGGCCAACATGAGCTCGATGCTGCTGTTCATCATCGCCAGCGCCATCCTGTTCTCGTTCATCCTGACCTCGGAGCAGATTCCGCAGGGTATCGCCGACTGGATCATCCATCTGGGTCTCGGTCCGATCGGCTTCCTGGTCATCGTCAACATCCTGCTGCTGGTGGCCGGCAACTTCATGGAGCCGTCGTCGATCATCCTGATCCTGGCGCCGATCCTGTTCCCGGTTGCCGTGGCGCTGGGGATCGATCCGATCCACTTCGGCATCATCATCACGGTGAACATGGAAATCGGCATGATCACGCCGCCGGTCGGCCTCAACCTCTTCGTCGCCAGCGGCATCACCCGCACCGGCCTGACCGAGATGTCGAAGGCCGTGCTGCCATGGCTGTATGCGATGCTGGTCTTCCTGATCGCGATTACCTATATCCCGGAAATCTCGCTCTGGCTGCCGCGCACGCTGGGCATGATGTAAAGGTTGTCTGACTCCGCCAAGGCCGCGTCCGCTATCCCGGACGCGGCCTTTTTCCTTTCCGGCGGAAGGCCTGTGGCACAATCGCTGCCTCGATTTAGCCAAGGTTTGCCATGAAATTCGCCCTATATCTGATCGGTTTCGTGCTCGTCGCGCTGATCGTTCCTTTCCTGCTCCCGGTTTCGGGCGACGGCGCCGATCCGGAGCGCAATCTGCCCTGGCAGATCGAGGTCGACAACAAGGGTGGTAGCCGGGTCTTCGGCCTGCAGCCGGGGGTCAGCACCTTGGCCGAGATCAAGGCGGTGCTGGGCCGGGAGCTCGAGGTGGCGATCATTGCCCGGCCAGACGAAACCGGGGCGGTCGAGGCCTACTATTCCCAGGTTGCCCTCGGCTTCGTGCTGGCCAAGATGGTGATCACCCTCGATGTGGCGCCCGACGCCGTCGCGGCGATGCGCGAACGCGCCCTGAAGGCCAAGCACATGGAAAGCACGACGCGCCGGATCACCCTGCATCCGGACGATCTGGCCCGCCTGGAGTCGGTGCCGGTCAAGGCGCTTGCCGTCATTCCGACGGTCAATCTTGACGAGGCGACGGTCGTCCAGCGTTTCGGTCAGCCGGCAGAGCGTCTGCAGGCCTCGGAAAAACGCGTGCATCTGCTTTATCCGAGCTTCGGCCTGGATGTCGTTGTCGATGGTGAGGGCAAGGAACTGCTGCAATACGTCGCGCCGCGTGATTTCCCGCTGCTGCGCGAGCCCTTGCGCGCGATCGGCGGCAGCGAGCGCGGCTGAGCGGCCGCTGCCGCAGCAAGGCGGGCGTGCCAGCGGTGAATCTGCTAAAATCGCCCGTTTTTCAACTGTCTAGCTTTTTGCGGAGCAATTAAATGGCTATCGAACGCACCCTCTCCATCATCAAACCCGACGCCGTCGCCAAGAACGTTAT
>PHCU01000201.1 GCA_002842345.1 Betaproteobacteria bacterium HGW-Betaproteobacteria-12 | reverse complement strand
CGGGCTTCTTGGCGGCTGCGGGCTTGCGCGGCATGAGGTGGGCCTTTGGCTGGGTTGGGGGAGGGTTACAGCGTCTTGACGAAATCGAGCACTTCCTGGACGTGGCCGGGGACCTTGACGCCGCGCCATTCACGGCGCAGCACGCCGGCCTTGTCGATGACGAAGGTGCTGCGTTCGATGCCGCGCACCTGCTTGCCGTACATGTTCTTCATCTTCATCACGCCGAACAGGTTGCAGACGGTTTCGTCCGTATCAGCGCCGAGTTCGAAGGGGAAGGCCTGCTTGGCCTTGAAGTTCTCGTGCGACTTCAGGCTGTCGCGGGAAATGCCAAGGATGACTGCGCCGGCAGCGGTGAACTCGGCGTACAGGTCGCGGAACTGCTGGCCTTCGGTGGTGCAGCCTGGAGTGCTGTCCTTGGGGTAGAAGTAGATGACGACGATCTTGCCGCCCTGGGCGGCGAGGTGGAAAGTTTGGCCAGTGGTGGCGGGCAGCGAGAAGTCGGGGATTTTCGAGTCGGGCACGCGGCAACTCCTTGTTGTTGGATTTGACTCATTGTCGGCAAATCCCGGCGGGGCGGTCAAGCCGTCATTTGCTAAACTGCGGCTCATGCGAAAAATCTGCGCCTGTCTTCTTTTCGTCGCCGTGCTGGCCGGTTGCGGCCAGGCGTGGAACGATCCCTATCCGGCCAGCGATGCCGGGCGCAACGTTCTGTACACGGCCTTTACCGACCGGCCGAAACATCTCGATCCGGCGCAGTCCTACACCGAAGACGAGATCACCTTCACCGCCCAGATCTACGAGCCGCCGTTGCAATATCACTACCTGAAACGGCCCTACGAGCTGATTCCGGCGACGCTGGCAGCAGTGCCGCAGCCGCGCTACGTCGATGCCGGCGGGCGCGAATTGCCAGCCGATGCGCCGGTCGAGCAGATCGCCGAAAGCATCTACGAACTGAAGCTGCAACCCGGCATCCGCTACCAGCCGCATCCGGCCTTTGCCGTCGATGCTGCCGGCCAGCCGCGCTATCTCGGTGCGGGTATTGCCGAGGGGCGGCGCAGCATCGCCGATTTCCCGGACACCGGTAGCCGCGAACTGACAGCCGACGACTACATCTACCAGATCAAGCGCCTGGCCCATCCGCGCTTGCATTCGCCGATCTACGGCATGATGGCCGACAAGATCGTCGGCCTGAAGCAACTCGGCGACACGCTGCGCACCGCGGCCAAGGACCTGCCGGCCGATGCCTGGCTCGACCTCGACGCCTATCCGCTGTCCGGCATCGAACGGGTCGATGCCCATACCTGGCGCATCCGTATCCAGGGCAAGTACCCGCAGTTCCTGTATTGGCTGGCCATGCCCTTCTTCGCCCCGGTGCCGCGCGAGGCCGACCGTTTCTTCTCCCAGCCGGGGATGGTCGAGCGCAATCTGACGCTCGACTGGTGGCCGATCGGTACCGGGCCGTTCATGCTCGCCGAGAACGATCCGAACCGGCGCATGGTGCTGGCGCGCAATCCCAACTTCCACGGCCAGACCTATCCCTGTGAAGGCGAACCGGGCGACCGGGAGGCGGGGCTGCTCGACGACTGCGGCCAGCCGCTGCCCTTCCTCGCGGCGGCGGTGTTCACCCGGGAGAAGGAGGCTATTCCCTACTGGAACAAGTTCCTGCAGGGCTATTTCGATGCCTCGGGAATTTCCTCTGACAGCTTCGATCAGGCAGTGCGCGTCAATGTCGGCGGCGACGTGGCGCTGACCGAGGAAATGCAGGAAAAGGGCATCCGCCTGCTGACTTCGGTCAAGACCTCGACCTTCTATATGGGCTTCAACATGCTCGATCCGGTGGTCGGTGGACTTGATGTGAAAGCGACGAAATTGCGCCAGGCGATCTCGATCGCCATCGACCAGGAGGAGTTCATCTCGATCTTCTCCAACGGCCGCGGCATCGCCGCCCAGGGGCCGCTGCCGCCGGGCATCTTCGGCTTCGAGCCGGGCCAGGCCGGAACCAATGCCAGCGTCTATCACTGGATCGATGGCCAGCCGCGGCGCAAAGCCGTTGCAGTAGCGAAGCAACTGGTCGCCGAGGCCGGCTATCCAAATGGCCGCGACGCGAAGACTGGCGAGCCGCTGGTCCTCTATCTCGACACCACTGGCGGCGGCATGGGGGAGAAATCGCGGCTTGACTGGCTGACCCGCCAGTTCGCCAAGATCGATGCGCAACTGGTGGTCCGGTCGACCGACTTCAATCGCTTCCAGGACAAGCTGCGCAAGGGCAACGTCCAGTTGTACTACCTCGGCTGGAATGCCGATTACCCGGACCCGGAGAATTTCTTCTTCCTGCTGCATGGTGACGAGGCACGCGTCGGCCGTGGCGGCGAGAATTCGTCGAACTACGCCAATCCCGAATTCGACCGGCTGTTCCGGCAGATGAAGAACATGGACAACACGCCCGAGCGCCTGGAGATCATCCGGCGCATGAACGGCATCCTGCAGCACGACGCGCCCTGGTTGTTCGGCCTGCATCCGAAGAGCTACACCCTGGGCCACCGCTGGCTGAAGAACCGCAAGCCGAACGATGTCGGCAACAATATCCTCAAGTACCAGCGCATTGATGCCGCCGACCGCGCCGCTGCCCGCCGTGCCTGGAATTCGCCGGTGCTGTGGCCGCTCGGCATCGGTTTGCTGATCCTGCTGGCGGCCTTCGTGCCGGCCGTACTCGGCTACCGTCGCCGCGAGCGGCGGGCGGCGATGCGGTGAGGCTGCGCGCCCGGCAGCAGCAACTCGATGCCCTGTTGCCCGTTTTCTACGACCTCTGGCATCCGCAACCCTTTTGCGAAGTCCGGCCCGCCTGGTGCGAACGCTGGCCGCTGCTCACCACCGAACTCCTGCGCCTCGATGACGACGAAGCCGCTGCCCTGAATGTCGATGGCCTGGCAGCGCTGGCCTGTCTGTCCCGGCATGTGGCGGATGCCGGCGATCTGGCGGCATTGATCGAATTGCCCCAGCGGGGCGCGCCATTGCCACTCGATCAGGATGGTCGCTGGGCCTGGGAGATTCCTGGGCGCAAGCGCGCGCAGATCGAGGCTTTCGCCTCGGCGGCCCGTTCCGCCGGTCAGCCGGTCCTCGACTGGTGTGGCGGCAAGGGGCATCTCGGCCGCTTGCTGGCCCGCCAGTGGCAGGTGCCGGTGAGAACGCTGGAAATCGACCAACAACTTTGCCGTGCCGGCGAACAATTGGCCCAACGCGCGGCGGTCTGCCAGCAGTTTGTCACCGCCGATGCGTTGGCCGTCGACATGACGCTGGCTGCCGGCCAGCATGCCGTTGCCCTGCATGCCTGCGGCGACTTGCATCGTCGCTTGATCAGCCACGGCGCCGAGGGTGGCATTGCCCGTTTCGACATTGCCCCATGTTGCTATCACCTGCACCTGGGTGATGCATACCGGTCATTTTCGTCGGCATCGTCGCTGCAACTGACGCGTGACGACGTGCGTCTGGCCGTGACCGAGACGGTGACCGCCGGTGCCCGTGAGCGCCGCCAGCGCGACCGGGCGAGTGCTTTCAAACTGGGCTTCGACGCCTGGCGACGGCATCTGAACGGCGATGTTTACCGCAGCTTCAAGCCGCTACCCGAGGCCTGGCTGCGCGGCAGCTTTGCCGATTTCATGGGGCAGCTCTGTCGGCGCGAGGGCTTGGTGCAACCCGCGGGCGGCGATCTGGCGCATTTTGAGCGGCTCGGCGGCCAGCGCCAGCGCGAGCTCATGCGCCTGTCCATTGTGCGCCATGCCTTTCGCCGGGCGCTGGAGCTCTGGCTGGCCGGCGATCTTGCCGTCTATCTCGAGGAACGGGGCTATGCCGTCGAACTCGGGACCTTCTGTGCCCGCGAATTGACGCCGCGCAACCTGCTTATTTCGGCGCGACGCGCTTAGCCAGGAAGGCGGCCAGTTCGTCCGGATGATCGATGATCAGGTCGGCGCCCCAAC
Source organism: Betaproteobacteria bacterium HGW-Betaproteobacteria-12 (assembly GCA_002842345.1). Classification (GTDB taxonomy): domain Bacteria; phylum Pseudomonadota; class Gammaproteobacteria; order Burkholderiales; family Rhodocyclaceae; genus Azonexus. The sequence continues at coordinate 1,467 of PHCU01000201.1, read as the reverse complement.
TGGCCAGCGGCCCGCCGTCGCCAAGGTAGCCATAGGAGACGGCTACCGTCAGGCAGCCGGCGGCCCGGCCGGCGACGATATCGCGTCGGTCGTCGCCGACATAAAGCGTCCGTTCCGGCGCACTGCCGAGTAGCTGGCAGGCATGCAGAACCGGCAGCGGCGAGGGCTTCGCTTCCGCCGTGGTGTCGCCGCTGACGATGCAGTTGCTGCGTGGAGCCAGTCCCAGCAGGGCAACCAGGGGATTGGTGAAACGTTGGCGCTTGTTGGTGACGACGCCCCAGCCGAGGTGCATCGCTTCCAGCCGGTCGAGTAGTTCGGGGATGCCGTCGAACAGCTGGGTGTCGGTGCATAGGCGCGCTTCGTAGAGCTCGAGGAAGCGTCGCGACAGCTGCGGATAGTCGGGGTGTTCCGGGGTGATGCCGAACCCGGCCCGGAGCAGACCGCGTACGCCCTGCGAGGTAAATAGGCGGAGGCTGGCCAATGACTGCTCGGCCCGGGCTTCTTCGCGCAACAGCGCATTGACCGCGTTACCGAGGTCGGGGGCGGTATCGGCCAGGGTGCCGTCGAGATCGAACAGGACTGCTTCGAACATGCGCCGGATCTTTCCGTCGCTTAACTGGCGCGCGTCGCGTGCATCAGGTAATTGACGCTGGTGTCGCGGCCGAGCGCGTAGTGCTGGGTCAGCGGGTTGTAGCTCATGCCGATCAGTTCCTGCGGTTCGAGCGAAGCCATCTTGGCCCAGCGCGCCAGTTCCGACGGCTTGATGAAGCGGGCATAGTCGTGCGTGCCGCGCGGTAGCAGCCGCAGCACGTACTCGGCGCCGACGACGGCGAACAGGTAGGACTTCGGATTGCGGTTCAGCGTCGAGAAGAAGACCTGGCCGCCCGGCTTGACCAGGCGTGCGCAGGCGGTGATGACGCTGGAGGGATTCGGCACGTGCTCGAGCATTTCCAGGCAGGTCACGGCATCGAAGCTCGCCGGCATTTCTTCGGCCAGCGCTTCGACGGCGACTTTGCGGTAATCGACCTTCTGGCCGCTTTCCAGTAGATGCAGCTTGGCCACGCCGAGCGGCTTGTCGGACAGGTCGATGCCAGTGACGTTGGCGCCACGGGTGGCCATGCCCTCGGACAGCAGGCCGCCGCCACAACCGACATCGAGGACGCGCTTGCCGTGGAGGCCGACGATGCCATCGATCCAGTCCAGGCGTAGCGGGTTGATGTCGTGCAGCGGCTTGAACTCGCTGTTCGGATCCCACCAGCGATGGGCGAGGTCACCAAATTTGGCCAGTTCGGCGGGGTCGGCGTTGAGCATGATCGTTTCGCAGGAGTGGAAAAAGAAAAAGCCCTGCCGAAGCAGGGCTTTCCATTGTAGCAGCGGCGAATTACTTGGTGCCGATGACTTCGATGTCGACGCGACGATCCGGCTGCAGGCAGTCGATCAGGGCCTTGGTCTTGGCATTGCCCTTGC
>PHCU01000200.1 GCA_002842345.1 Betaproteobacteria bacterium HGW-Betaproteobacteria-12 | reverse complement strand
TCAGGCGGGTCTTGCCCACGCCGGTGGCCAGCGCGAAGCACAGCGACGGAAACTCGCGCTCAAAGTCCGCCAGCGTGGCGAACTGCGCCTTCAACGTGGAGAGAATCGCCGAAACATCGCGCTCGTGACCCAATAGCTCGGGCGCGGCATCGATGGCGCGCACCAATCTTGAAAGCGATTCCGCCTGTGGGGGGCGCAGGGACAGGCGGCCGGCGATGTGGTTTTGCACGCGAACGTTCATGTCTGTTCTACTTTCTTCTTGTTCGGCAAAGCTTTCCTGCCTTTTTCAAGCCGCCTGACCGGTTGCGCGATGGTGGCCTCGAAATCCTTCTCCACGGGTGACGGTTGAACGCGAATGTGGGCCTGATACTCGGCATACGCGGCCTGAGCCTTCGCCAATGCGGCTTCTGCGGACACCTTTCCCGCGTGGGTCAGAATGTCCTTGCGCGTCAGGCGCAGGAAGTTGTCCAACTCCGCCGCCCAGTCGCGCATGGTCATCGGTTGCCGCGCCTGCGCCTGCAATTCCGCCACTTCGATGTAGGCGGTGACGATCCGGTTGAGCGTGTCCAGCTCTTCGGCGTTCAGGTAGTTCTTGGCAATGCTCACATCGGCCTTGCGCACCGGCCCGCCCCGGGATGCTGCCGTCCAGCTCGTCAGCCCCATGTTCGGTTGTGCGGCATCGGCGCGCAGTGCAATCAATTCGGCAGCGGTGTGGCCGTGTGCGGCCCAGTGCATCTTGTTCTGTACGGTGGCAAAGAACTGTTGCGAGGTTTCCGTGTGCGGGTCGTAGTCCATGCTGGTGGCATAAATGTCCAGCACCTTGCGCCAGAACACCTTTTCCGAGGAACGGATGTCGCGGATACGCGCGAGCAGTTCCTCGAAATACTCGGTATCATCGCCACGCTTGAAGCGCTCGTCGTCCAGTAACACACCCTTGGTCAGGTAGGTCTTGAGCTGCTCCGTGGCCCAACGGCGCAATTGCGTGCCGCGATGCGACTTCGCCCGGTACCCCACCGCCAGCACCACCTCCAGGCTGTAGTGCTTGAGGCTACGGCTCACCTGCCGTCCACGCTCCAGGCGAACTTGTAAGTACGGCTTACAGGTTGCCTCTTCCGGCAATTCCCCGGACTCGTAGATGGCGCGGACATGCTGAGTGATGTTCTGGGATGAGCACTGGTACAGCTCGGCCAGTTGCGCCTGCGTCAGCCAAATGCCGCCATCCTGAAAACGCACCTGAACCCAGGTCTGTGCGTCTTCGGTCTGATAAAGCAGGAACTCACCCTGCCCAGTGGATGACCCGGCCATTTGTGCAGCAGGCTGCTGCACCATTACGTCGCCCTTCGCGGGCTTGGGAGCCGTGGGTTTCTTCGCCATCACGCCTCCTCCCCGATATCGCCAAACAGATCGGGCGTGCGCGCTACTTTGCCCCCTCTCACTTTGGGCGAGGGCTGGGGTGAGGCCACCTTCGGCTCCGGCTCCGCCATCGGCAGATTCGCCACATTCAGGCTGTAGTCGTCATGCCCCCACTCGCAGCGGGCCAGCACCATCTTGGGGATCTTCTTCAGCGTCAGATTCGGCCAACGCTCCGACGCCTTGGCGGCAGTCGCACCGTGGAAAGCCGCACAGCACACCAGCAGGCTCTGCTCGTTGCCCACCTCATCGGAGAGCGCTTGCAGTTGCTCCGCAGACAGGTTCTGCGTGGTGACATAGATGAAATCGCGCTCGCTGGAATGGCCGTGCTGCCACCAGTGCGTTTCCGACGGCGCGTAGTTGAAGCCTTCCAGTTTGGCCAAGGCCTCGGCCAGTTGCGCCGCGTTGTATTCGGGATTGATGACCGGGTTGCCCCAGCGATCGTTCACGATGAGCGTGGGCGCGAGCCGGTAGTAGCGGAAGCCGCCGCCGCCCTGCCAGTTCACCGCCTTGCTGATGCCACCCTGGTCCTCGCCGTCGATGACCTTCTTCAGGCGCGGAATGATGTGCGTGTGGCAGTGCTCGCCCAGCTCGACCATGATCCAGCGGCGGCCCATCTTGTGGGCGACTGCACCGGTGGTGCCGGAGCCGGCGAAGGAGTCCAGCACTAGGTCGCCGGGGTTGGTGGCGATGTTCATCACACGCCCCAAGAGGCGTTCGGGCTTCGGTGTGCCAAATGCGTCATCACCAAATAACGCAACAACTTCACGTTTCGCGTCTTGGGTATGCCCAACCTCTTCGTAAGACCAAAGGGTTTGGGGTACGAGCCCCTGTTTCACCTCAGATAAGAATCGCTTGATCGCCGGGACGTTATTGCCGTCCTTTCCCCACCAAATCCGCCTGTCAGCATCGAGTTCCGCAAGGCGTTCTCTGGATACACGCCAGTACATACCATTGGGCGGCCCCGCAATAACTCGACCCGATGGACACTTAATGGGGTACGTTCCTGCCCCATAAAAATTACGAGCCGACAAGTCTCCCGGCTTCCACTTTCCGCGTGGATCTTGGTCCGGGTTTTTGTAGGCAGAGTCTTGCTTCTCGGAGCGGGGCATCGGATTCGGGAGCCATCTCTCCCCGTTCTTGGCGTATATAAGAACATAATCGTGATCCACCGAAAAATGTCTGGCGCTTGATTTCGGAGAATAGTTTTTCCTCCAAATAACTGAAGCAACAAAATTCCCCCGCCCAAACACCTCATCACACAACACCTTCAGGTAGTGCGCCTCGTTGTCGTCAATCGTGATCCACAGCGAACCGTCGTCGGCCAGCAGCCGCCGAATGATTTCCAACCGATCACGCATCAGCCCCAGCCAGATCGAATGCTCCAGCCCGTCGTCGTAATGCGTAAAGGCGCTGCCGGTGTTGTACGGCGGATCGATGAAAACGCATTTCACCTTGCCCGCGAACTCCGCCTCCAGTGCCTTCAACGCCAGCAGGTTGTCACCAAAGATCAGCCGGTTGTCGAAGATGTCACTCTCCGAAACGCGATGCCTGGCGTGGTACGACTTGCTCGGGTCTTCCAACAGGATGCGCGGCTCCAGCTTGGGCCGCTTCTCCTTTCCGATCCACGTTAGTTCCAGTTTTTGTTTGTTGCTCATTTCAGTCCTGCGCTCGCCACTGTGCGGCTGCTGTCTTACAGGCTTTCCAAACATCGGGCGCTTTGCGGCGCAGATCCATGAACGGCTGGAGCCGCGCGCTTACCGGTCCGAAGCACCAAGCCATCAGCCCATGGTCGTCGGCTTGCAACAGGGTGGCGGTGAGGCTTTCGGCGTCGATGGCGTCAGCCGACAAGGCGTGACGTACGCAGGCGGCAAGTCGCAGGAAGGTTCGTCGATAGCCCTCGGCCATGGCTTCGCGTCGGTCCAACTGGAGCACCTGCACCGTGCATTCTCCTTTGGCCGATGGCGTGCCGCTGGCTATGTTGTAACGAGCGGTGAGGTTGCCCGTGTCCGGATCGAAATCGAGGTGGTCCCATGGGTCTTCTGCGCTCGGGTCCACGAGCGAAGGCTGTCCGGTCGGCGACAGTGGGAACCGGTCGCCCTTGAAGCGGCCACATTCGGCGCAGCACAAAAGCATGTTCGACCACACGAAAGCATGCATCGGATATGCACTTTTCGGCCGGAAGTGCTCGATGTCGCTTCCGTGCGAATCCACGCAGTACATGCAGCGCTCGCGCGCGCCGGCCATCTTCTGCAAGACGCCGAGAACCGTCCTCATGCTTTGCGTCTGGCGCGCAGTTTTCCACGCGCCTTCGACGTTTGCTGCCGTCGTCGCAGGACGCCTTCGATCCAGGTACGACTGCGCTGTGTCCGGTAGCGCCGGGCGATGAACTCGGCGCATGGATCAACACTCCTCGTCGTTTCGAACGAACAACTGGAGTTGCGTCACTTTCCGCTGCTCGTCGTCGGTCAATGCTGCGCCAGAACGCTCCTTGCTCTTGAGTCTGGCGTAGTCTGCGCGTGCCGCAACTGCCTGGGGCGAGCGGGTGTTCTGCAATCCAAAAGCCGATGTCAAAAGAATGGTATCGGGCCGCGACGCGATCACCTTGTTGTATTCGTCCTCGGTCAGCGCATGCGGCTTGTCCGCGCTGCCAGGTTCGGGTAACACGAACAAGCCGTTCGGGCTGGCGGCCTGGCAGATGAGTGGGCTATGCGTGGTGACAATGAACTGGATGTGCGGAAAGTGGCGCCTGAGCCAGAAACCTATCTCGCGCTGCCACTCGGGGTGCAGGTGTGCGTCGATCTCGTCGATCAGCACGACACCGCTGCGTGTGAAGAAGACCTTTCCCTGTGCGTCGCGGCCAGTGAGGTCGGTCAAGCCATGAACGGAAATCAGATGTCGCAGGACATCGGCCAGCAATGCCAGTGCGGCCCGATAGCCGTCGCTCATTTCACTCCAGGACAACTGGAGCCCATTGCGATCTTTGAGCCAGAGGCCATCGGAATCAATGCGATCAACGGTAATCTGGTTCGGCATCAATTCGTCGCGCAGCACCTCGAGAACGAGATCCAGTTGCTCTTTCGATCCGGATTTCGCTTCCAGGGACTTGTGGCTCAGCGTTCGAAGCCATTGATCCACTTCGGCCAGAGATGCCGCCTCCTGGAACATCGTCACGTATCGCTCGGTGGTCGGCGCCACCATCTGGCGCGTAGCTTCCGGGGAGGCACCAAACACCCGGCGGAACGGACCATAACCGCAGGAAAACCAGCCTCGGGCGTCCGGCGACCAGATGGATCTTTGCGGTGTGGAGTAGTTTTTTCGAGGTGTCGGATTCGCCGCCTCGACGGTCGGCTCCTTCTGACCATTTCTCAGCACCATGCGCGCGAAAAACTCTTTGTCGGTTACACGGCCTCCTTCGGTGAAGTTGTCGTCCTTGACATCGGGAACGATTCCAACCTCGATAATGGCTTCGTGCTGCCCTTCCCGAATCCAGCGATGGAAGCTCGGTTGCAGGGATCGCGCCGTTTCCTTTCCGGTAAGCGCGATCGCTATTGCCTTGAGCAGAGTGCTCTTGCCCGATCCATTGTCGCCGGTGAAAACCGTCCATCCGGCATGACTACCGTCCGGCCGCGTCAGGTCGAAGTTCAGGTCCGTGAACCCGCGAACATCCTTGAGTACAATTCTGCTGACGTACATGGACTAGGCTCCGTATTTCAAGCTTGGCGTGCAGTCTACTCGCGCTGACGTTGGGCTATGTCCCAAGCAAGCGAGCAACGTGATGCTCGACGAGACAGCGGCGATCTTCATAACAGTTCCCACCCGACAGTAAACAGTGTGCGCTCTTCGACCCGCTGCTGAAGCTGCACCTCCAACTGACTGATCAGGTCATTGCGCTTGGCTTCAACCTCATCTTGGCGGGCGAATAGCTCGCGGCGCAGTTTGCCACGCTTGCCTTCCAGCTCACGCTGCTGCTTCTGCCATGACAGCTTTTCTTCCAACGTGGGCGCGGTGGCGGCGCTGCGGCGCACTTCCTTGATCTCGCGG
>PHCU01000199.1 GCA_002842345.1 Betaproteobacteria bacterium HGW-Betaproteobacteria-12 | reverse complement strand
AGGATTGTCCAACCCTGCAAGTCGGCTGGCAGCGGGTTGCTGCGCGTCAATTCGGACATGGCGACTACTGTCGCACAACTGTGCGCGTAGTGTCGTGACGGTGGTCTTTGGCGCAATGTGCCCGTTGGGGGCTGGCGCGACTGGTCGTTCGCCGGCCACATGTTGCATAATCGAAGCCCGATCCAGCTATCCGCGAGACCCGCCTTGTACACCTTGTCCGTTACGACCGTCCGGCAGTGCATGGTGCCGATTGCGGGCGGGCGTTTGGGTGGTCGGGTGTCGGCAGCGGTGGCCGCGTTCGTCCGGTGGGCAGCGCGCCCGGCCAGTTGCCGGCCGCAGAGCCGATGAGCGAGATGCTGGCAGGGAGCGCGTTGCAGCCGCTGGACTGGCTGTTGCTGCTGGCCGCGCTGTGGTTGGTGATCGGTGTGGCCGGTCTGCTGGCTTTGCGTCGCTTCGACTTTGTGGCGCGTGTGCTGTTCCCGCTCGGTGGTCTGGTGGCGCTGGCTGTCGCGCTGGTGGCGGCCAGCACAATCACCGCTGCGCCGCAGTCGGTGGTGCTGGCGATCGGCCTGCCGAGTCTGCCGTTCCATTTCCGGCTCGACGCGCTGGCGGCGTTCTTCGTGATGGTTATAGGCGTCACCACAGCGGGCGTGTCGATATTCGCTGCCGGCTACTTTCGGCAAGGCGAGGGCACGCCACCGGGCCTGTTGTGCCTGGAGTACCACTTGTTCGTCGCCAGCATGGTGCTGGTGGTGTTGGCCGACGATGCCTATGCGTTCATGGTGATGTGGGAAACCATGGCGCTGTCGTCGTTTTTCCTGGTCACCGCCAACCACCGCATTCCGGAAATCCGCCGCGCCGGCTATCTGTACCTGCTGATCGCGCACGTCGGCGCGATCGGGATCTTGCTGTGTTTTGGTGTTTTGCAAGCCAATACCGGCGACTACACCTTCGCCAACATGCGCGCTCAGGAACTGGCGTCGTTCCCCGCCTCACTCGCCCTGTTGCTGGCGTTGTTCGGATTTGGTGCCAAGGCCGGCATCGTGCCGCTACATGTCTGGCTGCCCGAAGCGCATCCGGCGGCACCATCGCCGGTGTCGGCATTGATGAGTGCGGTGATGCTGAAGACCGCCGTCTACGGTTTTCTGCGCGTTTCGCTGGATCTGCTGCATGCACCGGTGTGGTGGTGGGGGGTGCTGTTGTTGGCGGTAGGGTTGCTGACGGCGCTGTTCGGTGTGGTATTCGCCGCCGTGCAAACCGATATGAAGCGCCTGCTCGCCTATTCATCAATCGAAAATATCGGCTTGATGTTCACCGGCATTGGCCTCACCTTGTTGTTTTCTGCTTATGGCATGCAGCCGATGGCGGCATTGGCGCTTACCGCCGTGCTCTATCACGTTGCCAGCCACGCGCTGTTCAAAAGCCTGTTGTTTGTCGGCACCGGCTCGGTGCTGCATGCCACCTCCGAGCGCAGTCTGGGCAAGTTGGGCGGTTTGATCCGGTTCATGCCGTGGGTGGGTTGGTTGACCCTGCTGGCAGTGCTGGCCAGTGCCGGATTGCCGCCTTTTGGCGGTTTCGTGTCGGAATGGCTGTTGCTGCAGGGCTTCGTGTTCGCGCCGGGCCTGCCCGGCGCCTTCCTGAGCATGCTGGTACCGGCGCTGGCCGCATTGGTGGCGTTGGTGTCGGCGCTGTCGGGCTACACCATGGTCAAGTTCTACGGCGTGATTTTCCTCGGCCGACCGCGTGAGGAAAAGCTGCACACCGCCACCGATGCCGGCATCTGGGAGCGTGCAGGCATGCTCTGGCTGGCGCTGGGCTGCATCGGCCTGGGCTTGCTGCCCAGCCAGTTCATCGCGCTGATCGATCCGGTAACAGCGCTGCTGGTGAATGCCGGTATCGGTCGGTCGGTGGCCGAACACGGTTGGCTGCTGGTGCCGGTAGCGATCGAGCGCGCAAGTTACGGCCCGGTGATTTTCCTGCTCGGTGTCGCGGCCTGCTTTGTGCTGGCATTTGGTCTGGTGCGTCTGTTCTATCACGGCCGGGTGCGGCGTGCGCCACCGTGGGACTGCGGGTTTGCGGCGCAGACCGCACGCATGCAGGACACCGCCGAAGGCTTCGGTCAGCCGATTCGCCACATCTTCGGCACCGCTTTCCGGATGTCGCGTGTGTTGCCATCGCCGTTTGATCGCCAGCCGCGCTATGAGGTTACCGTATCCGATCATGTCTGGCATGGCCTGTACCTGCCGCTGGCACGCATTACCGAGCGCATTGCCAGGCTGGTTGGCCGTTTGCAGCAGGGACGCATCGCGATCTATCTGCTGTACAGTTTCATTACCCTGATCTTCACCCTGGTTCTGGTGCACCGATGACGGCGCTCGGACTGGCCTCACAATTGCTGGATATCGTGCTGGCGCTGGTGCTGGCGCCGTTGCTGACCGGCTGGATCAACCAATGCCGGGCCTGGCTGCAAAACCGCTCGGCGCCCGGTCTGTTGCAGCCGTTCTGGATGCTGCACAAGCTGCTCAACAAGGATTCGGTGCTGGCCGAGCATGCATCGCCGCTGTTCCGCGCCGCACCGTACGTGGTGTTCGGTTGCATGGTGTTGGCCACCGCCATCATCCCGACCGTGTCCACCAACCTGCCGATGGCGCCAGCCGCCGATGCGATCGCGCTGGTCGGTTTGTTCGCGCTGGCACGGGTGTTCATCGCATTGGCGGCGATGGATATCGGCACCGCGTTTGGCAGCCTGGGCGCGCGTCGCGAAATGCTGGTCGGGTTTCTGGCCGAGCCGGCGCTGTTGATCGTGCTGTTTACCACCGCACTGATTGCAGGTTCCACCTCGCTGACCAGCATCGTGCATACGCTTGCGGCCAGTTCATTGGTGATCTCGCCGAGTCTGGTTTTCGCCGGAGTTGCGTTCACCATGGTGTCGCTGGCCGAGAATGCACGGGTGCCGGTGGACAATCCGGCGACCCATCTTGAATTGACCATGATTCACGAGGCCTTGATTCTGGAATACTCCGGCCGCCATCTGGCACTGCTCGAGTGGGCCGCGAGCCTGAAGCTGTTTGCCTATTCGGGTATCGGTCTGGCGCTGTTCTTCCCCTGGGGCGTTGGTAGCGATAGCTCGCCAGCGTCGCTGTTGATGGCGTTGCCGATCCTGGTTGCCAAGCTGGCGGTCGGTGGCGCGCTGATGGCATTGCTGGAAATGGTCAGCGCCAAGATGCGCATCTTCCGGGTACCGGAGTTTCTCGGTACCGCATTCATGATCGCGGTGCTGGCGATGCTCGTGCACATGCTGCTGGGGGCCTGACGTGAACGGATACTCCGGCCAGTTCATCAACCTGTTCGCGGCGCTGCTGCTGTTGCTGGCGTTTGCGATGATCTCGCAACGGCGGATCGTGTCGCTGATCAAGCTGTTCACCCTGCAAGGCGCCACTCTGGTGGCGGCAACGGCCTTGGTTGGATACGTCACCCAGCAGCCGCATTTGTATTTGTCGGCGGCGCTCACCTTTGCGCTCAAGGTGGTATTGATCCCGTGGCTGCTGCACCGGGTGATCAATCGACTGAACGTGCGCTGGGACGTGGAGACCTTGATCAATATTCCCACCACCATGCTGGTTGGTATTGGCCTGGTGATGCTGTCGTTCTATCTGGCGTCGCCGATCTCGGCGCTGTCGACGACGATCATGCGCGGCACTCTGGGCATCGCACTGGCCTGCGTGTTGTTGTCATTCCTGATGATGATTACGCGTTCCAAGGCGGTGCCGCAGGTGATCGGTTTTCTGGCGATGGAAAACGGCTTGTTTTTTGCGGCGACCTCGGCCACCTATGGCATGCCGATGGTGGTTGAGCTGGGTATTGCCCTCGATGTGCTGGTCGGCATCCTGATCCTGGGTGTGTTCATGTTCCAGATCCGCGAGCAGTTCGACAGCCTCGATATCCGCCACCTTGAATCGCTCAAGGAAGACTGAAGATGCAGGCGCTTTATTTCGTTCTGGGTATTCCGTTGCTGGGCAGCGTGGTGCTGGCGGGGTGCGGACATCGCGGTTTTGCCCGCGATGTCAACGTCGGCTTCAGTCTCGGTACCTTTGTTGCGGCCTGTGTGCTGACCGCGGCGGTGATTTCCGGTGGCCCGCTGTTTGCGTGGCAGCACGAATTCTTCATTGACCCGCTGAATGTTTTTTTGGTGACGTTGACCGCCTTCGTCGGCTTGACCACGGCGATCTTTTCGCGGCCGTACATGCGCGTGGAAGAACAACGCGGCAAGATGACGCCACCGCGGCTGCGGCTGTATCACAGCATGTATCAGCTGTTCAGTTTCACGATGTTGCTGGCATTGACCACCAACAACATGGGCATCCTGTGGGTGGCAATGGAAGCCGCCACTTTGACCACGGTGATGCTGGTCAGTGTGTATCGCACTGCGGCCAGTCTGGAAGCGGCGTGGAAATACTTCATCCTGTGCGGCGTCGGCATTGCCCAGGCACTGTTCGGCACGGTGTTGCTGTACATGGCGGCGGAAAAGGTCATCGGCGCCGAAGGCGGGGCACTGCTGTGGACCCATCTGGATGCGGTCAAGGCGCAACTCGATCCCGACATCATTACCTTGGCCTTTGCTTTCCTGTTCATCGGTTACGGCACCAAGGTGGGGCTGGTGCCGCTGCACAACTGGTTGCCCGACGCCCATGCCGAAGGCCCGACACCGGTGTCGGCGGTGTTGTCAGGCTTGCTGCTCAATGTTGCCCTGTATGCGATCTTGCGGTTCAAGGTGCTCACCGATGGCGCGCTGTCCAATCAGCTTGCCGGCCATCTGATGATGGGTTTTGGTTTGACTTCGGTGGTGGTGGCGGCATTTTTCCTGTGGGGCCGGCGCGATGTGAAACGCATGTTCGCGTACTCCTCGATCGAGCACATGGGCCTGATCACGTTCGCGTTCGGCATGGGCGGGCCGATTGCCACCTATGCCGGCCTGCTGCACATGACAGTGCATTCGCTGATCAAATCGGCGATCTTCTTTGCAGTGGGTCACGCCACCCAGCAGGCCGGGACCCAGTTGATGGCCGAGATCCGCGGCTTGATGAAGGTCAGCCCGACCGTCGGCTGGGGCTTGATGCTGGGCGCACTGGCGATCCTCGGCATGCCGCCGTTTGGCGTTTTCGCCAGCGAGTTCCTGATTCTGACCACCGCGATGCGCGAGCACGCGTGGGCGACGCCATTTCTGCTGCTGGCACTGGGCGTTGCCTTCGCCGCGATCTTTGCGCGGGTGCAGCCGATGGTGTTTGGCGATACCTCGCTGCAGCCGCTGGAGCACCCACCGGCGCTGTTGCCGGTGTTCGTGCACCTGGGGCTGGGCCTGATGCTGGGCCTGTATATCCCGCCCTACCTGGACGAGTGGTATCGCCAGGCGGCGCGGATGATCGGAGGCTGATGCGATGCCGATAACGCACCTCGG
>PHCU01000040.1 GCA_002842345.1 Betaproteobacteria bacterium HGW-Betaproteobacteria-12 | reverse complement strand
TCATCTTGACATTGGCCAGATCGACGCCCGAACCGTCCGCCTTGACGCGGATCTTGACGTTGTAATCGACCACCCGTTTCACTGGGACTAGAATTTTCACTGCGCTCTCCTTTTATTTCGACTGACTCTGTTCAATTCTGTTCGTGCGTTTGACAGAGCTTGACTCCATCCGCACAATGACCATACTGTGTCGTATGGAAAAGCATACGGTAGCGTATGGAAAATAAAGCTGTCAAGTCCACTGTCAAATCAAGCCTCTCGGCGGCCTCCGGTCGACCGACGACACCGCGCACGCAGCTCGATCCGGAACGCTGGGTCGTGGCTGCGATCGACGTGCTCGCCCGCGAAGGCATCGCCGGACTGCGCGTCGAAGTGCTGGCCAAACGCTGCGGCGTGACCAAAGGCAGCTTCTACTGGCACTTCAAGGATCGCCAGGCCCTGCTCGATGCTGTCCTTGCCCACTGGAAGCAGGGGCGTATCCGCGACATCGAAAAAACCACCGCCGTCTCGCCGGGTGAAGAGCGCGAGCGGCTGAATTACGTGATCGAGGTCTATGGTGCCAGCCGCAACCGCAAGGGCATGGAGATCGAACTGGCCATCCGCGACTGGGCGCGGCACGACGCCGGTGCCGCCGCCGTGGTCGAGTCGGTCGATCTTTACCGCCTGGAATGCACGCGCAAACTCTTCGTCGCCGTCGGCATGTCCGACGCCGACGCCAAGAGCCGGAGCCTGTTACTCTATGCCTGCGTATTTGGCCTGTCGCTGATGCATTACAACCATTTCGACGACAACCTGCCCAATCTGAAGCAACGTATCGTCGAGCGCATCGTCGCCGACTAGTCCGCGCAGGGCTTTGTCTGGCCGCCAGCGAGCAGCTCCTGTTCCCAGGCCAGCAACTCGTTCGCCAGTTGCTCGACGCTCCTCTGCAAGGCGGCCACGCCGCCCTGGGCATCGGCCGATGCAGCCGTTTGACTGATGATCAGCCGCTTTTCGGCCAGCGGTCGGCGCTGCGGATCGAGCCAGAAGACCCGCCCCTGCAACAAGCCAGCGCTATCGGCCGGGCTGGCGAAAACCTGGCTGAATTCGGCCAATTCCAGACGCAACACGCATTTGCCACGAGCCTGCCCGGACCGCACCAGATCGAGTTGCTGCATCAGACGTTGTTCGATCAACTGCGCCGGCGGCCCGGCCCAGCGTGATCGCGCATACTCCCGGAGTTGCGAGGCATCGGCATAGGTCAGCCGGTAGTTGATCCCCAGCGAATCCATCCATAGCGGTGCCCGCACCTCGATGGCCAGACTGCCACGCCGCTGGCCATCGACGACCAGCAATGGCGGCTGCAGCCCGAGATCATGGGCCATCAACCCGCGCTCGCTGCCGCGCTTGCCGGAGGTAAAGCACCCGGCCAGCAGGGTGGCGACGAGGATGACGGCCAGCCAGCGCATGTCTAGCGCTCCCGCTCGACGGCAAAGCCCGGCTCGCCCGGACCGGGCGGCAGCGCTGGCGCGCCGAATACCAGGCCTTGCGGCGAGTCCTCGAGGATGCGCAGGACCCGACTCAGTTGCCGTGCCGTCAGCGAAAAGTCCGTCGCCATCTCATTCAGGCGCGGCATCAAGGCGGCGGCGCCGTTGGCCGATGGATCGCCGATAGCGACATCGAACTTGTCGGCGGCCACCTGCATCTTGCCGATGGCGAGCCGCGTCTCGGCGAGTAGCGGCCCGACCTCGCCGACCGCTGCCGACAGGTTGGCGACATTGCGTTCGTCGAGCAGCTTGCGCATCTGCAGCAAGGTCATGTTGAGATTGTCCAGCGCCGGTTTCATGCTGGCCGAAGCTGTTTCGAGATTAGCCAGCGTCGCCGTCAGGTGGCGCCGGTTCTCGGCGTTCAATACGGCATCGAGGCTGGCCAGCACCTGGCGGGCCTCGCGCAGGGTCGCCGCGCCAGTTTCGCCCAGTTCGTCGAGCAGCGATGGAATCATCGCAATGCGGGGCGGCTTGGCGGCATCCGGCCGCAGCGGTTCGCTGCTGCGGCCGTTTTCCAGCAGCAGGATGTGCGCCAGACCGGTGACCCCCTGATAGTTCAGCTTGGCGACGGTTCCCTGGGTGAGCGGCACATCCTGACTGATCGAGATGGTGATCAGGATATTGGCCGGATCCTCGGGATCGAGCCGGATATCGCTGACCTTGCCGACGCGGATGCCGCGATAGCGCACCTGGGCCTGCGGATTCAGGCCGCCGATGTTCTGCCGGGTGACGACGATGTAGTCGTTGGTACTGTCCTTGACGCCGCCCAGCCAATAAATGGCGAACAGCCCCGCCGCCAGCAACAGGATGGCGAAGAGTCCGGCGACCAGGGCGTGCGATTTGTTTTCCATCAGCGGCAATTAAAGCAGCTTCCGCCGGTCGGTGCCAAAAAACCCGCTGATGAACGGGTGATCGACGGTCATCACTTCGGCCTTCGGGCCGCAGGCGACCAGACGCTGGTCGGCGAGAACGGCGATATGGCTGGCCAGGCTGGACAGCGTGCGCAGGTCGTGGGTGACCATGACGACGGTCAGGCCGAGTGCCTGCTGCAGCGCCGCGACCAGATCGACGAAATTCTGGCTGCGGTCAGGATCGAGCCCGGCCGTCGGCTCGTCGAGCAGCAGCAATTCCGGCTCCAGCGCCAGGGCCCGGGCCAGCGCCACGCGCTTGACCATGCCGCCGGACAGTTCGGCCGGCATCAGGCGGCCATGGCCAGGGGCCAGTTCGACCATGTCGAGTTTCAGATGCACCAGGCGGCGGATCCAGTCCTCGTCGAGGCAGCGCAGTTCGCGCAGCGGGAAGGCGATGTTGTCGAACACCGACAGCGCCGAAAACAGCGCACCGTGCTGGAACAGCATGCCGAGACGGCGGCGAACCGAACGTTGCAGGCGGCCATCGGGATCGGCCAGATCGACCTCGAACAGCCGGACGCTACCGGCCGTCGGCCGAAGCAAGCCAAGCATCTCGCGCAACAGCGTGGTCTTGCCGCTGCCCGAACCGCCGACCAGGCCGAGGATCTGCCCGGCCTCGACGCGCAGGTCGAGATCGCGGTGCACCACCTGGCTGCCGAAGCGCGTGCTGATGCCGCGCAGTTCGATGACCGGCGGCTGGTTCATGGCACCCCGATATGGCGGGTGAAGATGGCGAACACGGCATCGACGAGGATCACCGCAGTGATCGCCGTGACCACGGCACGCGTCGTGTTGGCCGATAGGCTTTCCGTATCCGGCTTGACGCGCAGGCCGAAATGGCAGGCCACCAGGGCGATGACAAAGCCGAAGACGACACCCTTGGCGAGGCCGATGTAGAGATTGGCCACCGGCACCGCCCGCGGCAGATTGTCGACAAAGTAGAGCAAGGACAGGTCAAGTTGCAGCATCGCCGCAACCATGCCACCGAACAACGCCACCGCCGAGGTCCACAGCACGATCAGCGGCATCGCCACAGTCAGCCCGAGGATTTTCGGCAGCACCACGCGCAGGCTGCGCGAGACGCCCATCGTCGACAAGGCATCGATTTCCTCGGTCACCCGCATGACGCCGATCTGCGCCGTCATCGCCGAGCCGGAACGGCCGGCGACCAGCACGGCGACCAGCACCGGGCCGAGTTCGCGGATGATCGAGATGCCGAGGATATTGACGATGAAAATATCGGCACCGAAGCTGCGCAATTGCAACGCCGACAGGTAGCTGATGGTGACGCCGATCAGGAAGCCGACCAGCGCCGTCACCGGCAGGGCCTGGGCGCCCGATTTGTACACGTTGGCGGTGAACTCGCGCCATGGCATGTCGCCCGGATGCCGCGCCAAATGGCCAAGGTCGAGCAACAAGCGGCCGAACAGCACGATCACGCCATGGACATTGGCCAGGCCGCGCAGCAGCAATTGCCCGAGGGCCTCGACCGGGCTGAAGCGCCGCTGCACCGGCGGCGCCATCACCGGCGGCAATGCCGCAACCCGGGCGATGACCTGGCGATGCAGCGACGAAATGAGCAGGTCCGCCGGCCAGGCATTATTCCAGGTTCGCCACAGCAGGACGGCGGCGGCGCTATCCAGACGCTCCAGCTGCGCCAGATTCCAGCCAGCAGCGCCGGCGCCGGCGGTCTTCAATTGTTGCTGCAGGCTCACCAGTTCGGGCAACATCGTCGCCAGCGTCCACTGGCCGGTCAGAACCACCTTCCCCGACTCGACCTGCAATCGGGGCGCCTCATTCACGCAACTTTCCTCGTCGTTTTCGACTTGACCATGTAATCGCGCCCGATCTGCCGCCAGATGTAGGTTTCCTCGCCGAGCGCCGCCGCCGTCCACGGATTCTCGGCCAGCCAGTCTCCCGGTACATCGAGCTGAAAGCCGTTACCGAGCGGCTTGACCGCCCACGCCGGCAGCGCCCGGTCGTCGCGCGTCCGATGCATCAGCACGGCCAGGCGCAGGCAGAAGACCAGCCGCCAGATGCTGTCGCTAGCCGGCACCGGCCCCAGCTTTTCAAGCTTGCCGCGATGCCCGAGTACCAGCATGGCCAGGCGGGCCTGATCCTTTTTCGAAAAACCCGGCATATCGGCGTAGGTCAGGATGTAGGCGCCATGCTTGTGATAGGCGTTATGGGCGATCGAAATACCGATTTCGTGCAATCGCGATGCCCAGGACAGAAACAGCAGATCCGATTCGCTCGGTGCGCCGCCAACCAGTTGCGTCAGGGCCGACAGCGCCGTCGCTTCGACACGCTCCACCTGATCGCCTTCGACCTGGTAACGGCGGCGGAACTGGGCCACCGTCGAGTCACGCATGTCGTGGTGATGAAAACGGCCGAGCAGGTCGTAGAGCACACCAAGCCGCAAGGCGCCATCGGCATAGGTCATATGCTCGATGTCCAGCTCCTCGAAGACTGCCGACATGATGGCGACACCGCCCGGCAACACGGGCAGGCGGTCGCCCTTGACGCCCGGCAAATCGAGCGCCTCGGCCGAACCGGCCTTGATCAGCAGGGCGCACAGCCGTTCCAGGCCAGCGCGGGTGATGCCCGATTCGCCGCCAGGATTCAGGCCGTTCAATTCGAGAATATCGGCAATGGCGCGGGCCGTGCCCGAGGAACCGACGGCCTCCTTCCAGCCGAGGCGCTGGTAGTCGTGAGCGATCAGTTCGATCTCCTTGGCCGCCGCCACCTGAGCCTCACGCAGGCGCTTCTTGTCGATCTTGCGATCGGGGAAGAAGCGCAGCGTGTAGGTCACGCAGCCCATGTACAGCGACTCCATCAACTGCGGATCGTGTTGCTTGCCGATGATGAACTCGGTCGAGCCGCCGCCGATATCCACCACCAGCCGGCGGTGGGTCGCCAGCGGCAGCGAGTGCGAGGCGCCGATGTAGATCAGGCGAGCCTCCTCGCGACCGGCGATGACTTCGATGGGAAAACCGAGGGCTTCCTCAGCCAGCGGCAGAAACTCGCCGGCATTCTTGGCGACGCGCAGGGTATTGGTGGCCACCGCCCGCACCGCCCCCTTGTCCAGCCCGCCAAGGCGTTCGCCGAACAGGCGCAAGGCGTTCAGTGCCCGGGCCTGCGCCGCCGGATCGAGGCGCTTGTCGGCGGTCAGTCCGGAAGCCAGGCGCACCGGTTCCTTCAACGAATCCAGCACATAAATCTGATTATCGACCACTCGCCCCACCTGCAAGCGGAAGCTGTTGGAACCCAGATCGACGGCAGCCACGGTTTCGTAAATCATGTGCGGGATACAACCGGTTGGTGGAACTGGCCGGCATTCTATCACCCCGCCTCGTTACACATTCTTACAGAGCGGAAGTAAAAAAGCCCCGCCGACTGACGCCGGCGGGACTGCTGATCGGCAGCGCGAAACGCTTAGCTGGCCAGCGCCTTCTTGATCTGCTCCAGCGTCGACGGATCGTCGATGGTCGTCAGGTCGCCCGGATCGCGGCCTTCGGCCAGGGCCTGCAGCGAGCGGCGCAGCATCTTGCCGGAGCGGGTCTTCGGTAGACCGGTGACGAAGTGCACGCGGGCCGGCCGGCCGATGGCACCGAGGATGTTGTCGACCGTAGCGAAGACTTCCTTCTCCAGCGCCTTGACCAGCTCGGGCGTCGCCACGCGGGCGGCATCCTTGACCACGGCAAAGGCCATCGGCACCTGGCCCTTGAGCTTGTCGTCGACACCGACCACGGCCACTTCGGCAATCGCCGAATGGTTCTGGATCGCTTCCTCTATTTCACGGGTACCCAGGCGGTGACCGGCGACGTTGATCACGTCGTCGGTCCGGCCGAGGATGGTGAAGTAACCGTCGTCATCCTTGATCGCCCAGTCATAGGAGGAGTAGACCAGCGGCTCCTTGAACAGCGTGAAGTAGGTCGACACGAAACGGTCGTCCTGGCCCCAGACAGTGCTCAGGCAGCCCGGCGGCAGCGGCGGAATGACCGCCGCGATGCCCTTTTCGTTGGCATCGCAGACCGAACCGTCTTCACGGAAGATCTGCAGGTTGTAGCCGTAGACCGGGAAGCTTGGCGAACCGTACTTGATCGGCGTGTTTTCGACACCGGGCAGTGCGGCCAGCATCGGCCAGCCGGTTTCCGTCTGCCAGTAGTTGTCGATCACCGGCTTCTGCAGTTCGGTCATGAACCACTCGTGGGTCGGCTGGTCGAGCGGTTCGCCGGCCATGAAGATGTGTTTCAGCGACGACAGGTCGTACTTGTGCATGTAGGCCGGATCCTGCTTCTTCAGGACGCGGGCGGCGGTCGGGGCCGAGAACATGACGCTGACCTTGTACTTCTCGACGATCTGCCACCAAATGCCCGGATCCGGGCGCAGCGGCGTGCCTTCGTACATCACCGTGGCCATGCCGGCAATCAGCGGGCCGTAGATGATGTAGGAGTGACCGACCACCCAGCCGATGTCGGAGGTGGAGAAGTAGGTTTCGCCCTCGCCGCCGCAGTAGATGTGCTTCATCGACGAAGCCAGCGCCACGGCGTAGCCGCCGGTGTCGCGCTGCACGCCCTTGGGCTTGCCGGTGGTGCCGGAGGTGTACAGGATGTAGGACGGTTCGTTGGATTCCAGCCACTCGCAGGGCACCTGGGCATCCATAAACTGGGCGCGCAGGGTGGCGTAATCGACATCACGACCGGCCACCTTGTTGAATTCCTTGTCCAGGCCGCGGTCGACCATCAGCACCTTGGCCGGCTTGTGCTCGGCCAGATCAATCGCGTCGTCGAGCAGGTGCTTGTAGGGCACCGCCTTGCCGCCGCGCATGCCGGCGTCGGACGAGACAATCAGCGTCGGCTTGGCATCGTCGATGCGGGTGGCCAGGGAGCCGGAGGCAAAGCCGCCGAAGACCACCGAGTGAATGGCGCCGATCCGCGCCGAAGCGAGGATCGCGAAGCAGGCCTGGGCGATCATCGGCATGTAGATCAGGACGCGATCGCCCTTCTTGACGCCGAGGCTCTGGTAGATCGCCGCCATGCGCTCGATTTCGCGCTGCAGTTCGGCGAAGCTGTAGACCGTTTCCTCATCGGTTTCGGTGGAGACGAAGATCAGGGCGCGGTCGTTCGGGCGCTTGGCGGCATGACGATCGACGGCGTTGTGACAGAGATTGGTCTTGCCGCCGACAAACCATTTGGCGAACGGCGGCCGGGAATAGTCACAGACCTGGGTAAACGGTTCCTTCCAGTCGATGAGCTGGGCCTGTTCGGTCCAGAACTCGTTCGGCTTTTCGATGGAATACTGGTGAAACTCCTTGTACGTCGCCATAGGGCTCCCTCTATTTAGGTTTTCCTGCACTACACAAATACAGAACGGATTATTTTTTTGCGGAATTCCGTTCACTCAAGCGGTGTTCGAGTTCTGCCAGCGGCAGAGCCAAACCCAATTCCTTACCCAGCAGGTCGAGCAGGGGCAGCAACTGCCTGCCCAAGGTCGGCAGATGCGGCTTGACGGCATCGGATCGATTGGCGGCCAACAGTTCCAGGGCGTGATGCAGCGAAATCGGCCGCAAAGTCGCGACGATGCCGCCCGATTCCGTGCGATTACCGCCAGCAGCCATGGCCTCGTGCATTCGCCTGTTGGCAGTTTCCAGCAGGGCGAGCGCCGAATTGACCTGATCGGCGGGAACACTGGCCAGGCCAATGCTCACCGTCAGGGCAACGGTTTCACCCTGGACTGTCAGGCGCGCGACCTCGACCGCCTCGCGCACCCGCTCGGCGAATGTCGCGCAATAACCTGCCGCGGTTCCCGGTGCCACCACGGCATATTGCCCGGCACCGAAGTGCCCCAGACTGTCTTCCTGGCGAATCTTGCCGGCAAGCATCTTGGCGAAGCGTCCGGCGACCTGCTCGGCGACAGGCGCACCATAGCGTTGGCACAGCTTCTCGAAGTGGTCGAAACCGAGGATCATGATGCTGGTTTCGACGCCATGCCGCGCCGAATGCGCCAATGCCTGCGCCACCTGTATCTCCAGGTATTTGCGCGAAAACAACCCGGTGTCGGGATCCTGAACCTGTTGCTCGCGAACGGTCTCGATGCTTTCCTGGGCACTCGAAAGGGCGAGCAGATTGTTCAGGCGCACCAGGATTTCAGCGCTCCCCGCACCCTTGGTGATGAAATCCGAAACCCCCATCGCACGCGCCTTGGCACGTTCTTCCTCGGCCTCTTCGCCGGACACCAGAATGAACGGCATGTTCTGCAGGCGCCGAAGTTTCGACGTCCGGACCCGTTCCAGCAACTCGTAGCCATTCAGCTTGGGCATCTGGAGATCCGAGATGACGGCACGGATGGACGGATCGAGCACCAAGGTCTGCCAGGCAGCCTCGCCATCGCCTTCTTCGCGAACGACGTAGGAAGACTTCAAATGGTTGATCAGCGAAATGCGGACCACGCGGGAGTCATCGACCACCAGGACATGGGGCAAATCCACCATCTCAGCTCCCGGCGACATCGACGACGACTCGGCCCTTGGCGTGGCCGGCAATGTATTCGTCGAAGGTGGCCGGCAGGCTGTCGAAGGCAATGCGCCTTGTCATGCCGGCCAGGTGCGGCGGGCGCAGATCGCCGGCCAGGCGCTGCCAGACGCCGCGCCGATACGGCTCGCGGATGTAGCCCGAATCGATGCCGAGTAGGGAAACGCCACGCAGGATGAAGGGCGCCACCGTGGTATTCAGCGACATGCTGGCCGCCAGACCGATGCTGGCGATGGTGCCGCCCTGCTCCATGGTGCTGGCGATCCAGGCCAGCACATCGCCGCCCAGGTTATCGACGGCCCCCGCCCAGCGGCCCCGATCGAGCGGCCGGATCTTGCTCAGGTCGAGGCTCTGACGCAGCATGACTTCGGCCGCGCCCAGACCGCGCAGGTAATCTGCCTCGCTCTCCTTGCCGGTCAGGGCGACCACGTGATAGCCGCGCTGGGCCAGCATGTCGACTGCCAGACTGCCAACCCCGCCGGTGGCCCCGGTGACGATGACTGGCCCCTTGTCCGGCCGCAGGCCGTTTTCTTCCATGCGCACGATACCCAGCGCCGCCGTGAATCCGGCCGTCCCCAGCGCCATCGCGTCGAACAGGGTCAGGCCGGCCGGTAGCGGGACCACCCAGTCGGCCGGCACGCGGGCAATTTCGGCATAGCCGCCGTGATGGGCAACGCCAATATCAAAACTGGTGGCGATCACCGGATCACCCGGGGCAAAACGCGAATCGGCACTGTCGATGACGGTGCCGGCCAGATCGATGCCGCCGACACAGGGGAAACGGCGGATGATCTTGCCCTTGCCGGTCGCCGCCAGGGCGTCCTTGTAATTGACACTCGAATAGGCGACCCGGATGGTCACCTCGCCCGCATCGAGCTGGCTTTCGTCCAGGCGGACAAAACCGCTGCAAACCTTGCCGTCACGGTCTTCGATCAGCAATGCCCTGAAGGATTTCATCGTGCTCCTCGTTCCTCAAGCGCTAAATTGTATTCATAATTACGGATTATGGACATAGTTGCCTGCAGGCTTTTCCATGTCTTTACAGGCCGGCACATTTCACCTACATTTCAGGGCTATGTCTAAAGCCCTAGCCTCCTTCCTGCTGGCTGCCACCCTTTTCTGCGCACTTCCCGGCCCCGTCGCGGCCGCCGAACAGGGCCGCCCAAGCGAGGAACAGGCTTCTTTCCTTGAACGTTACACCAACGCTGCGCAGGATGTCATCCTGCAGGGTCTGAAGCTGGTTGGCGTGCGTTACCGCCTTGGCGGCAACGACGAGGACAGCGGTCTCGACTGCAGCGGCTTCGTCCGCCTGGTGTTCAAGGACAGCATCGGCACCCTGCTGCCGCGCACCGCCCGCGAGATGAGCGAAGTCGGCCAGCGCATCGACAGCAGCCAGTTGAAACCGGGCGACCTGGTCTTCTTCAATACCATGCGCCGGGGCTTCTCGCATGTCGGCATCTACCTCGGCGACAACCACTTCATGCATGCCCCGCGCACCGGCGCCGAAGTCCGCGTCGAGAGCATGGAAAGCAGCTACTGGATGAAGCGTTACAACGGTGCCCGGCGAATTCTCGAAGGCAACTGAAAACGAAACGGCCGACTGGCCGTTTTTTTTCACTCCATTACGGGAACGTTTCTCATTTACAAGACACAGCCTCCCCGATAAACTTGAACCATTCTCATTTGTCTAAAGGAGTTTTGACCATGAAGTTGATTCCCGCCCTCATCGCCGCCACCCTCGCCGGCCTTGGCAACACCGCCCTGGCTCAGGACAAGGTCCTGAATCTGTATTCGGCCCGCCATTACCAGACCGACGAGGCGTTGTACGCCAACTTCACCAAGAGCAGCGGAATCAAGATCAACCGTATCGAAGGCAAGGAAGATGAATTGCTCGAGCGGATCAAGAACGAAGGCAGCAACAGCCCGGCCGACATCTTCCTGACTGTCGATGCGGCCCGCCTGGCCAAGGCGCACGAACTCGGCCTGTTCGCCCCGCTCAAGTCGACGACGCTGGAAAAGCGCATTCCCGCCCACCTGCGCACCGACGACTGGGCCTCCTTCTCGACCCGCGCCCGCGTCATCGTGTACAACAAGAGCAAGGTCCAGGCGGCCGACGTCCAGACCTATGCCGACCTGGCCGATCCGAAGCTGAAGGGCAAGTTCTGCTCGCGCTCCGGCTCGCATCCCTACAACCTGTCGCTGATGGCCTCGGTGATCTCGCACGAAGGCGAAGCCAAGGCTGAACAATGGGCCCGCGGCCTGGTGGCCAATTTCGCCCGCAGCCCGAAGGGCGGCGACACCGACCAGATCAAGGCCGTCGCCGCCGGCGAGTGCGCCGTCGCCATTTCCAACAGCTACTATGTCGCCCGCCTGATGCGTTCGACCAAACCGGAAGACATCAAGATCGTCGAGCAGATCGGCGTCGTCTGGCCGAACCAGGCCACCACCGGCACCCACATCAACGTCTCTGGCGGCGGCATTTTGAAGAACGCCCCGAACAAGGACGCCGCCATCAAGTTCCTCGAGTACCTCGCCTCCGACGATGCCCAGCGCTACTTCGCCGACGGCAACAACGAATGGCCGGTGGTCGCCAGCGTCAAGGTCGACAACCCGGCCCTGAGCAAGCTCGGCAAGTTCTCTGCCGACAAGCTGCCGGTCAACAACCTGGCCATGTACCAGGCCAAGGCGCAGATCATTTTCGATCGCGCCGGTTTCAAGTAAGCGGCAACGTCTCCACGGCGCCCCGGTGATCCTTTAGAATCCGGGGCGCAAAGGAGATTCATCGGTGTCGGCAAAAACGTTCGCTCCCAGCAAACTCATTTCAGCAATTCGCGCCGGCCGCCTGAGCGGCGTCATTGCCGCCATCGACGATGGTTGCGCTATCGAGGAAGCGGACATCCACGGCTGCAGCGGCCTGCCGCTGCGCACTGCCTGTTTCGAGGGCGACATCGCCATTGTCCGCGAACTGTTGCGCGGCGGTGCCGACGTCAACGCCATGGCGGCCGACGGACCTGGCGCCCCCATCCGTCTGGCACTCCGTGCCGGACATTCGGAGATCGCTGCCCTGCTCGTCCAGCATGGCGCCGCGATTCCGTCCGGAATCGATCTGGCGGCCGAGGTCACGAACCGGGTCGGCACCCTGGAACCGGTTGCCGAAGAAGTCGAGGTGCCCCTGCTACCCGAAGGGCCAGATACCGATAGCGACGTCGAAATCGAATTCGAGGCGACCACACCTTTTCCCGGCCACCTGATCGAGGAAGTCGACGTCAATGCCTGCTATGGCACCGACACCAATCTGCTGACCATGGATCTGCTGCGTCACGAGGCGGCAGGCGAAACACCGCCGCCAATGCCGCCGTCCGGCTTCTGGCGGACCAGTCAAACCAAGAAGTAAGTCGCCGCGCCGGCGAAGGCGCCGCCGTCGCTCAGTTGTCCGCCGCCCGCCGCGCCGCCGAGATTTGCCGTGACAAGGCGATTAGCGGCAACAGGCCAACGGCGACGATGGCCAGCGAGGCGGTCGAGGCTTCCGCCAGACGTTCGTCGGAGGCCAGCGTATAGGCCTGGGTCGCCAGCGTATCGAAGTTGAACGGGCGCATGACCAGCGTCGCCGGCAGTTCCTTCATGACGTCGACAAAGACCAGCAGACCGGCGGTGAGCAGGCTGCCGCGCAGCATCGGCGCGTGTACCCGGCGCAACGTCTGGCCCTGGCCGAGGCCGAGACTGCGCGCCGCGTCGTCCATGCTCGGGGTGATCTTGCCCAGGCTCGATTCGACGGTATGTAGCGCCACCGCCAGGAAGCGCACCAAATAGGCATAGATCAGCGCGGCGATACCGCCAGTCAGCAGCAGTCCGGGATTGCTGCCGAACCAGTGTGCCCACTGACCGGCCAGCCAGTTGTCCAGACGGGTCACCGGAATCAGTACACCGACGGCGATCACCGCCCCCGGCACCGCGTAACCGAGCCCGACCAAACGGTTCATGCCGCTGGCCACGACACTGCGCGACAAGCGTGCGGCATAGGCCATCAGCAGGGCCAGCAGCACGGCAATGACAGCAGTCGTGCCGGCCAGCACGAAGCTGTTGCGCGACAGCATGACGAAACGCTCGCCGAACTGGGCGTCGCCGTCGGCCAGGGCCATTTTCAGCAACAAGGCCGCCGGCAGCAGGAAGCCGAGCAGCAGCGGCAGGCTGCAGGCGAGCACCGCCAGCAACGCCGGCACGCCGGTCAGGCGGGCGCCGGCCATCGGCCGGTTGCGACCGGTGGTGTTGTGGTAGCGGGCCCGGCCGCGCGAGATGCGTTCGGCCATCAACAAGAAGAGTACGAAACCGAGCAGCATGGCGGCCAGTTGCGCGGCGGCGATGCGGTCACCGAGCGAGAACCAGGCGCGATAGATGCCAGTGGTGAAGGTATTGACGGCGAAATAGGCGACCGTGCCGTAATCGGCCAGGGTTTCCATCAGCGCCAGCGAAACACCGGCGACGATGGCCGGCCGGGCCAGCGGCAGCGACACCGAGAAGAAGGCCCGCCACGAGCCCATGCCCAGCGTCCGCGCCGCTTCCAGCATGCCGCTGGCGCGCTCCAGGAAGGCGGTGCGGGCGAGCAGATAGACGTAGGGATAGAGCACGCAGACGAACATCAGCATCGCCCCCGGCAGGCTGCGGATGTCGGGGAACCAGTAGTCGCCATGCTCCCAACCGAAGGTCTCGCGCAGCATCGTCTGCACCGGCCCGACGAACTGCAGGAAATCGGTATAGACGTAGGCCATGACATAGGCCGGCATGGCCAGCGGCAGCACCATCGCCCAGTCGAAGACGCGCCGACCGGGAAACTCGTGCATGGCGGTCAGCCAGGCGGTGGCGACGCCGAGCACAGCGACCCCACACCCAACGCCGAGACACAACCACAGCGAGTTGCGGATATATTCCGGGAGTACCGTCTGCGCCAGATGGCCCCAGGTTTCGCTGGTCCCGCCGGCAAAAAGGTTGAGGCCGACGCTGGCGACCGGCAGGCCGGCGAGCAGGGCGACGACGACGCCGACGAGGAGCAGGGGGGAATATTGGGCTGCGCGCATACGTGTGAATGGGAATTATAATCGACCGCTATGACACAACTTGAACTAAATGGCGTCATCCAGCGCTACGGCAGGCATACCGTCGTCGACGGCGTCGACTTTTCGCTCGAGGCCGGCCAGATCGCCTGCCTGCTCGGCCCCTCCGGCTGCGGCAAGACGACCTTGCTGCGCTGTATCGCCGGTTTCGAAGACATTGCCGGCGGCGAGATCCGGCTGCACGGCGCTGTGGTCAGCCGGCCCGGCCAGCGGGTGGCGCCGGAGAAGCGGCGGATCGGCATGGTCTTCCAGGATTACGCGCTGTTCCCGCATCTGACGGTGGAACAGAACGTCGCCTTCGGCCTCGGCCGCACGCTCACCGAAGACGTGCACCTGCGGGTACGGCAGTTGCTGGCCACGGTCGGCCTGGCCGGCCAGGGCGAGAAATTTCCGCACGAACTGTCCGGCGGCCAGCAGCAGCGCGTCGCCCTGGCCCGGGCGCTGGCGCCGCGGCCGGAGCTGATCCTGCTCGACGAACCCTTCTCCAATCTCGACGTCGGCCTGCGCGAACGGCTCTCGGTCGAAGTCCGCGAGATTCTCAAGCGCGAGGGCTCGACCGCCATCATGGTCACCCACGACCAGCACGAAGCCTTCGCCATGGCCGACGAGATCGGCGTCATGTACCAGGGCCGCATCCAGCAGTGGGATGTACCCTACAACCTCTACCACCGGCCGGCCAACCGCTTCGTCGCCGACTTCATCGGCCAGGGCGTGCTGGTTTCCGGCACCGTCGGTGACGACAACAGCGTCGCCATGGAACTCGGCACGTTGATCTCCGACACCCCGGTCGAGTGCAATGAGAGCTGCACCAACTGCGACAACGGCTGCCGCGTCGACATCCTGCTGCGCCCCGACGACATCGTTCATGACGATGCCAGCGAGGTCAAGGCGGAAGTCCTGCACAAGGCCTTCCGTGGCGCCGACATCCTGTACACGCTGCGCCTGGGCAGCGGCACCGAAGTGCTGTCGCTGGTCCCCTCGCACCACAACCACGCGCTCGGGGAAAAGATCGGCATCCGGCTCGACGCCGACCACGTCATCGCCTTCAAGAAGCACGAGGAATGCGATGACCCGCAGTGCGAAATCCGCCTCGAACAGACGGAAAAACCCATCGCCTGGCACGGCGAACGCGCCCGCTGAGCCCCATGATTCCCTACCTCGGGCCGCTCGACGCCTTTCCGCCGGTTGCCTCGGCCCGGGCCGAGATGGGCGGCCTGCTGGCCATCGGCGGCGACCTGTCGGCGCCGCGCCTGCTCGAAGCCTATCGCCACGGCATCTTCCCGTGGGGCACGGTCGAAGGACAGCCGCTGTGGTACTCGCCCGATCCGCGCATGGTGCTGCTGCCCGAGGAATTCCGCCTCAGTCGCTCGCTGCGCCGGACGCTGCGCCGCGGTGCCTACGAAGTCCGCTTCGACAGCAATTTCGCCGGCGTCATCGCCAACTGTGCGGCAACGCCGCGCCCCGGCCAGGACGGCACCTGGATCACCCCTGACATGCTGCTCGCCTACCGGAACCTGCATGAACTCGGCTGGGCGCATTCGGTCGAAACCTATGTCGAAGGCGATTTGGTGGGTGGTCTATACGGCCTGGTCATCGGGCACATGTTTTATGGTGAGTCCATGTTCGCCCGTCGGCGCGACGCCTCGAAAGTCGCCTTCGCACACCTGATCCGACAACTGTCGGCCGATAACGTCGCCCTGATCGATTGCCAGATGCGTACCGAGCACCTCGCCTCGCTCGGCGGTCGGGAGATTCCCCGCGCCGAGTTCCTCGCCCGCCTGCGAACGCTGACGGCCGATCCGGTCGTCCCGCGCGCGTGGCCGGACTCGGCCCGCGACTGGGAGTGGTGAGCCATGGCCCTGCCCGACGACGCCGCCCTACCCTTCTCGCTGCTGCAGTTCTACGCTACCTCGCCCTACCCGTGCAGCTATCTGGCCGACCGTCAGGCCCGCTCGCAGGTCGCCACGCCGGCCCACCTGATCGACAGCGAGATCTACGCCTCCTTGGTCCGCGCCGGCTTCCGTCGCAGCGGCATCTTCACCTACCGCCCCCACTGCGACGGTTGCCGTGCCTGCGTCCCGGTCCGCCTGCCGGTCGCCGAACTGCAGCTCAAACGCCACCAGCGCCGCGCCCTGAAAAAACATGCCGGCCTGCACGCCCGCGAGTTGCCGCTACTTTTCCGCGATGAGCACTACGCGCTCTACAGCCGCTACCAGCAAGCCCGTCACCGCGGCGGCGGCATGGATGACGACAGTCACGACCAGTACGCCCAGTTCCTCCTGCAGAGCCGTGTCGACACCCGCCTGATCGAATTCTCCGAAGACGGCATCGTCCGCATGGTCAGCCTGATCGACGTGCTCGACGACGGCCTGTCCTCGGTCTACACCTTCTACGACCCGGACGTCCCCGGCGCCAGCTACGGCATCTACAACATCCTCTGGCAGCGCCAGCAGTGCCTCGGCCTCGGCCTGCCCTACCTCTATCTCGGCTACTGGATTGCCGCCAGCCGCAAGATGGCCTACAAGACCGACTTCCAGCCCATCGAGGGGCTGCTCGAAGGACACTGGCAACGCCTGCCGCCGACTGCATGAAACGACTGCCCCGCCTACTGTTGCCGCTGCTGCTTTGCTCCGCCAGCGGCCACGCCGAAGAACGCCTGGCCTACGCCTGCGACAACGGCGAATCCCTGTTGCTCTCCTTTGCTGAATCGGCCGAAGGTCGGCCCCAGGCGATCGTCCATCGCCCCGCCGGCGACCTCGTCCTGCCGCAAGTCGCCGCCGCCTCCGGCGCCCGCTACCGCGCCGATCCGGTCGACCTGCACACCAGGGGTGAGGAAGCGCTATACGACGACGGCCAGGGCCGGCAACTGCGCTGTTCACGCGGCACGCCGGCGGCGGCAGTAGCCCCGGCGCCGCCGGCAGCCAGCAGCTTCATCACCCTCGCCGGCAGCGTCGGCTATCGCAGCCGCCACGCCCTGCCACCCGACGCCATCCTGACCATCCGCGTCCACGACGTCGCCGGCGCCGGCGCGCCGGCCCGCGTGCTGGCCGAGCAGCGCTACGAACTGAACGGTGCCCAGGTACCGATCCCGTTCACCGCCACCATCGACCGCGACCTGATCGGCAAGCGCGCCCGCCTGCAGGTCGCCGCCCGCATCGAGGTCGGCGGCAAGCTGCGCTATATCAACGACCGCGCCTATCCGGCGCTGAAGAACGGCCAGCCCTTGCCGCTCGACATCCAGCTGAAACAGGTTGCCAGTGCCAAGCGTCGGTAGGCGCGGCCTCTGCCTGGCCGCCGCCTTGCTGCTGGCCAGCGGCGCCCGGGCCGAGAGCGTCGCCTGCCATGTCACCTACGGCGGGGAAACGCAGCTGATCGAGGCCCAGCCGGTCGAATCGCCCTATGGCGTGAGCGCCACCCGCATCGGTTCCTACTTCCTGTTCCGCATCGTTTTCCGCCGCCAACCGGCCGAACTCGCCGGCATCAAGCTGTACGCCTACGCCGACCGTGACAGCGGCCCGAGCCTGATCCATCAGGCGAGCTACGCCTACCCGGCGAGCCAGGCGTCGGTCGGCGGCTTCAGCGGCCGCCAGTTCGTCTATGAACCGCTGCGCGATGGCGAATTGCAGTACTGGTGCGAACTCAAAATGGCAGCGGAAAAATGAGCCGAAAACACGGATTGACCGCCGCCCTGCTGCTATTGCTGGCCGGGCCGCTGGCCGCCGCGCCGGTGACGCTGATTTTCGCCGGCGACATCATGCTTGACGAAGGCCCCGGCCGCCTGATCGCGCAGGGCGGCGACCCGCTGCTCCCCTTCGCGGCCATCCTCAAGGCAGCCGACTATCGCATCGCCAATCTCGAATGCCCGATCGCCGAAGGCGGCAGCCCGTTCGCCAACAAGATCTTCAGCTTCCGCGCCGCACCGCGCGCCCTGGCGGTGCTGCAGGGACGCTTCGACGCCGTCTCGCTGGCCAACAACCACTCCGGCGACTACGGCCCGAGCGCCTTTCTGGAAACCCTGGAGCATCTGGACCAGGCCGGCATCGCCCGCTTCGGCGGCGGCCGCAACCTGGCCGAGGCGCACCAGCCGCTGTGGATCGAGCGCCAGGGTCTGAAGATCGCCGTCCTCGGCTATAACGAGTTCAAGCCGCGCAGCTTCGAGGCCGGCGCCAACTGGCCGGGCATTGCCTGGAGCGAGGACGACCAGGTACTCGGCGACATCCGCGCCGCCAAGGCGGCGGGTGCCGACCTGATCATTCCCTTCATGCACTGGGGCTGGGAGAACGAAACCGAGCCCGGCGAGCGGCAGCGGACGCTGGCCCGCCGGATGATCGACGCCGGCGCCGCGCTGATCGTCGGCGGCCACCCGCACGTGACGCAGGGCGCCGAGATGTACCAAGGCAAGCCGATCATCTACAGCCTGGGCAATTTCGTCTTCGACGGTTTCGACTACGACAACGGCAAACGCGGCTGGCTGTTGCGCGTGACGCTGGACCATTCCGGCGTCCTGTTCTGGGAAACGCTGGCCGCGCAGATGGACGAGGACGGCACGCCGCACCCGCTCTCCGGCGGTTTCACGCCCTGCGGCCGGGGTGGCGCCGAACTGATTGCCGAATGCCTGAACCCCTGAGCCAGGAGCCTCCATGGACAGCCGCTACCTCGACGACCTCGCCCCCGGCCAGCGCTTCACAACGCCGGGACTGACCCTGACCGAAGCCGAAATCATCGATTTCGCCTGGCGCTACGACCCGCAGCCCTTCCATCTCGATGCCAATGCCGCCGCCGAGTCGCCCTACGGCGGGCTGATCGCCAGCGGCTTCCAGAGCCTGGCCATCTGCTTCCGGCTGTTCATCCAGTCCGGCCTGCTGGCCGAGGCCAGCATGGGCTCGCCGGGCATCGACGAATTGCGCTGGCTGGCGCCGGTACGGCCGGGCGACACGCTGCACAGCGAGATCGAGGTGCTGGAGGTACGGCCGTCCGGCTCGAAGCCGGATCGCGGCATCGCCCGCCTGAAATACCGGGCGGTGAATCAGCGCAACGAAGTGGTGCTGGCCTTCATCGTCAATCACCTGCTGCGCCGTCGGCCGGCCTGAGTCGGCCGCTCAGACGGTTGCGCGCTGCTCGAAACGGACGTACTCGCCATCCCCCGGCGTAACCTGCACGCGCTCGACCTGCGCCGCCGCCGGCCCACGACCGGCCCAGGCGATCAGCGCCTCGACCGCCGCGGCATCGCCGCAGAGCATGGCCTCGACGCTGCCGTCGCGCCGATTGCGCACCCAGCCGGTGACGCCCAGGCGCAGGGCCTGCTCGGCCATGCTGTAGCGATAGCCGACGCCCTGGACGCGGCCTTCGATGATCAGGTGCTGTTTATTTTCCGGCATGGCGCTCTCCGCGGACGGCTGATTCTGTCTTGATAGCGCATTGCCACGCCGCTGCCAAGCAGCGGCTTACTGGTAGCGCAGCGCCTCGATCGGATTGAGCTGCGCCGCCTTGCGTGCCGGGTACCAGCCGAAGAAGATGCCGACGGTCGCGGCGACGGCAAAGGCGACCAGGGCGGCCGTGCCGGAAATGACCACGACCATGCCGGTGAAGGCGTTGATGCCGAGGGCGATGGCCAGGCCAAGCAGCAGGCCGAGCAGACAGCCGGCGAAGGAGATCATCACCGCTTCGAGCAGGAATTGGGTCAGGATGTCGCGCTGGCGGGCGCCGATGGCCATGCGGATGCCGATTTCGCGGGTCCGTTCGGTGACCGACACCAGCATGATGTTCATGATGCCGATGCCGCCGACCAACAGCGAGATCGAGGCAATGGCCCCGAGCAGAATCGACATCGTGCGCGTCGTCTCGGCCTCCGACTCGGCGGCGGCCGAAAGGTTGCGCGTGAAGAAATCATTCGGCGCCCCTTCGCGCAGGCGGTGGCGCTGACGCAGCAGCGCCTCGACGCCGGCCTCGACGCGTGCCATGGCCTCGGCCGATTCGGCCTGGACCATGATCATCCGCACCGAGCCCAGGAAGGGCGTGCCGAACACCTTGCGCTGGGCGGTACTGAGCGGAATGATCACGGTGTCGTCCTGGTCGCGGCCATCGAGATTCTGCCCCTTGCTGCCGAGCACGCCGATGACCGTAAACGGGTTCTGCTGGATGCGCATGATCTTGCCGACCGGATCCTCGTCACCGAACAGGTTGTCGGCCACGGTCTTGCCGATCAGCGCCACGCGCGTCGAGGAACGCACGTCGGAATCGCCGAAGGCGGCGCCATTGACCACGTTCCAGGCGCGCGCATCGAGATAGTCGGGGGTCGTGCCGATCACCTGCGCACTCCAGTTCTGCGCGCCATAGACCAGTTGCCGCGTTCCCGAGTGGGTTGCCGCCACATTGGCGATGCCGTCGAGTTCGGCCATCGCCTCGGCGTCGCCGACGCTGAGCGAGGGGGCGCCGGCCGAGCCGCTGCGCACGCCGGCGGCGGTGAAGGAACCGGAGAGGACGATGAACAGGTTCGAGCCCATGGTGCTGATGGTCTGCTGCACCGCGTACTGCGCGCCCTGGCCGATGGCCAGCATGATGACCACGGCGCCGACGCCGATCACCATGCCGAGCATGGTCAGCGCCGTGCGCAGGCGGTTGGCGCCCATCGCCAGCCAGGCTTCGCCGAGCATCGGCTTGATCATGGCGCCGGCTCCGTCAGGTGGTCGTCGACAATCTCGCCGTCGAGAAAGCGGACCTGGCGCTTGGCGTGCCGGGCGATGTCCGGTTCATGGGTGACCAGTACGATGGTGATGCCCTCGGCGTTGAGTTCGCCGAACAGGCGCATGATTTCCTCGCTGGTGTGGCTGTCCAGATTGCCGGTCGGCTCGTCGGCGAGGATCAGCCGCGGCTGGTTAACCAGGGCCCGGGCAATCGCCACGCGCTGCTGCTGGCCGCCAGAAATGCGGTTGGGCAGCGATTCGGCGTACTGGCCGAGACCGACCTTGGCGAGCAATTCGCGCGCCGCGCGCCGCCGGGTTTCCTTGTCGGCGCCGGCATAGACCAGCGGCAGCGCGACATTGTCCTGCAGGCTCATGCGCGGCAGCAGATTGAAGCCCTGGAAGACGAAGCCGAGGGTCCGGTTGCGCAGCCGCGCCAGCGCGTCGTTGTCCAGCTGCGCGACGTTCTGCCCGTCTAACCAGTATTCGCCGAGGCTCGGCGTATCGAGGCAGCCGAGCAGGTTCATGAAGGTCGACTTGCCGGAACCGGATGGCCCCATGATGGCGATGTACTCGCCCGGCCGGATTTCCAGATCGACGCCCTTCAGCGCCGGGAACAGCCCGGCGGCGGTGACATAGGACTTGCCCAGTCCGACCACCCGGATCACCGCTTCGCTCATCAGAACATCCGCATGCCGACGCTGGACGGCTTCTTGATGCCGTTGCTGTTCTCGCCGATGACGATGCGTTGGCCGGCCTGCAACTCGCCGCCGAGGATTTCCGTATTACGATTGTCGGTAATGCCGAGCTGGATGCCGACCGGCTTCAATTCGCCGTCGGCCAGCACATAGACTGTGCCGCTCTGGCCGTCGCGCTTCTTGCCCTTGCCGCCGGCCGCCGGTGCGGCGCCGTTCGCGGCCGGCGCTGGTTTCTGGCCGTTCTCTGCCGCCTTGTCGACCGTCTCGGCCGGCTTGAAGCGCAAGGCCGCGTTCGGCACCAGCAGCACGTCGTCGCGCTGCTGCACGCCGATATTCACATAGGCGGTCATGCCCGGCAGCAGAACCAGTTCCGGATTGGCAACATTGATGCGGACGTTGTAAGTGACGACGTTCTGCTGATTGGTCGGATTCAAACGGATCTGCTGCACCTCGCCGACGAAGCTGCGACTGGGAAAGGCATCGACGGTGAAGCGCGCCTTCTGGCCCTCGCGGATCAGGCCGATGTCGGCTTCGGCGAAGCTGGTGTCGATGCGCATCTCGCTCAGATCCTGGGCGATCTTGATCAGCGTCGGCGTCTGGAAGCTGGCCGCCACCGTCTGCCCGAGATCGACGACACGGTCGATGACGACGCCGTCGACCGGCGAGCGGATCACCGTGAAATTGAGATTGGCCCGATCGCGCTCGTTCTGCGCCCGCGCCAGCGCCAGCTGCGCCTGCGCCGACTTCAGCGCCTGGCGGGACTGGTCGTACTCCTGTTTGGAGACGTACTCCAGGGCGAACAACTGCTTGATCCGGGCTTCGTTGGCCTGCGCCAGTTCCAGACCGGCCTGGGCGTTGGCGACGCTGGCGGCGCTCTGCCGCTCGCTGGCCGAAACCAGCGCATCGTCGAGTTCGAGCAGCGGCTGGCCCTTCTTCACCGGGTCGTTGAAATCGACATAGAGCTTCCGGACCGTGCCCGACACCTGGGTACCGACGCTGACCAGGACCACCGGGTTCAAGGTGCCGTTGGCCGAGACGGTCTGCGTCACCGCGCCCTGCTCGACGGTCGCCAGCTTGTAGCGCTTTTCCGGATCCTGCGCCGCCTGGCGCTGGATGGCCCAGACCGCGCCACCGATCAGGACGGCGGCGACGGCGATGCCGAGGACTATCTTGCTGCTTCGTTTCATCATCTTCCCTCCGCTGCCGGTTGCAGCAGCGTGTAATCGAGTGCGCCCACGGTCTGGGCCAGCGTGGCGCGGAATACCTGCCAGTCGAGCGTCGCCTGGATGCGTTGCAGCCGGGCGCTGGCCAGGGCGCTCTGCGCCGTCAGCAGTTCGAGCACGGTGCCGACGCCGGCCTGGTAGCGGCCGCGGGCGACGCGCTCCGACTGCTCGGCGCTGGCCACTAGATCGGCAGTGGTGGTCAGGCTTTGCGTCGCCGTATTCAGGTTCTGGTAGGCACGCCAGACATCGAGCGCCACCTGGCTGCTCAGGCGGTCGCGCTGCGCCGCCCGGACGTCCGCCTGGGCTTGTGCCGCCCGCACGCGATAGGTGGTGTCGAAGCCGGAAAAGAGCGGCACGCTGAGCGTCAGGCCGATGCTGCTGCCGTTACTGGAGACGCCGCCGACCTCCTGCCAGCTCGGCCCGGCGGCCAGACTTAAGGTTGGCCGCCCCTGGGCGCGGGCCAAGTCGATATTGGATTCGGCCGCCTTCAACTGCGCCTCCGCCGCCTGCAGGTCGGGACGGCGGCTGCGGGCGGTGGCGATCAGTGCCTCGATATCGCTCTGAAAGGCGGCATCCGCTTGCGTCGGCGGCAATTCGGCCAGGTTGAACGGCGTCTGGGCATCGAAGCCCATGGCATTGGCCAGGGCACCGAGCGCATTCTTCGCCTCGCCCTCGGCCCGGATGCGGTTCAGCGTCGCCTGCGACAGCGCCGTCTGCGCCTGCAGGCGATCGGCTGGCGTGCCGACGCCGGCCTTATAACGGGCGTCGGCCGCCGCGTAACTCTCGCGGGCAGCCCGTTCGGCCTCGCCTGTCGATTGCACCGCGGCGCGCGTCGCCTGGGCGTTGTAGTACGTCTGCAGCGCTGCCAGGAACAGCGCCTGCACGGTCGAGCCCTGGGTTGCCGCGGCGGCCGCCAACAGCTGCCGGGCGCTCTCGCCGCTGGCCGCCCGCTGGCCGAAATCGAGCAATAACCAGGATAGGGTCAGCGCCGCATTGCGCTGGTTGAAGTTACCGCTGTCGCTGGAATTTCGGCTGGCCGCCAGACGGCCATCGAGACCGGGCAGCCAGGCCGCCTGCGCGACGCCGACCAGCGCCGCCTGAGCCCGCGCCGCCGCCCACACCTCGCGCGTCTGCGGGTTGTTGCACAGGCTGAGGTCGACGGCATCGATGACGCTCAGCGGTGTCGCCGGCAGCGCCGTGGCACAAGGTGCCTCGCCGACGCGGGCGGCCAGTTGCGGCGACGGCCGCAGGGGGGCCATGGCGTCGCTGCCGAACGGATCGTCAAGGCCGCCGGCCGCAGCCGGCAAGCTCAGGCAACACAGCAAGGGAAGGAGGCGACGGAACATGTTTGGCATGGCCGCTAGTTTAGCCGCAGCGCCGGTAGGAGCCTGTTAGCAATTGTTACGGATCGCCGCGAAAAGCTTCACCCGTCGGCGCTTTCGCCCGGCCACGCGCCGCTGCCATAGCTAAAGGCCCGGCCCGCCGGTCGCGATCTGGCGACAGGCCTGCGCCGTCTCGGCAATCTCACGGGCGGCCGGCGAGCGGGCCAGCAGGGCGGGAAAAACCCGTGGCGCATCGACCAGCAGGAAGATCTTCAGCAGCAGATCACCGCAGGCCTGGTAGTAGGCCGGATCCAGCCGATAGCCCGCGCCGCCGTTGTCGCAGGCATCCAGATACTCGGCCGACTTGGCGGCGGTCGCTGCAAGGGATTGCAGGGTGAACGGGTCGAGGCGGGACATGGCTGGGTGGCGGCGAACGAGTCTGGGCGGGCGCAGGCACAAACTAGCGCAGAAAGATCGGCCGGTCGGCGAACTATTTCACGCTTTTTCGGACAGAGCATGCAGAAGGCGTAAAGTTTATGTAAGTTTTGTTTGCCAATATCGTCTGCGCTTTCCAGCCACAACGGGCATGGCAAAACATCCCGTTGCATCAACAAGATACAGAGCCATTATCAGGAGGTAACCATGTCCATCAAGACCGAACAATTTGCCGCTGCCAACAAGGCCGCCGTCGACTCCCTGCTGGCAGTAGCCAATACCGCCCTGGCCTCGGCCGAGCGCATCGCCACCCTGAACCTGAACACCGCCCGCACCGTCCTCGAAGACACGGCCGCCAGTGCCAAGGCTCTGGCCGGCGCCAAGGACGCCAAGGAAGTCGCCGCCATCCAGGCGGCTCTGGCGCAACCCGCCATCGAGAAAGCGGTTGCCTATACGCAAGCTGTGGTCGATATCTCCAAGCAGACCCAGGAAGCGCTGGCCAAGACCGTCGAAGCGCAGTTCAGCGATTTCCAGAAGTCCATGGCCGGCCTGCTCGAACAGGCTTCGAAAGCTGCACCGGCCGGCTCGGAAGGCGCCATGGCGGCGATTCAGAGCGCCATGGCAGCCGCCAACTCGGCTTTCGCCAATATGAACACCACCGCCCGGCAGATGGCCGAAGCGGCCCAGGCCAACGTCGCTGCAGCGACCAAGGCGACCACCGCTGCGGCCAAGAAGTCGCGCTGATCTCCCCGTTCAGTTAAGGCTGCAGAAGGCCCGGTGCGCGCACCGGGCCTTCTTGCTTGCGGCCGCCCGGCGGCAAACCACTAGGGCCGCCGGCACGGCTTGCCGTTGTACTGATGCCGGTGCAGCGCGTACTTGCGGCCATCCCAGCGGGCCACCGGGAAGCAGAAGCCGGGACCGCCGATCTCGATATCGGGCCAGCCGCCGGCACCACGGGTGCTCAGGAAGCTGAGGATGCCGGTGCCGTTGGTGATCAGCTGCCAGCGGCCGTCGGCCTGCTTGCTGACCAGGCTGTAGCCGTAACCGGTATTGCCGTAGCAGAAGCTGCCGCCTTCGGTGATCAGCGCCTCCGGCCGACCGTCGCCATTGAGGTCGCGCACGTCGGCGATGGCGCCCGGCTCGTAGGTCGGCGTCGGGTCGTCGCAGGCCCGCCAGCGCTTGCCCTGGAGCTTGAATCCGGCCGCCTTGAAGGCGGCGGCTGCGTCGGCCGGCGCCAGACTGGCCGGCGCAGCGGCGGGAGAAACCAGCATCATGAGCACGCTGGCCAGCACGATAGGCAGTTTCATCGGACCCCCTCCTTTTTAGCGGCGCCGCTACGCCGAGCGAACAGCGCCTGGAAGTAGTGTTGGAACGGTAAGCGGCCTTGGTGTTCCGCCAATTTCCGCCGACTCAGCCGAGGCGGAACTGGCCGGCGTACTGCCGGGCCCGGGCCTGCATCGCCGCCAACTGCGGCGCCGACCATTGCAATTCCTCGGCCAGTATGGCGCCGACCGGGTCGATGCAGGCCATGGCCGCCGCGGCATCGAGAAACAGGGCGCGGCTGCGCCGGGCCAGGACATCCTCGATGCGGCGTGCCGCCTCATGACGACAGGCGAAGCGGACGGCGTCCTGGCTCAGCTCGAGCTCCGGGTGCAGCCGCACCGCTTGGCCTGGCCCGGTGGCCAGCAGTTCGCCGGGGCTGGCATGCAGCTTGAGCCGGGCCGTCGTGCACGGCACCGGCGCCAGGCCGCCGACCTGCGCCGCCCGGTCGACGACCTGCTCGGCCATCAGCCGGTAGGTCGTCCATTTGCCACCGGCGACGGTAACCAGCCCGCCGGGGCTGACCAGCACCGCATGTTCGCGCGACAGGCTGGCGGTACCGCCCTGGCCTTGGTGTTCGGGATGCAGCAGCGGCCGCAGGCCGGCGAAGGCGCTGCGCACATCGCTACGCTGCGGCGCCCGGGCCAGCACGCCGGCGGCCGTCTGCAGCAGGAAATCGACTTCGTCGGCGAAGGGTTGCGGCTCCTCCGGCAGATCGTCGCGCGGCGTGTCGGTGGTGCCGAGCAGCACCTTGCCCAACCACGGGATGGCGAACATCACCCGGCCGTCGGCAGTTTCCGGGATCAGCAGCGCCGTCTCGCCGGGCAGGAATTCGGCGTCGAGGACCAGGTGGATGCCCTGGCTGGGCGTCAGTACCGGCGCTGCCCCCGCCTGTTCGAAGCGGCGCACGGCATCGGCATAGACGCCGGTGGCGTTGATCACCACCCGGGCCGGCAGCTCGAAGCTTTCGCCGCTTTCGCCATCCTCGGCGACGACACCGCAGACCTTGTCGCCCGCCTTGAGCAGGCCGCCGACTGGCAGGTAGTTGAGGCAGGTGGCGCCGAGGTGGCCGGCGGTGCGCATCAGCGCGATGGCCAGCCGGGCATCGTCGAACTGGCCGTCCCAGTACTCGATGCCGCCGCTGATGCCCTGCGGCCGCAGACCGGGCAGCGCCGCCAGCGTCTGTCGCCGGTCGAGCAGACGCGACGACGGCAGGTTGCTGGCACCGGCCAGCAGGTCGTAGAGCTTCAGGCCACTGCCGTAGAACAGGCGCTGCATGGCGTTGTGTGCCGGGATGACGAAGGGTCGCGCGTGCACCAGGTGGCCGGCATTGGTCAGCAAGCGCGAGCGTTCGAGCAGGGCATGGCGGACCAGCGCCAGATCGCCCTGGCGCAAATAGCGGACGCCGCCGTGGATCAGCTTGGTGCTGCGCGACGAGGTGCCGCAGGCGTAGTCGCCGCGTTCGAGCAGCAAGGTGGCATAGCCGCGGGCGGCGGCATCGACCGCGGCGCCGAGGCCACTGGCGCCGCCGCCGATGATGATCACGTCCCAGGTCCGGCCCTGGCGCAGCCGGGCGAGCAGTTCGGCGCGGCTAGGCGAAGGGCTCATCACTCGCCCTCTGCCCAGTGCAGCGAACGCTGCACCGCGCGCCGCCAGCCGGCCAGTTGCGCCGCCCGCCAGTCGGCCGAACGGCCCGGCTCGAAGCGGCGGTCGACCTGCCACAGCGCAGCCAGTTCGCCCTCGTCTGCCCAGAAGCCGACCGCCAGCCCGGCCAGATAGGCGGCGCCGAGCGCCGTCGTCTCGGTGATTTTCGGCCGCACTACCGGCACCCCGAGCAGGTCGGCCTGGACTTGCAGCAGCAGGTCGTTGGCCGCCGCACCGCCATCGACGCGCAGTTCGGCCAGCGCTCGGCCGGCATCCTGCTCCATGGCCTGCAGCACTTCGGCGCTCTGCAAGGCGATGGCCTCCAGCGCGGCGCGGGCGATCTCGGCGCGGCCGCTGCCGCGGGTCAGGCCGAGCAGCGCGCCGCGCGCCTGCGGGTCCCAGTACGGGGCGCCGAGGCCGGTATGGGCCGGCACCAGATAGACGCCGCCGCTGTCCGGCACCGTGGCGGCCAGCGCCTCGACCTCGCCGGCGCTGGCAATCATGCCGAGGCCGTCGCGCAGCCACTGGATCACGGCGCCGCCCATGAAGACGCTGCCTTCGAGCAGGTAGGTGGTCTGCCCGGCGACACGCCAACCGACCGTGGCGAGCAGCCGGTGCTGCGAGGCCTGCGCCTGGTGACCGACATTGAGCAGCAGGAAGCAGCCAGTGCCGTAGGTGTTCTTGGCCATGCCCGGGGCCAGGCAGACCTGGCCGAAGGTCGCCGCCTGCTGGTCGCCGGCGATGCCGGCCAGTGGAATTTCTCCGCCGAGACAGCCGGCGTCGATATGGGCAACGATGCCGCTGCTGTCGACCACGCGCGGCAGCAAGGCCGGCGGGATGTTCAGGATGCCCAGCAGTTCGTCATCCCAGACCCCGCGATGAATATCGAAGAGCAGCGTACGCGAGGCGTTCGAGACATCGGTGACGTGCGCCCGGCCGCCGGTCAGCTGCCAGGCCAGCCAGCTATCGACGGTGCCGAAGGCCAGCTCGCCGCGCTCGGCCCGTGCCCGGGCGCCGGGAAGGTGCTCGAGCAGCCAGGCCAGCTTGGTGCCGGAGAAATAGGGATCGAGGCGCAATCCGCTGCGCTGCTCGAACAGGGCGTCATGGCCGGCGGCGCTGAGCGCCGCGCAGTGGGCGGCGGTGCGCCGGTCCTGCCAGACGATGGCCGGGGCCAGCGGCGTGCCGGTTTTGCGGTCCCAGAGAATGGTCGTCTCGCGCTGGTTGGTGATACCGAGCGCCGCCACCTGCCCGGCGGCGATGCCGTGGTCGCGCAACACGGCGCGGGCGACGGCCAGCTGGCTGCTCCAGATTTCCATCGCGTCCTGCTCAACCCAGCCGGGCTGCGGAAACGACTGGGTAAAGGGCTGCTGACGGATGGCCAGCGGCTGGCCGCGGCGGTCGAAGAGGATGGCCCGCGAACTGGTGGTGCCCTGATCGAGGGCCAGCACGTACTGCTGGTCGCTGCCTGCCTTGGCCTGCATGGAATTCTCCGTCGACGCCCGATGCCAGCATTGTGCGACGCGCCGCGGCTTTCGACCAGACGGCTTGGAAGGCCGGCGGCCCGGCGGTATCCTCGACGCCTTTCGCCACTACGGATTTCTGCGTTGACCACCCCGTTCCGGGCCGGCGCCCATGCCGGCTTCACCGCCTTCCTGCCGCTTTCGGTCGGCCTCGTGCCGTGGGCGCTGGTGATGGGCATGGCCATGACCAGCACCGGCTTTTCGCCGCTGCAGGCGATGGGCATGAACGTCATCGTCTTC
>PHCU01000001.1 GCA_002842345.1 Betaproteobacteria bacterium HGW-Betaproteobacteria-12 | reverse complement strand
TCCTGTTTTCAGCAAATGGGATATGCGTCATGCGGTTTTGGCTCTCTCCTCTGCTGGCATGTTGTTACTCTTGCGTATGTGCTAGTGGCTTGGCCGATTCGGGGCGAGTAGTTCCCGAATCGGCAATTTTTTGCCCTGGATGGACTGGCTTCCATTTGGTATTGATGAATATCGCTCGGGGCTCCGAGGGCGGGGAGTTCCTTCCCCAGTCTTGGTATTATTGCGGCATTGCCCACATTGATGCAGGTCCGACAAATGCTGTCAGCTAAGCCCAAGCGCAGAACTCAAGCCGAGAGGAGTTCCGAAACTCAGGAGCGCGTCATCAGCGCCGCTGTTGAGATACTCCGGAGCAAGGGGTACGCGGGTTTTCGCGTAGCGGACGTTACGGAAGAGGCCGGCGTGTCGCGTGGGGCCCAGACTCACCACTTCCCCACCAAGGTCGATCTGGTCTTGTGTGCTGTCGCCCGTGTTTTTGATCAGGCGACCGAAGCCAGCCGTTTGCGGATTGCGGCAGTCAAGCCGGAAGACGATGTGATTGCCGAAATGATCGCCGATGCCTCGGACTTCTTTCTCGGGCAGAACTTTTCCATCGGTCTGGACATTCTGGGTGCGGCCGGACGTGATCCGGAATTGCGTGATGCGGTGCAGAAAGTCGCCCGCTCGAATCGTCATCTCGTCGAAGACATGTGGATTGGCTTGCTGCTGACTCGTGGTTTGTCCAGAGAGGATGCAGAAGATGTGCTGTGGCTGGTCTTCAGTTCGATTCGCGGCCTTTCCGTGCGCCTGCTGTGGCAGTTTGACAAGGAGCGCTTCGAGCGGGTCAAGCTGATTACCTATCAGGCCGCGTTCGAGTTGTTCGACCGCAAAAAGAAAGTTCTGCCCAAGCGCTGATATCGCCTGCTACCGGGCTTTGATGATTCGGCCTGGTCGGACTGTTGCTAAATTACAAGCCGTATGTTCGGTTTATATGTTGTGCCGAGGAGTGTCGAATGAACGAAACTGACTCGCCGGAGCCGGATGGCTTTGTCTGGAATGATCGCTATCTGCTTGGTTATGCGCCGATGGATGCAACCCATCGCGAATTCGTCAGACTGGTCGATGCCCTGCTGACGGTCGATGATATGGAACTGATGGATGCGCTTCAGGCCTTCGCTGTGCACGCCGTGACGCATTTTGCCGAAGAGAGCTGCTGGATGGCAGAGAATGACTTTCCCGCCAAGGATTGCCATGTTGCCGAGCACGACAAGGTGCTGGCTTCTGTTCATGAGGTCAGGGAGATGCTGGCCAGAGGCAATGTCGAGGTCGTCAGGCAGCTGGCTGTCGCCCTCTTGGAGTGGTTTCCCGCCCACGCCGATTACATGGATTCGGCGTTGGCGACATGGATGACCAAGCGCAGCCACGCTGGAGTGCCGTTGGTGTTCAAACGCCAGAAACCGCTGGAGTGAGCTGCTCTCGCCGGCCAAGAGTTTGGCCGGCGATCTCAATACGGTTCAGTCAAGCCCGAGCACGCGATGTTTAAACATCGATACTTACGGTGCCGTCTTCGACACGGGTCTTGTAGGTCTTCTGGGGCTCAACGGCCGGAAAGGTCAGTGCCTTGCCGGTCTTGATACAGAACTTGGCGTTATGCCAAGGGCACTCGACTTCGCCATCCTCGATTTCGCCATCACAGAGCGACGCATCGCCGTGGCTGCAGGTGTCGTTGATGACGAAGAATTCGCCGGCGACGTTGAAGACGGCGAGGGGCGGGCAGTCGTCCAGTTCGACGAGCAGCGATTCGCCGGGAGCAACGTCCTCGGCCTTGCACAGATTCAGAATTGCCAATTGATTTTCCTCCTCGGGGTCAGTCTTAAAAGAATCGATCGAAGTGAATCTGCGTCGTCGGCACCTTGTGCTCGGCGACCAGCAGGCGCACGGCCGCTTCGATCATCGGTGGCGGGCCGGCCAGGTAATATTCGTAACCGGGTAGCGGCGCAGCCAGCTTCTTCGCGATGAATTCGTGGACGAAGCCGATGTCGCCACGCCATTCCACGCTCACGCCGTTGACCGGCGCCGAAATAACCGGATGGAAGTCGACTTCAATGCCGGCCTCGGTGGCCATTTGCCGAACATCGGGAATGTCAGTCGGGGTTCTCCCCCCATAGAGCATGGCCGGCCGGGCGCCGTTGGCACATCGACTGCGCGCG
This sequence comes from Betaproteobacteria bacterium HGW-Betaproteobacteria-12, assembly GCA_002842345.1. Classification (GTDB taxonomy): domain Bacteria; phylum Pseudomonadota; class Gammaproteobacteria; order Burkholderiales; family Rhodocyclaceae; genus Azonexus. The sequence continues at coordinate 82,719 of PHCU01000001.1, read as the reverse complement.
GCACCCTGCAGCACCGAGAGGACCGGCGCCAGGCCGGAGCCGCCGGCAATGCCGACAATCGGTCGGGTGACGTCGGTACGCAGATAGGCGATGCCGTAAGGGCCGTCGAGATCGAGTTGATCGCCAAGCCGCAGGCGGTCGAACAGATAAGCCGTGACCTTGCCCTCGGGAACGCGGCGAATGATGAATTGCCAGATCCCTTCTTCGTTGGCGATGTTCGACATCGAGTAGGCACGGGCCTGGCTGAGCGCGGGAATACCGATCATGGCGTACTGGCCGGCGAGGAATTCGGCCGGCCCGTCGCTGGCGAAGGTGAAGAGCGAAATGTCGGGGGTCAGTGCTTTCCTGTCGATGAAGCGGGCTTTGAAGCGGGCCGGGGGAATGGCGCTGAGGTATTCGTCGCCGCTGCGTATCTTGATCGTGCAATCGCTGCGCGGTACGCACTGGCAGGCCAGGCGCTTGCCTTTCTCGCGCTCCTTGGGGCGCAAGCCGCTGGCTTCCGGGAACAGGTCGTCGACCTCGCCGGCGATCAGGTCGAACTTGCAGGAGCCGCAGGCGCCGACATTGCATTCGTAAGCCAACCCCAGACCCTGGCGCAGTCCGGCACGCAACAGCGTATCGCCCGTGTTGCCGGTGTAAGTAGTCTCGCTGCCGCTCAGGCTGATCCGAAAACTTTCAGTCATTTCTTGCTCCAGTCGTTGTTTGCCGTTGGCTGGCCAAGCCAGCGCAGGGCATTGCCACGGCACAGCAAATCCTGTGTTTCGGCATCGAAACCCAGTTCGAGAATGCGTTGCCGGGGGGCTTTTTCTTCGATTACGAACGGGTAATCGCTGCCGATCATGGTTTGGCTTTTGCCGAACAGCGCGATCTGCTGACGCAGCAGTTCCGGGTGGTAAACCAGGCTGTCGAAGTAGAAGCGCCTGGCCAGTTCCAGCGGCGCCTCACGCATCACTTCTTGCAAGGCCGGGAAAATGTTCCAGGCGTGGTTCAGCCGTGCCGCCAGCGCCGGGAAGGAGCCGCCGCCATGGCTGAGCGCGATGCGCAGCGACGGATGCCGCGCCAGCGTGCCGCCGGTCAGCAGCGAGGCAGCGGCCAGGCCGGTTTCGCATGGGAAGGCGAGAACCTGTTCGAGCAGGGTGGGGCCGAGCAGTCGCTCCATGCCGCAGGGACGCAGCGGATGGATGAAAATCGCCGCCCCCAGGCTGGCGGCAGCGGCGAAAAAGGGTTCGAATTCCGGCGCACCGATTGGAGCACCGTTGACGTTGGTGCCGATCTCGATGCCGGCCAGCCCGAGTCGGCCAACTGCATGCTCCAGTTCGCCGATCGCCAGCCCGACATCCTGCAGTGGTACGGCACCGAGGCCGGAAAAGCGCCCGGGATGAGCGTGCACCATGCCGGCGATGGTCTCGTTGAGATGGCGCGTCAGGAGCGCCGCATCACCGGCATCCAGCCAGTAGGAGAGCAATTCCGGCATTGGCGACAGAACCTGGCGTTCGATGCCCAGGAGGTCCATGTCGACAATGCGTTTGCCGCTATCCCAGCTCTTGTCCGGGACGGTGCGAAAGACCTTGCCCGAAATCATCACGTGGCGGTGACAGGCTTGGGCTGCTGCCATGCTCGGCCAGGCCACGGTGCTGCCGTTGCCCGCGAAGACCGGGAAGTTTTCCGGAACGACGTGGGTGTGGATATCCACGCCAGGGCAGCAGGCTCCGCTCATCATTGCCGCTCCGTCAGGCGCTTTCGGCGCCGTTGACCTTGCCGGTGTGGAAGAATTCGCAGGTCACGGCGTCGAATTCTTCCGGGACTTCATACTGCGGCCAGTGGGCCGCGTCACCCTTCATGATGTAGAGCTGGCTGCCGGGAACGCGAGCCGCCGCGGCGCGGGCTGTCTCCAGGTCATGAATCGGGTTGTCCACGGTCCACAGGAAGAGGGTAGGGCAGCTCAGCTGCTCGACCGGAATCAGGAACTCGTCGTGGCGGTTGATGATGCGGTTGATCGTCGGTGCCACGGCGCGTGTTTCCGGACGCAGGTAGATGCCCAAGCGCAGGGCGATCAGTTCCTCGTTGACCAGATGTCGGTTGTTCTCGTGCATCAGCCACTCCAGCCGGGCCTTCACGCTCTGCTCGGTCGGTACGTTGTTGACGTTGCGCTCGTTGAGGCTGATCAGGTTCTGCAGATCCGCTTTGCCCTTGGCCGAAACCACCGGCAGCCCGCCGGCGGTGTTGAGCATCAGGCGCTTGACCCGGTGTGGATACTTGATGGCGAACAGCGCGGAAACCCAGCCGCCTAGCGATTCGCCGGAGAGATGGGCCGCTTCGAGATCGAGCGCATCCATCAGTTCGCCGAGTTGCTCGGCGAGCAGCGGCGGGGTGTACTCGAGCGGCGGCTTGTCGGAGAGCCCGTGGCCGACGTAGTCGAAGGCGACCACATGGAATTCGCGGGAGAGCGCGATCAGGTTCTTGGCGTAGGCCTCGAGGTGGCCGTTGATGCCATGCTGGAAGAGGATGGTTTCGGCCTTGCGGTCACCGGCTTCGGCGATCCGGATGCGTCCGAAATTCCGGGTTTGGACGAAGCGGATCTCCGTACCGAGCATATCGAGCCACAGACTCATTGCAGTATTCCTCGCTTGGGTGCTTGTTCAGCAATCTTCAGGTGGATGCCGGACTGCTTCTTTTCGTAGAGATCGCAGGCGGCACGGTAAGTGATGCGCTTCAGGCGTTCGAAGCGATCGTTGTCGAACTGCCAGAGCATGCGCACCGACAATCCGCGAATGGCGCTGAAAATCAGCCATAGCAGGTCTTCTGCATCGGGTCGCGGCAAACCGCGGGCGACCAGCAGATTGACCCACATCTGTTCGACCAGCGAACGCGTCGCGCGCGCCGACTCGCTGACGGCGTCGCGCAGCTCTGGGTCGCGTTCTGCGGCACCCAGCATGTCCAGACCCATCGGGAAATCCGGGCTCAGAAAGAACTCGGCGGCGTCGACCAGAATGGCGTCGATCACGTCGTCGCTCGGCTGGATGCCGGCAATCCGTGCCCGGCTGGCTTCGCTCGCCTGGTTGAAGACGGTGGCGAAAACGGCCAGCACCAGTTCGCGCTTCGACGGGAAATGGTGCGTCTGCGCCCCCCGCGAAACCCCGGCTTCGGTCGCCACGTCGGCCACCCGGAAGCCGGCGAAGCCCTTGCGGCGCAGTACCGTGATGGCGGCGGCCGTGATCCGTTCGCGGGTCTCCTGGCTGCGTTCCAGCTGGGTTTTCTTGTGCGTGTTGCCGGTCATCCGCTCATCTCGCCCGGGGGAGGGGGGCGCCACGCTTGCCGCGGGGCTGGGGGTGGGCTGGGGAGTTCGCGTTGTCATCGTGTCTAGAGCATCGTGCTGCCGCCGTTGACGCTGATCACCTGGCCGGTGACGAAGGAAGCCTCCGGCCCGGCCAGGTACACCGTCATGCTGGCGATCTCGTCGACTTCGCCGGCGCGCCCCAGCGGGATGACACCCAGTACCTGGCTGGCGAATGCCGGATTGACCTTCTCGACATGATCGAGGGCGGCAGTACGTACGGCACAGGGCGCGACGGTGTTGACGGTGATCCCGTTGCCGGCAAATTCCCGGGCCAGGCCGCTGGTCAGTCCGTGCACCCCGCCCTTGGCGGCGTTGTAGGCAGCGTGTTGCCACAGGCCGTTGCGCACCGAATCGGCACCGATATTGACGATACGGCCATAGGCCATGTCGAGCATGCCGGGGATGAACATCCGGCAGCACCAAAGCGCGGTCCACAGGTTACGGTCAATGGTGGCGCGCAGCGTTTCCGGGGTGTGCTCGAGGAAGGGACGGATGACGCCGCCGCCGGCGTTGTTGATCAGGATGGCGGCCGGGCCGAAGGTGCGGCGCGTCGCCGCGAGCAGTTCGGCCACGGTTTCTTCCTGCGACAGATCGCCGACCCAGGCGAGCGTATCCATGCCGCTCGCTGCCTTGACTGCGGCGGCCGAGGCGTTGATCGCCTCGTCGAGAACATCGGCCATTACCACCCGGGCGCCCTCGGCTGCCAGTTGATGGGAGATGGCCAGGCCGATGCCGTGGGCGGCACCGGTGACGACAGCCACCTGGCCGTTCAGGCGTTTTTTTGCCTCAGCCATGGTCTGCCTCGATTTCCCCGCCCTTGCCGAAGCGTTCCTTCGGCGAGCTGCCCCAGATGTCCATCGTGTTGGGATGCATCTCGAGCATGCGCGGCTGGCGGGCGGTGGCTTCCGGCAGTTCTTCCATGCCGAAGCTGAATTCGATGGTCAGGCCGTCCGGGTCGAGGAAATACAGGAAGATCGAGGTCGAGGGCAGGTGGCGGCCTGGCCCGAAGACGACCTCGATGCCGGCCTTCTGCATGCGATTCAGCGCCTTGCCGATGTCGTCGATGTCGGTGACCATGAAGTTGACATGGTGCAGGTGGTTGCGGTCGCTGTTGCCGATCGCGAAGGTGTGGTGCAGCGGGTTCGGGAAGCAGCGCATCCACGAGAACTTGCCTTCGACGTAGTCGGATATGGCGAAGTTGAATATGGTGTTCAGGTTATGAACGGCCCGCTCGTAATGCGCCGAGCCGACGACGACGTGCCCGATGCGGGCAATCTTGGTCAGCGCCGCCTTGAAGGGCAGTGCCATGTGGGTCATCTGCTCGTAACACTCGAAGAGGACGCCGGATTGCGGCTCGCGGACGCGGAAGGTCGGGCCCTGCTTCAGGGCATGGCATTCCTCCATGCTGATCCAGGCCGGGTGGAGGCCTTCGGCGAGATAGTGTTCGTAGGCCCTGGTCAGGTCCTCCGGCGATGCCAGCTTGTTGGCCACGCGTTTCAGGCCGGCGGTTTCGGCCTTGTAGAGCATCAGGTTGTGATGGTCCGACGAGCAACGGAGATAGGCGACGGTGTCGGTTTGCTCGACCAGGTCCAGGCCTAACAGATCCCGATAGAAGGCGACCGAGCGATCGAGATTCGTGACATTGAGCGCGGCATAGCCGAGTTTTTCGTAGCGGAATGGAAGTTTCACGGGCAAGTTTCCCAGCGAGATCAGGTTTCGGCGAACGAGGGACTGGCGATGCCGCCAGCCCCTCATGGCACCAGGACTTACAGCAGGATGCTGACGCGGCCTTGCGGACGCAGGCCGTCGAGATCGAGCGTGCAACGCTTCTTGCGGATCTTCAGGCCATCGGCCTCCCGGCGCAGGATGTAGTCGTAGCTACCCACGTAGAGGTCGGTGTTTTCCCACTTGGTGCGATAAACCGCGAAGTTGGCCTTGACCGTGATGTCATCTCCTTCCATGCCCAGCACGCGGACATTGCTGACCAGGTGACGGAGCTTGGAGCGCGGATACTCGGACCACATCGTCTTCTTGCCCAGGCGGATCACGCGCTGTTCCAGGCGCGTGAAATCGTCGGCGATATAGAACAGGTTGTGCTCCGGATCGGCGCCCTTGGGCAGGTCGGTGGACGGAACCTGGTATTCGCAGTCCTGGGTGTACAACTTCAACCAGTCCTTCAGTTGCCAGTTGTCGAGCAGGTCGGCCTCGAAAAACAGAAAATCCTCAACTTCACTACGAGTCGGCAAACTCATGTCGGCTCTCCTTATTTGGCAACAACGTCTTGAACGCGACGATTCCACTCTTTCCAGAACGAACGCATCTGGATTTCATCGTCGTACATGGCATCCATCCCCATCCCCTTCGAGATGTCGTTCCACTCGGCTCCGCTTTCCAGGGAGTTGGCATAGCCCGCCTGGCAGGATTCGAGGGCCTCGACGTCGTCGGGAGTGGCAAAGCCGCCCGGGCCGAGGAATTCCAGGAAGTTGTTGAGGCGGTACTTGCGTGCCCACTCGGTTTCGTTGGTCGGCGCCAGCGCCCAACCGCTGACGTTCATGTAGTTCGGCGCCAGCGGGTAGAAGGTGCGGAAGGTCACGGCCATGATGTCGTTGATGACCAGATTCGGGAAAATCAGCAGGTTGCGGTTCTTGAAGCAGATGCGATCGGCCTTGGCCTTGCCGTGCTCCTGCTCCAGGCGGGCATGGATGCGATCCATTTCCACCTTGCCTTCCTCGCCCCAGACCGGAATCCAGTTGGCGATCGGGCGCCCCCACGGTGCGGTGTATTCGACGACGGCATGACCGCCGCCGAGTTCGCGACCGACGCCCTTCAGCGCCACCTCGTTGCCCTTGGCGTGCGTGTTGGCCAGGTAGTCGAGGTAGGTGGCGTGGGTCATCGCCGCGTGATAACCGTCGTTGCTGTTTTCAACCAGCAGCTTCCAGTTGGCCCGGATGGCGTAATCCTGTTGGCCGCTGACGATGGTCATGCCGTCGGAGGATTGGTCGAGAACCAGATCGAGATATTCCCTGGCGTTGCCGAGGTAGTCGATCAGCGAGCAGGCATTCGGGTCGAAATTGACGAAGCACACGCCGCGGTAGTTTTCGAAGCGGGGCACCGGCACCAGATTGCCGCGTTTCTGCTCCTTGAAATCGGCGCTGTAGCGCTCGCTGCCCGGCAGGTTCTTCAGCTCGCCATCGGCGCTGAAAATCCAGCCGTGGTACATGCAGGTGAAGTGCTTGGAGTTGCCCTTGGCTTCGCGACAGACTTCGGCGCCGCGGTGGGGGCAGGTGTTGAAGAACGCATTGACCTTGCCGGTCGAGTCGCGATTGAAAATGAGATTGCGCTTGGCGACGATGCGCCGCACGAAATCGCCTTTCTTGGCGACTTCCGATTCATGGCCGACATACAGCCAGCACTTGTTGAACACCTCTTCGTATTCGGCCTTGATGATCTCCGAATCGGTAAAGGCCTTGCGAGCAACCCTGAAAAGCCCTTGCTTCTCATCATTGCTCACGAGTACGTCGTTATTTGATGCACCCATCTAGTCCTCCTTTGGTTTTGCCCAAAAAGTTCTCCCTGGTCCGTTGGGACGGTTGTTCGGGAGGTGTTCTCTGTCGCGTGCGTCATGCAATACCCACCGATTGCGTCGTGTCGTCGCTTTCTGCGGATGCTCAGTCTTGTCGCTGTTCGTATAAACAAACAGACAGTACGGTCTGTTGGTGTGAAATTTAATGGCAAAGCGGAGCGAGGTCAACGGGGCTGAGGAGATTTTTTTGCGGCTCGCTGGTTCGAGACCATTTGGGCGGATGGTTTCGTTGCTTAATTAATTGAATTAACTATCTAATAATTTCTTTTGTTGGTGCTGGCATTGCATTCGAGGCGGCGGATAAAGAGGGGCTGTCCGATCATTGTTCCGGGGCCATGCAGCTGGCTCGAAACAGCGAATATTGAAAATTGTGGACAGACCGGCCGGTTTGTATCTAGACTTTATTCGAGTTTGCACAACGGCTGGCGAGCGGTCCTCGCTCTCTTCATGCCACGTCACGGCGGCTGCGTCCAAGAAAGGAAACACTATGACCACTCCAGTTAACACCGGGGAGCAAAACGCGGTGCTCAGCGCCGAATCCGCTGCTGCCCTGCTCAAGGCGGCCCACGCCGGCCGGCAGCCAATCGCCCCGCTGCGCGACCGCCTGGCGGCGACCTCGGCCGAGGCTGTCTATGCCGTCCAGGAACTCAATACTCTGGCCTGGCTGGCCGAAGGTCGCCGCCTGGTCGGCCGCAAGATCGGCCTGACCTCGCTGGCTGTGCAGGCGCAACTCGGCGTCGATCAGCCCGACTTCGGCATGCTGTTCGCCGACATGGCGGTCGGCGACGGCGAACCGGTGGCGCTCAGCCGGCTGATCCAGCCCAAGGTCGAAGCCGAGGTGGCGCTGGTCCTCGGCCGCGACCTGACCCATGAACGCCATACCTACGCCGACATTATCGGTGCCACGGAATATGCGCTGCCGGCCATCGAGATCGTCGACAGCCGCATCGCCAACTGGAACATCAAATTCGTCGATACGGTGGCGGACAACGCCTCCAGCGGCCTGTTCGTCCTTGGCGGCCGGCCGGTACGCTTGGGCGATGTCGATCTCACCGCCTGCGCCATGGAAATGCGCCGCGGTGACGAGGTCGTTTCACTCGGCAACGGCCGGGCCTGCCTGGGCAGCCCCTTGAACGCCGCGATCTGGCTGGCCGACGTCATGGTCCGCTGCGGCCGCCCGCTGCAGGCCGGCGACATCGTCCTGACCGGCGCCCTCGGGCCGATGGTCGCGGTCAGCGAAGCGGCCCGCTTCGATGTCCGCATCGACGGCCTGGGCACGGTCAGCGCCCTGTTCGCCTGAGCCTGCTTCCCCATCCCTACGGAGAATGAGATGAAAAAAATCAAATGCGCGCTGATCGGTCCCGGCAACATCGGCACCGACCTGCTCTACAAACTCAAGCGCAGCCCCGTCCTCGACCCGGTCTGGATGATCGGCATCGACCCCGAATCGGAGGGCCTGAAGCGCGCCGCCGAGCTCGGTCTCAAGGTCGCGTCAGACGGCGTCGACGGCCTGCTGCCGCACGTCCTCGCCGATGGCGTGCAGATCGCCTTCGACGCCACCTCTGCCTACGTCCATGCCGAGAACAGCCGCAAGCTCAACGCCCTGGGCGTGCTGATGATTGACCTGACGCCGGCCGCCATCGGCCCCTTCTGCGTGCCACCGGTCAACCTCCGGGAACTGGTCGGGCGCAAGGCCATGAACGTCAACATGGTGACCTGCGGCGGGCAGGCCACCATCCCCATGGTCGCCGCCATCTCCCGCGTGCAGAAGGTCAGGTACGGCGAGATCGTCGCCACCATCAGCTCGAAGAGCGCCGGCCCCGGCACGCGCAAGAACATCGACGAATTCACCCGCACCACGGCGAGCGCCATCGAGCAGGTCGGCGGCGCCGAGCAGGGCAAGGCGATCATCATCATCAACCCGGCCGAACCGCCGCTGATCATGCGCGACACCGTGCACTGCCTGACCGAAACGACGCCGGACCAGGCGCGGATCACCGACTCGATCCTGAGCATGATCGCCGAAGTCCAGAAATACGTGCCCGGCTACCGCCTGGTCAACGGCCCGGTGTTCGACGGCAACCGCGTCTCGGTCTACCTCGAAGTGCAGGGTCTCGGCGACTTCCTGCCGACCTATGCCGGCAACCTCGACATCATGACTGCCGCCGGCGCGCGTACTGCCGAGATGTTTGCCGAAGAGATCCTCGCCGGCCGTCTGGTCCTTGAACCGAAGGCGAGTAGCGGTATCCCCAATCTGGCCGGCTGCGGCGCTCACTGAAAACGGAGAAACCAAGATGACCGTCAAAGGCAAGAAAATTACCGTCCACGACATGACCCTGCGCGATGGCATGCATCCCAAGCGTCACCTGATGACTCTCGAGCAGATGGTCAGCATCGCCACCGGCCTCGATGCGGCCGGCGTGCCGCTGATCGAAGTCACCCACGGCGATGGCCTGGGCGGCTCCTCGGTCAATTACGGCTTCCCGGCCTATACCGACGAGGAATATCTGGGCGCCGTGATCCCGAAGATGCAGCAGGCCAAGGTCTCGGCCCTGCTGCTGCCCGGCATCGGCACCGTCGATCACCTGAAGATGGCCCGCGAGTTGGGCGTCAACACTATCCGCGTCGCCACCCACTGCACCGAGGCTGATGTCTCCGAACAGCACATCACCATGGCCCGCAAGCTGGACATGGACACCGTCGGCTTCCTGATGATGAGCCACATGAACAGCCCGGAAGGCCTGGTCAAGCAGGCCAAGCTGATGGAAAGCTACGGCGCCAACTGCATCTACATCACCGACTCGGCCGGCCATCTGCTGCCGGACGGCGTCAAGGAACGCCTCGGTGCGGTGCGCGCGGCGCTGAAGCCGGAAACCGAACTCGGCTTCCACGGCCACCACAACCTGGCCATGGGCGTCGCCAACTCCATCGCCGCCATCGAAGTCGGCGCCACCCGCATCGACGCCGCGGCCGCCGGGCTGGGTGCCGGGGCGGGGAATACGCCGATGGAAGTGCTGATCGCCGTGTGCAGCCTGATGGGCATCGAGACCGGGGTGGATGTGGCGAAGATCACCGACGTCGCCGAAGACCTGGTGGTGCCGATCATGGACTTCCCGATCCGCATCGACCGCGACGCGCTGACCCTGGGCTACGCCGGCGTCTATGGCTCCTTCCTGCTGTTCGCCAAGCGCGCTTCCGTCAAGTACGGCGTGCCGGCGCGCGACATCCTGGTCGAGCTGGGCCGGCGCGGCATGGTCGGCGGGCAGGAAGACATGATCGAAGATACCGCCATCACCATGGCCAGGGAGCGTGGCTTGCGTACTCCTTGATATATGGTGTGGTAACATACCATATGTAATGGTTGCTGGCGGTTTCGTGCTGCCTATCCAGGTTTGCAACCATTCAAAGGAGGCGTATGGCCAGAAAACCCCAGGAAGACGCGGAGAGCACGCGCCGTTTGCTTATCGCTGCGGCGCGTGCCGTTTTCTTCGAGCGCGGCGTCGGTCGTGCTTCGCTGGAAAAGATTGCCGAGCTTGCAGGGGTTGTGACCACCACCGTATCGGTACCTTGATGTGGCGAGCCGACCATGACGCCTTGCGAAATTCGTCAACTGAAGCGCAGCATCCGAAAATCGATTGTCGCCGAGGCCACCGAAGACGATAGATATCAAGCGCGTACCTCGGCAATCGCGCTCTTGGAACACAGCGTACAACGGCGCCACAAACGCCTTGCGGTAATCCGCTTCGCGGCGGCGATTCGGACCGGGGCGACGATCAGGCTCGCAAACTGGAAATATTGTGAAGAAGCGTTGGCTTCAGTAGGCGACGACAAGTTGCGCCAGCTGGTGATCGATGCGATCGACGGCGTCACCGAAAATCCAGCCATCGGGCTATAGCACTGGCGCCCAATACAGGTGGGGCACATGCCGTTTTAAGGAGATCTATGGCGAGAAAAACCAAGGAGGAAGCCGAGGTAACACGTCGCTCGATCATTCAGGCTGCGCGTACGGTGTTCTTCGCCCGCGGCGTCAGCCGCTCATCCCTGGAAAGGATCGCCGAGGCGGCTGGGGTCAGCCGGGGGGCTATCTACTGGCACTTCAAGGACAAGGCTGAACTTTTTTACGCCATGCGCGAGGGAGTCTTTGCGCCGATGGTCGAACGTACCGATGCCATCTTTTTTGGTGATGGCTACGAGAATCCGCTGGATGCCATAGAAAGCGCGATCAACGAATTTTTTCGCGTCATCGAAGAGTGCGAGGGCGTCCGCGCGGTCTTCGAAATCATGCTTTCCCGTTGCGAGTACGTCGATGAATTTGCAGTGGTTCAGATCGAACTCGGGCAACCGGTACAGGTGTTCCTGGAGAAAATGGAGTGCCTGTACCTGAAGGCTCGCGAAATGGGCAAGTTGCGCTCCGGGATTGACCCGCTGGTGGCGGCCCGTGACACTTGGGCCTTCACGCATGGTTTGCTCGACCTGATGCTGGGTTGCCGGAAGGGCACGGGATTGGAGCAGCAAATTCCGGCAATGATTGCCGGGCACATCGACATGCGGCGCGCTGAAGAGGCGTTGGTGGCGGTCGATTGATCGGAGCGTTGGTCATCGCCCCAATCTTCCACCCGCGATGGTCAGCTGGTCAGTTCGTGGTTTATTGAGCGCTTACAGTCAATACATAAATTTTTCTGCTAGCCGACAGCTAACAAGTGTCTCACTACCGGCGGCTGTGTGCCCTTGTGGAAACGCAGCACTTCCTTCTGAAGATCAGCGTCCGCCTTTGATACACGACGGTGCTGCCGAAGGTGCTCGGCCCACGATTCCACCTGGAACCATTCGAGCATCAGGCCCGGATCAGCCGAATCCTCGCTCAGCCCCCAGGCATACGCACCGTCACGTCGGCGTTCAGCAGAAAGATGCGTGACTGCTGCCAAAAAGGCGGCACGGTCGGCTGCGTCGATTCGGTACTCAATCAGGATCAACACGGGGCCGCGGTCGTGGTCGACCGGCTCAACGGTCAGCGGTTCAGGCCAGTGATTGGACGCAATGAGGTCAGCCTCGCCCTGAGGCAACTTGACCCGATGTGCGAATAGGCCAACCAGCAACAGTCCAAGTGCACCAGCGAGCAACGTGAAAGGCACGCCACGCCACTCTGCGATAGCGCCCCAAGTCAGACTGCCGGCGGTCATCGCCCCATTGAACACGGTCAGGTACACCGCTAGCGACCGGCCACGCACCCAGTTGGGCAAGATAGCTTGGGCCACCCCGTTGAGCGTCGTCAGTGCGGTGATCCAGGCGGCACCCAGAAACAGTAATGCCGTCACGGCCACCCATTGCGGTGGAACGAACGACAGTAAGGCCATCACAGCTGCCGTTACGATGGCGGCAGCCAACAATAAGCCGTCGGGGCTCAGAAGCTGACGTAACTTGGGCATGACGATAGCCCCACCGATTGCTCCCAGGCCAACCGCCCCAAGCAGGATGCCGTAAAATCCCGCACCGCCGCCGAGCAACTGTCGGGCCACAAGGGGTAGCAAGGCCCAGACAGCACTGGCCAACGCAAAGAACAGGAAAGCGCGCAACAACACGACATGCAGTTCACGACTGGCGCGGGCATAGCGTAGCCCCGCTCGGAACGCACCAGAAAAGCGCTCGGCAAGGACGTCCTGTTCGGTGATTGGCCGTCGCCACCACAGAAGCGCACAAATGACAAAAATATAGGAAATTACATCTACCCCATAGGCGAAGGCCGCGCCCAAGTTGGCCAGAATCAGGCCGCCCAGAGCGGGACCGACCGACCGGGCAATGTTGATGCCCAATGAATTGAGCGCAACAGCGCTCTTGATGTCTTTTTTCTCGATCAGCTCAGGCACAATGGCTTGCCAAGTCGGTCCCATCAGTGCCGCGCCAATGCCACCGAGAAAAGTCAGGGCCACCAAAGAGGCGACCGATTGCATACCAGTGGCCGACAACAGCATCAGACTCATGCTGGTGCAGAACAACAGAATCTGGGTGCCAATCAGGAGTTTGCGCCGGTCCAGGATATCGGAAAGAACCCCGGCGGGAATGGCGAGCAGGAAAATCGGCAACGTCGCGGCGGCCTGTACCAACGCGACTGCCGCTGGCGATGGCGACAGATCCGTCATGATCCATGCGCTGGCGACATCGCGAATGAAACTGCCGATGTTGCCAATGACAGTCGCGATCCACAGGACCCTAAAAAGCGTCTGCCGCAATGGAGCGAAGCTGCCGGCAGACGCTAAAGCGGATTGAGGTGATTCTCGGCTCATGGCGCCTCTTGCTCTTTAATATCCAGTCAGGCCAAGCTAGCCTGCAAGCAAGGCCCACACAACCCCAGGTAGACAATGAGGCCGATGACCGAAGTGCCAAGTATCGGCTGAACCACGACCATTAGCCGACGATCCAACGGCATGAACACCCGATGCATACCTTCTTTGTCCTTGGATGGCTTACACGGCCCAGCAGGAGCAACCCAGGGCACCGAAAAAGCCCTTGAGGTCCGATGCCGGGACACTGGATGCCCAGGCGCGGGCATGATCATGCCCATGCAGGCCGCAAGAGCTAGCGCAGTCGCACGAAGCAACAGCCTGGTAGCGAACCGGTGCCAGTGAGTTTTTGCCGGCTCCATCGGGCTCCCCCCAAGCTCCGTAGCCCTTGAAGGTGCGCGTCGGCGACCAGTCGGGCATGGCCGGCGGGAGTTGGTTATCGTCCAGGTGTGCGAAGTCTCCCGCACCATAGACTACGCGTCCCCCCACCACCGTGAGATCGGAGGTCAGGAAAGATATCTCATCCTCGGGAACGCCAAAGTAGTCCTTGTTTGGCACGATCAGGTCAGCGAACTGGCCTTCCTGGATACGCCCGCGCTTGCCTTCTTCATTGGAGAACCAAGCGACGCTCTCGGTCCACATGCGCAGCGCGGTCTCGCGGTCCAGCAGGTTTCGCCGCGGATACAAGCTCAGACCACCAACCGTCTTGCCGGTAACCATCCACGATAGCGAAACCCACGGGTTGTAGGAGGCCACGCGGGTGGCATCGGTGCCGGCCGAGACCTTCACACCCTTTTCCAGGATACGTGCCACGGGCGGCGTCGCCTCGGCTGCACGAGCACCGTAGCGTTCCACGAAATACTCGCCCTGGTAGGCCATGCGGTGCTGCACGGCAATGCCGCCGCCGAGTGCCGCAACACGGTCGATGGACTTGTCGGAAATGGTCTCGGCATGGTCGAAGAACCAGTTGATGCCGGTAAGCGGGATATCTTGGTTGACCTTCTCGAATACGTCGAGGGCGCGCGAGATGGTCTCATCGTAGGTCGCGTGCAGGCGCCATGGCCACTTGTTCTGAGCCAGAATGCGGACAACCTCCTCCAACTCGCCTTCCATCTCCGGCGGCATGTCCGGACGCGGCTGGCGAAAATCCTCGAAGTCGGCTGCCGAGAACACCAGCATCTCGCCGGCGCCGTTGTGGCGGAAGTAGTCATCGCCCTGCTTGTAGGTCACCGAGGAGGTCCACTTGAGGAAATCTTCCTTTTCCTCTTTGGGCTTCTGGGTGAACAAGTTATAGGCCAGGCGCACCGTCATTTGGCCCTCGTCGGCCAGTTTCTGGATCACCGCATAGTCATCGGGATAGTTCTGGAAGCCGCCGCCGGCGTCAATCACGCCGGTCACCCCCAGGCGATTGAGTTCCCGCATGAAGTGGCGGGTGGAGCTAACCTGATAGTCGAACGGAAGCTTGGGACCCTTGGCCAAGGTGGCGTAAAGAATGCTGGCGTTAGGCTTAGCCAGCAGCAGGCCAGTGGGGTTGCCGTTGGCGTCGCGAGTGATTTCGCCACCGATGGGTTCAGGCGTGTCCTTCGTGTAGCCCACGGCACGCAGGGCAGCGCCGTTGAGCAGAGCGCGGTCATACAGGTGTAACAGGAATACCGGGGTATCTGGTGCGATCGCGTTGATTTCATCAATGGTGGGTAACCGCTTTTCGACGAACTGGTGCTCGGTAAAACCGCCGACCACACGCACCCATTGTGGCACGGGGGTTATGGCGACCTGACGCCTGAGCATCTCCATAGCGTCGGCCAACGAGCGCACGCCATCCCAACGTAACTCCATGTTGTAATTCAAGCCGCCACGAATCACATGCGTGTGGTTGTCCACAAGACCGGGCAGCACACTGCGCCCCTTGAGATCGATGACCTTGGTCTGGGAACCGGCCAACGACATGATTTCAGCTCCTTCGCCAATGGACAGGAATTTGCCGTCCTTGATGGCAACGGCACTGGCTATCGGCTGGCTTGGGTTCAGCGTGGTAATTTTTCCGTGATGCAGGATCACATCAGCAATGTTTGAGGTGCTCATGCTTGCTTCTCCTCCGAGGCTTGAGCCTGTTGTTCCGCTTGATGGCGTCCAGGCAACTGCCCGAATACATGGCTGGTGGCATGTGTTTTGTCACAAGCGGTTGAGAATGCCGTTCCGGCGAGCCATTGCTTGCCAACAGGAATAATTTGCTCGCCGATGAGCATGCCAAGCAAACCGAGCAGTGCAATCAGTGGCGGCGCCGGAGAACGTACATTGAACAAGCTATAGATGACGCCGACCAGCAAGCCGACGGCAAGGGAAAGGGCATAGACCTTCATTTTTCACCTCTCAAAGCGGGTGCCGCAGCGATGGCCGGCAACCGGATCGAGAAATCGAATCCGGTTGACCAAGACATTGATGCCGTACGGCTGCCCAACGATTGAGGCACACCGCACGGCGGTTTTTACGACGGGTTGAGAACGCGCCTGCTTACTTGGCTGGGTTCGGCCCGATACGCTCGCCATGCACCACACGCTCGGGAGCCTTATGGACCATGGTGTAGGCGTAGTCGACCCCCATGCCGTAGGCACCTGAATGCTCCCTCACAATGGCTATCACGTCGTCGTAAGTATCCTTGTGCGCCCAATCACGCTGCCACTCGAGCAGAACCTGCTGCCAGGTCATTGGTACGATGCCGGCCTGGACCATACGGTCCATCGCATACTTGTGAGCTTCGACCGAGGTGCCGCCCGAAGCATCGGCCACCATGTAAATCTCGTAGCCACCTTCCAGCGCGGCACAGAGCGCGAAAGTGGTGTTGCAGACTTCGGTCCACAGCCCCGAAACGATCACCTTCTTGCGTCCATTGGCGGCAAGCGAATCACGCACATTCTGGTCGTCCCAGGAATTCATTGAGGTGCGCTCGAGGATTTTGTGCTCGGGGAAGACTGCCAATAGTTCGGGGTAGGTGTTGCCGGAGAAACCGTCGGTTTCGACCGTGGTGATGGTCGTCGGAATGTTGAACGTCTTGGCGGCCTTGGCCAGCCCCACGACATTGTTCTTCAGGACCTGGCGGTCAATCGACTGTACGCCGAAGGCCATTTGCGGTTGCTGGTCAATGAATATGATCTGGCTGTTTTGCGGAGTCAGAACCTCAAGATACTTGGACATGGCGAATCTCCTTCGGGGGTTTGAATATGATTTTTGCGGCGGATACGGCATCGGTTTCTACCGGAAGCAGCAAGGCCACCAGCACGAACCAGGCACTCGGGATGCCGCGAAAACTCCCTCGTGCCTTGACGATGGTTCAACCAGCGGCATCCACCAGGACCAATTCACTGTCCGCCACTGCAGTAATACGAAGCAGCACCTCATCGCTGATGGCAGCACCATCACGCGCTTGCAGCGCAATGCCGTTGACCTCCACCTGCCCGGTTGCCGGAACGAGGTAGCCATGGCGATCCTTGCCGGAAAAGCGATATTCGACAGTCTCTCCAGCCTTCAAGGTAGCGCCCAGCACCCGGGCGTTGGTACGAATGGGCAAGGCATCCTCATCGCCCGCTATCCCACTGGCTAACACCACGAACCGACCTGAGCGATCGTTTTTCGGGAACGGTTTGGAACCCCAGCTAGGCGGCTCACCCTGTCGGTCAGGGAAAATCCAGATCTGGAAAATGCGGGTAATGCCCGGTTCCAGGTTGTACTCGGAATGGCGAATCCCCGTTCCCGCACTCATCACCTGCACATCGCCGGCTTTCGTGCGTCCTTTGTTGCCCAGATTGTCCTGGTGGGTGATCGCACCCTCGCGCACGTAGGTGATGATCTCCATGTCCGCGTGTGAGTGCGGAGGAAAACCCGTACCCGGCTGGATGGCATCGTCGTTCCATACACGTAGCGCACCCCAGTGCACACGTTTTGGATCATGATATTCGGCGAAGGAAAAGTGATGCTTGGCATCAAGCCAACCGTGATTGGCCCCACCCAGACTGTCGAAAGGACGGCACTCGATCATCGTCACTCCTCCGCTTGATAAACAAAAGTAGAGTCACTATAGGTCCACTCAAAAATCGCAAGAATAGAACCCATGGAATATCATCCTTTCCGTTTGTGTGATGACCGCGTCGTAACGGAGGAGTTTCAACATAATGAGCAAGCTACCGGACCTGGAAGGCTGGGCGATATTTGCCAAAGTTGCCGAGGCGGGTTCATTCGCCCGCGCTGCGGAAGAACTCTCTTTGTCGCAAGCCACCGTATCTAAAGCCATATCTCGCCTTGAAAAGCGCATGAAAATCACGCTTTTCCATCGTACCTCGCGGCGTATGTCATTAACTGCCAGCGGCCTGACTGCGCTGGAAGGAGCCTCCCGAGTACTAGAAGCAGCAGAAGCGATTGAAGCGGAATTGGCCGAACAATCTGCAAGTCTGTGCGGCCCAGTGCGGGTTGCCGCCCCAATGTCCTTTGGACTCTCGCATCTGGGGCCGGTGTTGCCAGCCTTTATGATGAAACATCCAGAGATATCGCTCGATATCGAATTCGGCGATGAGTTGACTGACTTGGTGGCCAATCGTTTCGACATGGCCCTGCGCATCTCCAGTCTGGCCGACTCAAGCCTACTTGCACGCCGTCTGTGTACCGTCCGCATCCTATTGGTAGGAGCTCCGGCCTACTTCGAACGCTACGGCCGACCCCGCCACCCGCAAGATTTATTGCATCATCGCACCTTGCAATATGCCTATTCCCGCGACGGCGCGAACTGGCGTTTCCGGCATGAGCACAATGGCGAATTTGTCCACCCAGTGAGCACGTCACTTAGGGTGAATAACGCCGAAGGTCTTGCTCCCGCCTTGAAGTCTGGATTGGGCTTGGCCTTGCAACCCGAGTTTTTAGCCTGGCAAGACCTGCAATCGGGCGAGCTGGAAACGGTGATGGACGACTGGCAGGTCGAACCCATCGCACTTCACATCGTGACCCCTCCTGGACGGCGTCGCCCCGCTCGGGTTCAGGCACTGATAGATTACCTGGCCGACCACTTTAGCAACGTGCCTTGGGCGAGACAAATGGACCTGAAAGCTCCTACTCTGAAAATGTGAGGTGCCCCCCACAACACGTTGGGTCATTTGCCTAACGTAGTCGACATACCACCGCTAGGTCAGGAACTTGTCCTCGCCGAAGGATTCGCGCAGGAAGTCGGTCAATCAACGATAGATAAGTACCGGAATGTCGCAGTCGGCAAGCAACGAGGCCGCAGTGCTGCCCAGCAGCAGCTTGCCAACCCGCGAGCGACCATGGGTTCCCATGACAATGACGTCGCAGCCTTTCTTCTCCGCATAATCAATGATCGCGGCGTGTGGCGATTCGCCCCGGATGGCGATGCATTCGTAGGGAATTCCGGCTGATTTGGCCTCTTGAGCAAACGCATCCAGAATCTTGTCGGAGTGCTCGTTGAGCCCCTCGTCGAGTTCGCGTACATAGGTCGGATCGGTCACATAGAGACCAGTAATCCGGGCTCCCAAAGCCTTGGCAAGTTCTACGCCGGCCTTGGTGGCACGCTCCGAGCGACTGGATCCATCGGTAGGGACAAGAATATGTTTGTACATTGATCAATCAATTCCGTAATCGTTCGTAACGAATATATTATTGATGCAGACGATTTAAATGGCAAGGCTATGTGATCGTTGAATATTCGTGGACGTTAAAGCTGCGCTTCCGGAATTTGCAGTTGCAGACCGTTGAATTCCGCTTTGGCAATGAGTTGGCAGCTCAACCGGATGCCACCCCCGCCCAGCCCGGAAAATTCCAGCATCTGCTGTTCCAGTGAGGACTGTTCCCCGGCTATTCCCTGGGCGTCGGGCGGAATGCAGACGCGGCAGGTGCCGCAGGTCATGGAGCCGCCGCAGTCGGCATCGATGCCCGGAATGTTGTGATTGACCGCCGCCTGCATCAGCGACATCCCTTCCGGAATGTCGATGGTGTGGGGCGTGCCGCCATGTTCGATGAAGGTGATCTTGATCATGAGAGCCTCGGTGGGGTGAATGGCTGGCCTATGCCGCCAGCTCGTTGAGGGGAATGGCCGTATCGGCGAGCTTTTCGCGCGGGACCGGCTTTCCGGAGGCGATCAGCTTTTTGCCGGCAAAGAACTCGGGCGGGGCGTTGATCGCCTCGACGGTGACGACCCTGCCGGCGCTTAGGTGGAAAACGGCGAACTTGGCTTCATCCGGGTTGCCGCGCACGACGGTTTCGTCGACCGCGAAGGGTAGTCCGGCGATCTGCAGCTTGAGATCGTACTGGTCCGACCAGAACCACGGCACTTCGGCCGCCGCCGGTTCGCGCCCGGTAATGCAAGCGGCCACCCGCTTGGCCTGTTCCATGCAACTCGGCACGCTTTCCAGGCGCAGCACGCGGTCGTACAGCGGATGAGGCCGCTTGGCGACGTCGCCGATGGCGAAGATGTGCGGATCGGAGCTGCGGCAATCGGCATCGACCAGAATGCCGTCGTCGCAGCGCAGGCCGATCGCCTGGGCCATCGAGGCGGTCGGCATGGCGCCGACGCCGACCAGTACCGCATCGCATGACAACTCGGTGCCATCGTTGAGCAGCACCGACTCGGCGTGGGTGTTGCCGAGAATGGCCTCGATGCCGGCGTTGAGCCGGAAGGCAACGCCCTGGCTTTCGTGAAAGCGCTGCAGAAAGGCGGAAACCGGGGCGCTGGCGACGCGTTCGAGCAGTCGCGGTGCGCGTTCGAGCACGGTGACTTCGGCGCCCAGGGCGCGTGCCGTGGCGGCGCATTCGAGGCCGACGTAGCCGCCGCCGATGATGACCAGTTTCTTGCTCGGTCCGAGGGCGCCACGGATGTGTTCTGCATCGACCAGGGTACGCAGCGTCATCACGTTGGTGAAGTGCACGCCAGGGATGGGCAGGGTGCGGGCGTGCGCACCGGTGGCCAGGACCAGATGGTCGTAGGGAATTTCCTGACCGCTGGCGAGGACGACGTGACCGGCATCGACATCGATGCGTTCGGCGCGGACGCCGAGATGCAGGTCAATATTCTGTTCAAGGTAGAAGGCAGGGGGGCGCAGGGCCAGGCTTTCCTGAGTGACCTCGCCCTTCAGCCAGGCCTTCGATAGCGGCGGTCGCTGGTAGGGCAGGACGGTTTCATCGCCGATCAGGGTGATGTCGCCGGCAAAGCCGTATTGGCGCAGGAAGGCGACGGTCAGGCCGCCGCCGTGACCGGCGCCGATGACGACCACGTGTTCGCGGTTCTGTTGATTCATGGGGTGTTGTTCTCCGGGGGGTAGATTGGCGATGACGGTGCGGGCTGGCGAAAAGGCTGTCGCTCGTGCCGTCGTCGCCTGGCGGTCAGTCATCCATCGGTACGAAGGAGGCCTTCAGGGCGCCGCAGTTGGGACACAGCCAGTCATCCGGCAACGCCTCGAAGCGGGTGCCGGCCGGGATGCCGTCCGGCGGACTGCCCAGGGCCTCGTCGTAGATGTCGCCACAGGCCAGGCATTGCCACTTGCGGTAGGGGGTTGTGCTCATATGAATTTCCTCTTCACTTCATCTTGAAGCGGATGGGCACGTACTTCGGCCCGCAGACGAACTCGGACTCTTGCCATTTGCCTTCACCGGCCATCTCGACCGATTCGAGGCGGGGGATCAGTTCCTCCCAGAGCAGGCGCATTTCGAGGCGGGCAAGATGCTGGCCGACACAGATATGAGCGCCATAGCCGAAGCCGATGTGGCGGTTCGGCGTGCGGTCGAGCCGGAACTCATAGGGGTCCTCGAACATTTCCTCATCACGGTTGGCCGAGAGATAGGAGATGTAGAGCAGGTCACCCTTCTTGATCTGACGGCCGGACAACTCGTAATCCTCGGCGGCGGAGCGGATGAAGCACATGGCCGGCGTCGTCCACCGGATGGCTTCCTCGACGAAATTGGGAATCAGCGCCGGTTCGGCCTTGAGGCGGGCCAGCAGTTCGGGCTTGGTGGCCAGCGTCCACATCGAGTTGGCGATGGTGGCGGCAGTCGTGTCGTGACCGGCGGTGGAGGCGATGACGAAATAGGAAATCATCGAGCGTTCGTCCATCGGGCAGCCGTTGACCTTGCCGTTGGAGATGGTGCTGGCCAGGTCGTGGCGCGGACAGGCCTGGCGATCCTTGATCACCGAGCTGTAGTAGCTCTTGAACTCGTCATAGACGATCTGCCAGGTCTTGATCTGTTCCTCGGGGTCGCTCAGCACCGAGCCGGGGCGGCACAGATCGGGGTCGGCGTAGCTGAGGAACCACTGGGTCAGGCGCAGCATGATCGCGTGGTCTTCCTTGGGTAGGCCAATCAGCGTGCATACCACTTCCAGGGGGTAGTTCATGGCGATGTCGCCGGCGAAATCGCAGGTGGAGTCCATGCCGGCCATCTGGTCGACATAGCGGCGGGCCATCTCGCGGATCGAGGTCTCGAGTGCCGCGATGTTCTGCGGCATGAAGGCATCCTTGACCAGGTCGCGGTGCGCCGTATGGTCCGGCGGGTCCATGTGCACCAGGGTGCGGAAGATGTGGGGTTTGCCGCCGCTGTAGTCGCGCATCATCTGCTCGGCGATCAGGGAGGCCGGCGTCTTGGAGCGATCGCCGCTGTGGAAGATGTTGTCCTGGCGGGTGATTTCGCGGACATCCTTGTACTTGGTGACGATCCAGTGCGGGTCGTAGCCGGGGACTTCCGCCTGCGACAGGGGGTAGTTGTGGCGCAGGTTGGCGAGCATTTTCTCCATCCGCTGGCGATCGGCGTAGCTGGCAGGATTGAAGATGGGGGCAACCAGCTCTGTGGGGATTTTGAGATCACTCATGAAACGTCTCCTTTTAATAATGGTCTATGCGCCAGTCCGGCCTTCAGGTGAGGCTGGCGAAAGCGACAGGCGGATGCCGTCGACTCTCTGGGAATCGAGTATAGGTAGCTGCATTTGCCATTAAGTAGTACTAAAGTACTGTTTTGCGGCAATCTGACAGGCCGCTGCAGCTAGTGCCGATGGCTTGTTCCGTTTGCCCTCGGCAGGCTCGCAGTTGTTGCGGTTGCAAGCCGTGGGTCATTTGAAGGAGCAGAGTTGCTGAGCGTTTCGGGTTGTTACGACAGGCACGGGGGCGGCTGGTGAACTACGCAATGATGGCCATGCCGGCCGCCAAGATTCAGCAGCGCAGCGTCCGCAACACCGATCCGCCGGAATTCATGTTCCAGCCAGTGCGGACGCCGGTGCTGGATGACCTGCTCGGCGGGGGAGGCATCCGCCACAAACTGGTCAGCGTTGTCGCGCCGGTCGGCTATGGCAAGACCGTGCTGATGGCCAGCCTGTGCGCTCAACTGCAGGCCGGCGGCGAGCAATGTTTCTGGGCCGCCCTGGACGAACGCGACAGCAGTCTCGAGCGCCTGCTTGGCCTGCTTGAGGAAATGGCCTACGGGCCGAGTGTCGGCCTGCATCCGACGCAGGCCCTGTTGCGCGGCGACCAGCCCGTCTATGGCCGGATCGAGGCCCTGATCAAGGCGGCGGTGGATTTCGGTGCGCCCTTCACGGTCTTCATCGACAACCTGAATTACTGTACCGACCCAGCTGTTGGCGAATTCCTGGAAGCCCTGGTCTTCAAGACGCCGCTGACGGCTCGCTTCGTTTTTTCCAGCATGGCGGAGTTGCCGTTCAGTCTGGCGCGCGCCAAGCTGGCCGGGCTGGTTCGCCAGGTCGGCTACCGCGAACTGAGCCTCGATGTCGGCGAAGTCGGCGAAATGCTCGGCGCCGACCTGTCTGCCGCCATCGGTACTGCCGGCATCGAGTCAGTGCAGCGGCAGACCGAAGGCTGGCCGGCGGCGGTGCGCATGGCCCAGATCATCCTCTCGGCGACTGACCGGCCGCTCGAGGCGCTGGAGCGCTTCTCCGGATCGGACGAGGATATCGCGGCGCTGCTCAATCAGCAGGTGCTGTCCGGTTTTCCCTACGAGATCCGGCAATTCCTGCTGAGCATCGCCCATCTGCGTACCTTCAGCAGCGAGCTTTGCCGTCATGCGACCGGCAATGCCGAGGCGGAACAGTATCTGGGCCTGCTGCTGCGCCGCAACGTGTTCATCATTCCGCTCGATCGCAATCGGACCTGGTATCGCCTGCATGGTCTATTTCGCGAGTTTCTGCTCGGCGAATCCCGGTTTTCGCTCGATCCCGCCCGCCAGCAAGCGGTCCTGCAACGGGCCGCGGCGTGGTGCGAACAAGGTGGCTATTGGCGCGATGCCATCGATTACGCCATCGCTTCCGGTGACATCGCGACGGCGGCGAAGATTCTCGAACACACGGCGCAGACCTTCGTCGGCGACCGCGGCGACCTGATGCAGTACATCGACTGGGTCGAGGCGCTGCATGCCCGCGGACTGCATCTCGATTGGGAGGCGGAGTACTGGTACACCTGGGCGCTGGTGCTCAACCGCCGTTACGAGCAGGGCCGGCAGCAGAACGAGCGGCTGGCGGAATGGGTCCGCTTGGGTCGAGGCAAGGAAGATCCGGCGCGGATCGAGGACTTTCAGCGCCGGGTGGACATTATCAGTGCCTGCGTCGGCATCTTTACCGATCACCTTGAAGAGGCCTTCCGCAATGCCAGCCACTGGCTGGCCTGCGGCGGCGCGGATGACCCGTTCAATGCCACGGCGGCAGACTGTACCAAGGGCATTTACCATATCAGTGCTTACCAGTTGCGCGATGCCCGGCTGGCCCTGCAAGGGGCCCAGGGAGCGGCCTTCCAGATCAAGGGGGCCTATACCGATGGCTGGATTGCCGCACTCAATGGACTGATTACGTTGCTTGAGGGGGACTCGGCCAGCGTCTATCAGGAACTGATGACGGCCCAGGCCGCGGCCCGCCAGGCCTTGGGTGAGAACGCCGGTATTGGCGGAACCATCGCCCTGATCGCCGCCGCTGCCGCCGTCGACATGGGGCTTGATCAGGAAGCCGAGCGGCTGCTGGTGCCCGCATTGCGCCTATCCAAGTTTCACGGTTTCGTCGATGCGGCAGCCTGCGGCCTCGATGCCGCGATCAAGCTGTGGAACGGGCAGGATGGCGATGCGATTTCCCTGCGCGAGTTGCGAGATTTCGCCGCCTGCTACCCGCCCCGCCTGTCGTTCATGCTCAACTGCTATCTGGTCCAGCGCCTGATCCGGCTTGGCCGGCTCGACGAGGCGGAGATGGAGGCGGCGCGCCTCGGATTGAGTGCCGACGAGCTGGAGCGGCTGGGAAGCCTGCCCGAATGGGCCGACGTTGCCCGCTGTCGCGATCTGTTTGCGGCCACCGAAATCGAGTTGTGCATTGCTCTCGGACGGCACAAGCGCGCCGACCAACTGATCGCCCAGGAAACCCGGCTGGCCAAGGCCGACGGCCGTGCCGCACGGCTGGTCGAACTGGCGCTGAGCGAAGCGGTGATTGCCGGTCAGGCGCACAACGTAGCGGCCGCCAATCGCCATCTGACCCGGGCCGTGAACCTTGCCGCACGCCGCGGCATCGTCCGCCCGTTCCGCGACCGTGCCGGGGCGATTGCCGACCTGGTCGAGGACACCAAGCCGTCGGCCTGGGGGTTTGCCCTGGAGGTCGAGCGAAAATTTTTCGCCAGCATCTGCCGCGAGCTGCCGATTAGCAATCCGCAGCTGCAAGAAAAACTGGTCGCTCTGAACATGGACTCGCAATTGCTCGAAACGCTGACCGCGCGGCAAATGGAGCTGCTCGGCTTGCTCGCCGCAGGCTTGACCAACCAGCAGCTGGCCGACCGCATCAATGTCACGCTAACTACCGTCAAGGGGCATTTGCAGAAGCTCTACGCCAAGCTGGGGGTGTCGAGCCGTTCGGCGGCACTGGCCAGGGCGCGGGTGCTGAACCTGTTGCCCTGAACGGATGCCGGCTGTTTGTGGTGTGCTAGCATACGGAATGTCGTGTTTGCCGTCCCGGCGCCTCGGGGTCACGAAGCTCCTGTCCGGCTTAACCGACACCCATCAGGCAGGAGATACTGTAATGATCCATAACGCACTGCTCGCTTGCCGTATCGCGGCCGAATCGGGGCGCCGCTTTCCGGTTTTGCCATGAACGCCGGCCTGCCCGTTGGCAACCGGCGCCTGGTGCATACGCGCCACATCAGTTGCACCGCCTATGAACGTGCGGACGGCCTGCTCGATATCGAAGGCCATCTGGTCGATAGCAAGCCGTTTCCGCTGGAGTTGTCGGAGCGTGGGGCGCTGGCGCCCGGCGCGGCGATCCATGAAATGCTCCTGTGCCTGACGGTCGATCGCGGCCTGACGATCCGGGATGTGCGCGCCCGGACGATGCATGCGCCGTACGGCATCTGCGGCGCCATCGGCGACAGCTACCGGCAGCTGATTGGCCTGCAGATCGGCCGCGGCTTCGTGCGTCAC
The DNA here is from genome assembly GCA_002842345.1 of Betaproteobacteria bacterium HGW-Betaproteobacteria-12. Lineage (GTDB taxonomy): Bacteria > Pseudomonadota > Gammaproteobacteria > Burkholderiales > Rhodocyclaceae > Azonexus. Next base: position 57,086 of record PHCU01000001.1, on the reverse strand, counting down.
GTCAAGTCGCTGTTCCGCGGCGTTGCCGGTTGTTCGCACCTGACCGAATTGCTGTCTCCGATTGCTACCACGGCCTATCAGGCACTGTGGGGCGATCCCCTGGCCAAGGGCAGGGATGGCCGCTTTGCCGCCAGCCTGAAGACTCCGTCGCCGGTCGACGGTTGCCACGCGCTGCGCAGCGATGGCGAGATCGTGCGCAGCAATCCGCAACGTTTCCAGCAGCAGGATTAGCCCGGTAGAGGCCCGGCTTCAGAGGCTGCGCGAGACGAGTTCGCGCATGATTTCCGAAGTGCCGCCGTAGATGCGCAGCACCCGGGCGTCGGCAAAGAGGCGACAGATTTCGTACTCGCGCATGAAACCGTAGCCACCGAAGAACTGCAGGCACTGGTCGACCAGGCGGCCATGCATCTCGGTAATCCACAGTTTGGCGATCGAGGCATCGGTGCTGTCCAGCTTGCCTTCGACGTGTTTGGCCAGGCACTGGTCGATGAAGGACCAGCCGACGGCCAGATCAGCCTTGAGGTCGGCCAACTTGAAGCGGGTGTTCTGCATGTCGCCGATCGGCTTGCCGAAAGCCGTGCGTTCCTTGACGTAATCGCAGGTAATGTCGAAGGCCTTTTGCGCCGAGGCGAGCGACTGGATGGCGATGGTCAGCCGTTCCTGCGACAGTTCGCTCATCAGTTGGGCCATGGCCCGGCCTTCCGTGCCGAGCAAATTGCCGACCGGCACGCGTACATCGTCGAAAAACATCTCCGACGTATCGGCCGAGTGGTGGCCCAGCTTGTCGAGGTTGCGGCCGCGGCGGAAGCCGGGGCGGTCGGTTTCGACCAGAATCAGGCTAAAGCTTTGCGAGCCTTCCTCGCGGGCGGTGCGGGTGACGACGATGACCAGGTCGCACATCTGGCCATTGGAGATGAAGGTCTTCTGGCCGTTGATGACGTACTCGTCGCCATCACGCAAAGCCTTGGTACGGATGCCGCGCAGGTCGCTGCCAGTACCCGGTTCGGTCATGGCGATGGCGCAGATGGTCTCGCCGGAAACCATGCGCGGCAGCCATTTCTGCTTTTGTTCCTCGCTGCCGTAGGACAGCAGATAACCGCAACAGACGTCGCTATGCACCGAAAAGTCGGCGGCCGGGCCGGCAAAGCCGGCGTACCAGAGCTCTTCCAGGATCACGGCATTAAAGCGGAAGTCGGCGCCGATGCCGCCGTAGGCCTCGGGAACGAGAGGGCAGAGCAGGCCGGTGGCGCCGCCCTTGGCCCAGTAGCTGCGGTCGACGATGCCATCCGCCTCCCAGCGTTGGAAATGGGGGGCAATTTCGTCAGCCGCAAAGCGGCGCACGGTATCGCGAAAAAGTGCGTGTTCCGGGTCGTAGATTGGGCGGTGGGGCAGCATTGAGTCTCCATTTTTGGGAGGCGGGAAGTCCATGCTTCCCGTTTGTCGTGGTCGGGGGGCGGGCTGCTCCGACCGGGCAAAGCCCGGCGGCGCGGCTATGATCCGGCAACATTAATACGCTAGCGGACGTATTTTGTCTAGCTGCCGGACTTGCCGGTAAAACGGCTCAATGCGGTGTCGTCATTCCGGATGTCCAGGGCGAGTTGCCCTGCCATTCGGTGAACTGCTCGGCCGACATCGGCATGCCCACGTAATAACCCTGGACGATATCGCAACCCAGGTCCGCCAGACGATCCCACACCGCCTGGCTATCGACGCCTTCGGCGACCACTTCGAGATTCAGGTTATGCCCCAATTCCACGGTCGACCGCACGATCACCGCCGAATCGGCACTGTCCACCATACTGCTGACGAAGGACTGGTCGATCTTGATCGTATCGACGGGCAACTTCTGCAGGTAACTCAGGCTCGAATAGCCGGTCCCGAAATCATCGATGGACAGTGCGACGCCCAGCTCTTTCAGGCGCTTGAGCATCTCCAGGGCACCGACGGGGTCATCCATCAGCGCGCTTTCGGTGAGTTCGAACTGGATCCACTCCGGCTGGGCTCCCCAGGTGTCGAACAACCCCTTGATCTTGCCGATCAGCTTGCGGTCCTTCAGATCGTGCGCCGACAGATTGACCGCCAAGGGGCGCTCCAGTCCCGCTTCGTGCCAGATGTAGCGCTGCCGGAAGGCGGTCTCGAGTACCCAGTAGGTGAGCGGGGTGATCAGACCGGACGATTCGGCGAGCTTGACGAATTCGTTGGTGGATACCATGCCCTGGGCGGGGTGCTGCCAGCGGACCAAGGCTTCCGCGCCGCAGAGGTGGGCGGAGGCGATATGGACCTTGGGTTGGTAATGCAGCACCAGTTCGTTGTGTTCGATCGCCCCGCGCAGGTCGCCCATCATCGCCAGGCGGTGGCTGCATTCCTGGTCCAGGCTGGCGGTGAACACACCGAAGGCGTGCCCGCCCTGTTTGGCATTGGCCATCGCCACCCGGGCGCGGCGGAGCAGCGAATCGGCGTCGCTGCCGTGTCCCGGAAACAAGCTGATACCGATGGTGCTGCGGGCGTAAATGCGTAATCCGGAAACTTCGATCGGCTCGTAGAGTGCGGCGATCAGCCGCTTTGCCGTTTGCATCGCGTGGTTGGCATCGCCTTTGGGCAACAGCACGGCAAACTCGGTGTCACCGACCCGGGCCACCGTTTCGGACTCGCTGACCGCCAGGCGCAGGCGTTCCCCGAAGGCCTGCAACAGCTGGTCGCCTTGCTGATAGCCCAGCGTGTCGTTGATTTCCTGGACATGGCTGACGGAAAGGGCCAGCAAGCCCAACGGATGTTGCCGCTGGCGGGCGCCGGCGATCGCCGCCTGGATCTGCTCGCGCAGCAGGCTGCGATTGGCCAGGCCGGTCAGCGTATCGAAATAGGCCATGCGCTGGACCGTCGCCGCCGCCTCGCGATGCTTGATTCGCGTCCGCAGGTTGGCGATGCCGTAGGCCAGGTCGTCGGCCAGCTCGCCCAACAGCCTGACTTCCGCTTCGTCGAAGGCATCCGGTTCCGTCGCGGCGATGCCGAGCGCACCGATCACCTCGTCTTCGACGCGGAGCGGGAAGGCGGTGTGCGAGGCGTAACCGAAACGCAAGGCGTCTTCGCGCCAGGGCGCGTGGTCGGGGTCAGTCAGCAGGTTGCGGCCGATGCAGGGCTGGCCGGTGCGGATGGCGATCGCCATGGCGCTGTGGCCGAGCGCGGTATCCGCCCAGGTCAGTTGTAGCGTCTCGAAAAACGCCTCTTCCCCCTCATGGTGCTCATTCGGCAGGGCATAGGCGACCACCGGCATGGATTTCGACGCATCGTGTCGGGCATAGCCGACAGCGGAAGAGCAATAACCGCCCTCATCAACGATCACCCGACACATGCCGCGAAGCAGTTCCTGTTCGTCCGCTGCCCGCAACAGCATCCGGTTTCCGGCACTCAGGGTTCTCAGGGCGCGCATCAGACAGTGCGACCGGCTCCCCTCCTCGTCGCTCGACGGGGGGCTGTCGGTGTCATCTTCCCGCTTGTCTCGAGGAGGAGTCATGGGTTTTCCAGGCTGAAGCTGCACTTGATTTGAGTATAGACCACTGCAACAAGCGCTCCTGACGCCTTTTGCGCGATCCGGATTGAACCTTTTGTTCCGGTGACTTACTGATGCACTGGATAGATGCAAAGGCATATGATATGGTTAAGATACTATATGTGCCACCCCAGTGATTTACCAGGCAGCGGCACCAATAATTCAACGGAGACGACAGTGCCCTATAACTCGGTATTCAAGGATGGCCTGTTCGCCGGCCAGGTTGTCATCATCACCGGCGGCGGCAGCGGCATCGGCCGTTGCACGGCGCACGAACTGTCGGCGCTTGGAGCCACAGTCGCCATCGTCGGACGCGACCCGGACAAGCTGGCTACCGTCAAGGGCGAGATCGAGGCCGAAGGCGGCAAGGTCAGCACCCATGTCTGTGATATCCGCGAGGAGGAGCAGGTCTGCGCAACCATTGATGCGGTCCTAGCCGTCCATGGCCGGATCGACGGGCTGGTCAACAACGCTGGCGGGCAGTACCGCAAGGCCCTGAAGGACATCAGTACCAAGGGATTCGAAGCGGTGGTGCGCAACAACCTGACCGGCGGCTTCATCTTCATGCGCGAAACCTACAACCGCTGGATGGAGGCGCATGGCGGCAACATCGTCAACATTACCGCCGACATCTGGAACGGTTGGCCCAACTACGCGCATTCCGGCGCCTCGCGCGGCGGCATGCTGAATCTGACCGAAAGCGCCGCCTCGGAATGGGCACCGGCCGGCGTCCGGATCAATGCCGTCGCTGTCGGCGGCGTCGCCAGCAGCGGATTCGACACCTACACACCGGAAGCTCAGCGCGAAATCCTGAAGTTTCCACCGACCATCCCGATGCAGCGCTACGGCACCGTCTCCGAAGTTTCGGCGGCGATTGTCTTCCTGCTGTCGCCGGGAGCGTCGTTCATTACCGGCTCCTGCATCCGGGTCGATGGCGGGGCGCCGAATGCCCGCAGTTGCTGGATCGAACTGAAGCCGCACCAGAAAGCCCGGGCGTTCAACGGCTTCCACCTGGATAGCCCGCCGAAGCTGCTGACCGAAGGTCCGAAGCAAGCCTGAACGAACAGGGTACGGGAACGAAGGTAAAACAATAACGGCACTCAAGAATGCCGTTCGTAGTTCAGAGACAACCGAGGCATCACATCCGCCAAAGGAGATTGCGATGATGATCAAAACCTGTCTGGTGCTGTTGGGTACGTTGATCTTGCTACCCGAGAAGATTTCCTTGACCACTGACGGTGGAGACCACAATCGCCAGTCGGTCTCTGCGCATAGCGAGGCAGCGCGGTCATTTGTCGTCGTTCTGAGCGACCGAAACTTCTGGCGTTGGTGATGCCGGGGTATGCCTGGCCCCGTTGCCGCCATAGCTTCCGGCCTTAGCGCCGGAAGGTCAGGGCGTAGAGAGCGATGACGTCCTTCATGTCGCAGATCTCGCCGGTGGCAATCTTCTCCAGGGCGTCGGTTATGGCTAGCGGGATTGGTTCAATGAACTCCCCCGGTTCGCCAGGGTGGCCGGCGAAATGCAGGCCGGTAGCCAGGAAGATCGTGGCACTGGCGGAGGCGTAGGCGACGGGCAAGCGCAACGCGAATTGCTGCTTGAGTCCGTCGCACCGGTAGCCGGTTTCCTCGAGCAGTTCGCGACGAGCCGCCTGCTCGGGCGTTTCGCCGTCGTCGATCTTGCCCGCAGGAAACTCCAGGGTGTGTTTGCCGGCAGCGTAGCGGTACTGGCGCACCATCAGCACCGTCCGCTCGTCCAGCAGTGGGATGACCACTGCTGCATCGCGATGGACCACGTATTCGCGTACTGCCTCACCGCCATCCGGTAGTCGTACGCGGTCTCGATGTAGCGACAGTAGCCGGCCCCGGAAAAGCTCTTCCCCCTCCAGGCAGGTTTCGGTGAAATCCTTTACAGCCGCGTCTGGCATGTCACAGGGCAAGGTCGTAGCAGACAGGGAGCACGTGCCAGGGTGGGGGGTGGCTGCGCTGCCTACGGGTGTGCGATTTGTTGGCATACGGAATTAGAGCACGGAAGTCGGTGAGCTGACGACGATCGCGTGTACAGCATTGACAGCCTCGGCAAGGCAACTGTCTGTATTGGCAGGTCAATACATTCCCACTTTTTTCTTGCATTTTTGGATCAAGGCATATAGTTTACATATAAACCATATGTGAACATATTATGATCGGTGCCCAAAAACTTGCTTCAGTGAGCCGCAGCACGCCTTCCATGGCGGAAGCGCTTCCGGATTTGCCTATGCCGCCAACGGTGATGGTTCGTCTGATACGCATCCTCGCTGCCAACCTGACCGGCTATTTCGAGCCAGTGTTCCGCAAGGCCGGTTTGAGCGAAAACATCTTTCACGTTCTCTGCCTGCTCATGGCGGCAGAGAACGGCGAGGCTTCGCCCGGGGAACTGACCGGGCTGGTCGGCACCAGCAAGGCCAACATGACCCGGATCCTTGATCAATTGGTCGGAGAAGAACTGGTTTCACGAGCCGCCGATGCGATGGACGCGCGGCGTCTGGTCATACGGATCACCCCGCATGGCCGGCAGGTCGCCTGTGCGACCGTGCCGAAGATGATGGGGCCGTTGCAGCAGGCTTTTGCCGGCTTGACCCCGGAGGAGTTCGAGAGTCTGGGGAGGCTGATGCAGAAAGCGATTCTTTCCCTGGATAAAGGCAATTTTCCGTTGCCGGGGCACGAATAGCCCATTACCCCAAGCAGTACCCGAACACGTAAGCAAATCACAGGAGAACTAGCGATGGACGAGCGGAGCAATCTTAACTATCAATTGATCAGCGCCTGGTGCGGGCCGCTGTTCGTGTTGATTTTCCTGGTGACATTCGGTATCTACGGGCACAACCTGCCGAGACCGATTTCCCCTGCATTCGGGGCCGAGGAAATTGCGGCCTACTATCGGGAAAACCTATCCGACTTGCGTCTCGGCTGGGTGGTCAGTCTGATCTTCATCTCTCTCTACCTGCCTTGGTCTGCCCAGATCAGCGAACACATGCGGCAGATCGAGAAGCACTCGCGCCTGATGACCTATCTGCAATTGATCGCCGGGGCGTTGACCGTGTTTGTCGTCAGCTTCGGCATGCTGTGCTGGGCGGTCGCCTGTTTCCGTCCGGAGCGCGATGCGGCGATTATCCAGACCCTGCACGATATTGGCTGGGAATCGCTGGAACTGCAGTGGTGCATCACTACCGTACAGATGGTGGCCATGGCGCTGATCGGCCTTGCCGACAAGCGGGAGACGCCGCTCTTTCCCCGCTGGGTCTGCTTCCTGAGCATCTGGTGCGGGCTGAGTTTCGCGCCGGCCAGCCTGACCCTGTATCTGAAGACTGGGCCGTTTGCGTGGAACGGCTTGCTGAGCTTCTATATCCCATATGCCGCATGGCTGGTCTGGTGCCTGGTTACTTCGCTGTATATGGTCAAGGCCATTCGCCGGCGAATGCGGGAAGTGGAAGCCGGAGCCTTGTGTCCGGCGTGAGCGCCCGGCGGCATTCGAACCGATCATGGCCACTGTTTCCCTGACCGTCCCTGTAGCTGCCAGTCGCCATTTGCCCGGCGACCGTGATGTGTGGATCTTCATCATGGCCGAGTTGATGACGTTCAGTGCCTTCTTCATCGCCTACATGTTTTACCGCAATGGCGATGTCGAATTGTTCAACCGCGGCCAAGCGACACTGGATCGCAATCTCGGCGTGCTCAACACGCTGTTGCTGATCCTGAGCTCCTGGGGCGTCGTCCGTGCCATTGCGGCGGCGCGGACGAATCGCCGCAGGCAGATCGTCAGCTACCTCGGTGTCGCCATTGGCCTGGCCCTGGCCTTCATGGTGGTCAAGTACTTCGAGTATGCGGCCAAGTTCGCTGTCGGCATCACGCTGACCAGCAACGATTTCTACATGTTCTACTTTTGCCTGACGATGATTCATCTGGCGCACGTGGTCGGTGGCACGGTCATTTTGAGCGTGCTGCTGCGCAATGCCCGGGCGGGTAAATACCATGCCGGCAACCTGCGTGGCCTGGAGACGGGGGCCTCCTTCTGGCACATGGTCGATCTGCTCTGGATCTTCCTGTTTCCCCTGTTTTATCTGCTGCGGTAAACCTGCGATGAATATTCTGAAGAACGCGTTCGACCGCAGCGCCTGGATTCTGCTGGTGGCTACCGTGGCCGCCTTCAGTATCAGCGGCCAGCATGGTTTCGGTCTGTACGCAGGCGCCCTGACGCTGGTGATCGGTTACATCAAGGGGCGACTGGTGGTCCTCGACTTCATGGAGATGCGCCATGCGCCGCCAGTCTGGCGGCGGCTGCTGGAAGGATGGCTGGTGCTCCTGACGAGCGTGTTATTGGCGATCTATTTTTCCGATATCGGCAAACTCTGAGTGCCAACTGATCCCGCCGGGGCCGGGTCTGGATTCCGCAAGGCGCTATACCAGACCGGACTGCAGGGAAAGCGCCGGAATTCCAATGTCGAGGCCTCGGTGCTGGAGGCATGCGACGACTGATCGCCGCTTCGGCGTTTCGATTCAGCGGGCCGGATCGCTCCCCGCAGGGGCTTTCCGGCCGCATGCCGTATCAGGCTCCCCGAGGTGTCCCGGCGAGCAGTTCCGCGATGGCAGGAAGGGCCGCTGGATCAGGTTCCCAGCCCTGCGGTTTCATCAGTGAGCGGTCGCGCAGGAGTTGCTCCTTCGACAGGTCGAGAATGATTTTCTCGATCCGCAACTGCGTCGCAACATCGCTGGTGCCCGCCGCTGCGGATACCACGGCGCCGACTTTTTGGCGCAGTTCGCGCACGCTGTTGACCAGGATGGCAGGATCGACCCGGCAATGCTCGAGGATGCTGGCGCCGGCTGTCCGGCTGGCGGCAAGTTCGCCGATGGCGGTCGCCAGGTTGGTGTCGTCGGCCGGGATCGCGGTGAGCGATTCGGCGGTTGCCAGCAGGCGTGCCAGTTCATCGCGGTCGAAGCGGAACTGCACGGGCAACTGGCTGGCCAGCAGGCTGAGCAGACCGACGACCAGTTGTGCCTGTTCGACGGCCAGCTTGTTGTTCGGGTCGATGGCCGGGATCAGCACATCCTTGACGGCCTTGATCACGCTGGTGATCTGGATTTCGGGGCGCATCTGCATGTCAGTTTCCTTTCTCGATCAAGCCGCGGATTTCGTCGAGGAGCATGTAGCCGATCCCGATCAGCCAGGTTACCAGTACGTCCTGGTGCGTTTTTCCGTTGCGTGCTGCCCGGTAGCCGGTGGCGAGAATCAGCACGGCGATGCTGTAGTTGTTGTACACCTTGTACCAGTGCATGGTCTGGGCATCGACCTTGAGGCCCGATGCCTTCTCGTAGGCGGCGAGAAACTCCGCTTCCGGGATCAGGCCGCAGACGAGCAAGGTCTTGCCATCCTCGGCGTAAGAGCCGAAGGCACTGCTGGTCGTCCAGGCCAGATCCTGGTGGCGGTCACCGATACGGCCGAGCTCCCAGTCCAGCCATGCGGATATTTGCAGATCGTGTTCGGTGTACAGAAAATTGCCGGTACGGTAATCGGAATGCACGATCGACGGCTGATCGAGCACCGGCAGATTGCGGTGCAGCCAGGCGGAGGTAGCGCGAATCATCGGCACATCCTCGTCGCTATCTTCCTCCCAGACGCGATCCCACCAGTTCACGCCCCATTCGGCGCACTGGGTCGTTCCGGTTTCAGGGACATCGAAGGCGGTAAGTCCGGCATTGCCGATATCGCGCCGATGAATGGCCGCCAGATGCTCGACGAATTGGGGGGCCAAACGTTCGCGGACAGCCTGCGGCAGCTTGGTGCCGAGGCCGGAGACGCCACTGCTGGCGTCGCTCGGCTTGGTCACGCCGGGGGCGAAACCGTAGATCAGGGCCGGGTAGGGCAGGTATTTGCCGTCGGCGTCGCACCAGAACACTGGCGGCACCGGCACGATTCCATCAAATGCTTTGATCAGTTGGAATTCACGCAGCCGGCTGGTCTCGACGATCGATTCCGAAGGCTCCATACGCAGGACCATCGCCGTCTTCTCGAAACCGACACCAGGGCGATGCCATTCGAGGGCAAAGGCCATCTGCAGCTTCGAAGCACCGCCGGAGAGCCAGCGTGCATCCTTGATCTCGAAGCTGTCGCCGATTTCGGCGAGGAGCAGCGCCTTGACGCCGGCGACCAGCTTTTCCAGGGGAATCGGTGAGTAGCCGGGGCCGGCGCGGCGCGCCAGCTTGCGGGTCAGTATGTGATCGATTTCCTTTTCCGTGACGAAACGCTGGCGCAGCGAAGCGATCCATTCAGCGGACGGTCGATCCTTGTCGATACCTTGCATCCTTGTCTCCTTATCGGTGCTTGTAGTACTAAGAGTATATAGTATTGAAGCGTAAAATATTCATGCATTGGCGCAGATGTTCTGAGCGTCGCCAGGCTGCTCTGTTTCTTTACTTGGCGATTTATAGCGGTTGCAAGGCTGGGCCGATTTTCCACCAATGCTTTTGCTTTGCAATATCGTATGGTATCGTACCATCACATTTTCGATGAGGACCTGCAATGACTGCGAACGAGATTTTTGTTGTCGGTGCCGCGCGCACGGCCATTGGTACTTATGGTGGCACCCTGAAGGACACCCTGATGACCCAGCTGGCGACCATCGCGGTCAAGGCTGCGCTTGAGCGTAGCCGCGTCGCGCCGGAGCTGATCGGGCATGTCGTCATGGGTAACGTCATCCCGACCGAGCCGCGCGATGCCTACCTGAGTCGGGTCGCGGCGATGGATGCCGGCGTTCCCAAGGAGGTTCCGGCATTCAACGTCAATCGCCTGTGTGGTTCGGGTTTGCAGGCGATTATTTCGGCGGCCCAGACCATCATGCTCGGTGATGCCGATATTGCCATTGGCGGCGGTGCCGAGTCGATGAGCCGCGGGCCGTACATCATGCCCGCCGCCCGCTGGGGCGCACGCATGGGTGATACCGCCGTCGTCGATTACATGAACGGGATCCTGCATGACCCGTGGCAGAAGATCCACATGGGCATTACTGCCGAGAATGTTGCGGCGCGCTACGGCATCACGCGCGAAATGCAGGACGCCCTGGCGCTGGAAAGCCAGCAGCGTGCGGCCCGGGCCATCGCCGAGGGGCGCTTCGCCGAGCAGATCGTTCCGGTCGAAGTGCCGTCGCGCAAGGGAACGATCCAGTTTGCTGTCGACGAGCATGTGCGCGCCGATGTCACGCTCGAGCAGCTGGCCAAGATGAAGGCAGTGTTCAAGAAGGACGGCGTGGTGACAGCGGGCAACGCCTCGGGCCTCAACGACGGGGCGGCCGCAGTTGTCCTCGCCGGCGCCGGCGCCGTACAGCGGCACGGCCTGAAGCCGATGGCCCGCCTGGTCGACTACGCTCACGCCGGGGTCGAACCGGAATACATGGGCATCGGCCCGATTCCCGCCTGTCGCCGGGTGCTGGAGCGGACCGGCCTGCGGATCCAGGACATCGACGTCATCGAGTCGAACGAAGCCTTTGCCGCCCAGGCCTGTGCCGTCGCCCAGGAGCTCGGTTTCGATCCGGCCAAGGTCAATCCCAATGGTTCGGGGATTTCCCTCGGTCATCCGGTCGGCGCCACCGGCGCGATCATCACGACCAAGGCGATCTACGAACTGCATCGGACCGGCGGCCGCTACGCGCTGGTCACCATGTGTATCGGGGGCGGTCAGGGCATCGCCGCCATTTTCGAGCGCGTCTAGGCCGCAGCAGGCCGTTTCGCCAATCAGGCAACCCAGATGATGGAGCAAGAGCAATGAAAATCGTCGTACCGGTCAAGCGTGTCATCGACTACAACGTCAAGGCACGCGTCAAGGCGGATGGTTCCGGCGTGGACCTCGCCAACGTCAAGATGTCGATGAATCCCTTCGACGAAATCGCGGTCGAGGAAGCAGTTCGCCTCAAGGAAGCCGGTGTCGCCACCGAGGTCATCGCCGTCTCCTGCGGCGTTGCCGCCTGCCAGGAAACCCTGCGTGCGGCGCTGGCCATCGGTGCCGACCGCGCCATCCTGGTCGAGACGGATGTCGAGTTGCAGCCGCTGGCCGTTGCCAAGCTGCTCAAGGCGATCTGTGACAAGGAAGCGCCGCAGCTGGTCATCTGCGGCAAGCAGGCGATCGACGACGACGCCAACCAGACCGGCCAGATGCTGGCCGCGCTGGCCGGCTGGGGGCAGGCGACTTTCGCCTCGAAGGTGGCTGTCGCCGGTGATCGCGTCAACGTCACGCGCGAAATCGATGGCGGCCTGGAAACCCTGTCGCTGGCGCTGCCGGCCGTGGTGACCACCGACCTGCGCCTGAACGAGCCGCGCTACGCGACCTTGCCGAACATCATGAAAGCCAAGAAGAAGCCGCTCGATACGCTCAAGCCGGCCGATCTGGCCGTCGATGTGACGCCGCGCCTGACCACCCTGCGGGTCGTCGAACCGGCGACGCGCAAGGCCGGGGTGATGGTGGCCGACGTGCAGCAACTGGTCGCCAAGCTCAAGAACGAAGCCAAAGTCATTTGAAGGAGCATTACGCCATGACCCTGCTTGTCATCGCCGAACACGACAACACCGCGCTCAAGAGCGCCACGCTCAACACCGTCGCTGCCGCCAGCAAGGTGGGGGGCGAGATTCATGTCCTCGTCGCCGGCAGCGCCTGCCGCAGCGTTGCCGAAGCGGCCGCCCGCATCGACGGCGTCACTGCCGTCCGCCATGCCGACGCCGAGCACCTCAAGGAACAACTGGCGGAGGATGTTGCCGCCCTGGTCGTCTCGATTGCCGGTGACTACAGTCACATCCTTGCTCCGGCGACGACCTTCGGCAAGAACTTTCTGCCGCGCGTCGCGGCGCTGCTCGATGTCGCCCAGATCTCCGAGATCGTCGCCGTCGAGGCGCCCGATACCTTCGTCCGTCCGATCTACGCCGGCAATGCCCTGGCCACCGTCAAGTCGGCGGACCCGATCAAGGTGATCAGCATTCGCACGACCGGCTTCGATGCGGTCGGCTGCACCGGCAATGCGCCGGTGCTGACCATCGAGGCCGCGGCGGCCAGCGGCAAGTCAGCCTTTGTCGGCCGCGAGCTGACCAAGAGCGCCCGCCCGGAACTGGGGGCGGCCAAGGTCATCGTTTCCGGTGGTCGCGGCCTGGGCAGTGGCGAGAACTATCACCGGGTGCTCGACCCGCTCGCCGACAAGCTCGGTGCCGCCATGGGCGCATCCCGTGCCGCCGTCGATGCCGGCTTCGTGCCGAACGATTACCAGGTCGGCCAGACCGGCAAGATCGTCGCGCCGCAGTTGTACATCGCGGTTGGTATCTCGGGGGCGATCCAGCACCTGGCCGGCATGAAGGAGTCGAAGGTCATCGTCGCCATCAACAAGGATCCGGACGCCCCGATCTTCCAGGTCGCCGACTATGGCCTGGTCGCCGATCTGTTCGAGGCGGTTCCGGAGTTGCTGAACACCTTGGGTTGAAGAGGTGTTTGTCTGGTTCCGGGGCGGGCTGCGGCCGGCCCCGGAGGCCGGTAGTCAGAACTTCCAGCCGTAGGCGATGCCGATGATGTCGCCTTTCAGGGTGAGATCGGCCTCGCCGCCGCCGAAGGCGCCGGGAATGGAATTGCGGCCGTGCACGGTGTTCTTCAGGGCATAGGTGTAGGCCAGACTCAACTCGCCGCTCCGGCTCGACTGCCAGGTGGCGCCCACGCTGACATGGTCCTTGACGACGCTGGGCGTCAGGATGTTGAGCAAGGTTTGGTCGGACGGAACCGGCTGCGAGGAGTGGCTGTAGCCGGCACGCAGAGTCCACTCGGCGAGCCGATACTGGATGCCCAGCTTGACCGCCGTAATGTCCCGCCACCCCATCCCCGGGCCGTTCGCGCTGCCGAAGGCATGGCCGGCGAACAGGTTGCCGATCGGGTTGGCGAGCGCCTTGACGTCGCCGTATTCGATGCGCTTGACGTCGGCAACCAGCGTCAGCGCCGGGGTCGCCGCCCAGGACAGGCCGAGGCCGTAATTGGCCGGGATATCGAAGCCGCCGTGTTCGGCGAACAGGCCCTTGTATTTGTCCAGTTCACCACTACGCGTCTTCGAGGCCCAGGTCAGGCCCAGGGTCAGGTCGTCGCTCAGTTTGCCGGTATAGCCGAGGCGGATGCCCCAGCCGAGGGCGCTATCGACCCCGCGATTGGTGAAGTTGCCCGGTGAGGACGAGGCGGCGGCAAAGGGGGCGATGCCCTCCACCTCGAAGCGCTGGTAGGCGATATTGAGCGCCAGACCGACGGCGTGCTCGTCGGCCAGCTTCCAGGCCAGCGAGGGCGAAATGAACAGTTGTTCGAGATTGACGCCGGCGGCGCCGGTCGCCCCGAGGGCGCGGAACGGATTGTTCCCATAATCGGTGTTGAGGCCGCCATTGCCATAGACGGCGACCCCGGCGGCCAGCCGTGGGCTCAGTTGTTCGACGTAGCCGATCTCCGGAACCAGGAAATTCCGCGTGTCGTTGCCGGCGTAGTCGCCGTTCATGCCGGCCAGATTGCCGCTGATTTCAGCGCTGCGTTGCGGCCGAACCAGAACCATCCCCAAGTCGACCCGGTTACCGACGAAAGCCGTTCCCGCCGGATTGATCGCCGCCGCAAGCCCGTCCTGGGGGAGGGCGATGCCGGCTCCGGCCATGCCCTGCGATTTGACGCCAAAGCCATGGGAGAAGTAGCCGTTGGTGGCCAGCGCCAGCCCCGGGGCGAGGATTGCCGGGAGCAGGATTGCCTTGGTCAGTGCGGCAGTGCGCATGATGTGCCTTTGTTTTTCAGAGAAGGGAGTGGCGCGAACGGCCGGCTCAGGCCCGGCTGCCGCCTCGGCTGCGATAGGCCAGCAGGGCCTTGCGCATCTTGCTGCGGGCGCCCGGCATCAGCGCGCGATAAACCAGGCGGACCAGCCATATCGGCAGATAGCGGGCGCGTTCCTCGAAGGCCACCCGGCCGCGCGGATGATCCATCAGTTGCGGATAGGGAAAAGGGAAGCGGTAGGCGCGGCGGTCGCGCCAGAACTCGATCGCGGCGATGTGCTTGACGTTCTTGTAGCCATAGTGGGCCGGGGCGACCAGACGCAACGGGGCGCCGTGCTCGATGCCCAGGTCGTGGCCGTCGACGGTGTCGGCAAGCAACACGTCCGGCGCCAGCAGGTCGGCCAGCTGCATGCTGCAGGCGTAGCCGTCCTGGCCGCGAAAGACGACGAAGGTCGCGTCATCCCGCGGCTTGACGCGCGGCGCGACGATCTGCTCGTAGAAATCCGAGAAGCGTACGCCGCTCCAGCGGACATCCAGGCAGGACCAGGTCGTGACGCAGTGGAAGTCGGAAACCTGCTCGACGCGCGGCAAGCTGCTCAGCTCACCGGCGACGGTCAGCGTCGACTCGACATCGCCGCCGATGCTCAGCTCGATGCGCTCCGTTTGGTTCGGGAAGCGCTTGGCGAACAAGCCCAGCCCGAAGCGCTCGAAGCTGGGATAGACGAACTGCCCCGGGGGCAGCGGTTTTTTCTTGCCATTCATCGTTGCTTCTCCGTGTCGGGATGCAGGTTGTGGCGCCGTCGTCGGCTCAGCCGGCAAGCAGGGCGGCGAAAAGTTGGTCGCGCCGTTGGTCGTCCAGCTGGCAGGCCTTGGCGAGGTAGCGTTCGATGCCGCCGAAATCCCCATCGATACGTGACAGCGCCGTGCCCAGATAGTCTTCACGGACGTCGGCCATGACCATCAGGGCGGCGCGGGTCGCGGCTGATTGGTGAGCCAGCTCGTCACCGAGCAACACCTTCAGCAAGTCCTCCGGTGGACGGCGCTGGCGCGTCAGCAGGTAGTTGGCGAAGATGTCGTCGCGATGGACGCCGAGGGCAGCCAGCAGCAGGGCGCAGACAAAACCCGTGCGATCCTTGCCAGCCGTGCAATGGATCAGGGTGGCCGGGGCGGCAGGCGCGCCGAGGCGGAGCAACAGCGTGGCGATGAGGCCGGCAAACAGCGCCGGCATTTCGCCATAGGCATGCAGGATCCACTGGCGGGCGGCGGCGGCATCGAAGCTCGGGTCGCCGAGGCGTTGGCGCCAGCCGGAGAAGCGCACCGCCGCCAGTTCATCCGACTCGAGGCCAGCCACGGCCTCGGTGATCAGGGAGGCTGGCCAGCGATTCGGGTCGCGTGTCCGCTCGTCGGCGGCGCGCAGGTCGTAGAGCAAGCGGATATCCAGGCCGGCCAGCTGCTGCAGGTCGGCATCGGTCAACCGGGCCAGGGCCTCGGAACGAAACAGGCGGCCGCCACGCACTAGGCGGCCGTCGCTTCCCCGGTAGCCGCCAAAGTCGCGAAAGTTCGGCGCACCCTGCAGCAGCGGCGTGGTGGCGGACATGGGATCGGCCTCCGGACTTATACCGGATCCCAGGTGAACACATCGCCGGAGCGATGCAGGGGATAGAAATCGTTCTTGAACATCGGGAAGACCCGTTCGATGACCGTTTCCGGCGTCCAGCCATCGGCGGTGTGGGCGGTGCGGATCGGGCGGGACTGCGAGAACAGGTAGATCTCGTTATTGCGCACGCCGAATACCTGGCCGTTGACCTCGGCGGCCTGGTCGCTGGCGAGGGCGGCGATGAACGGGGCGATTTTTTCCGGGACCAGTTTCTGCAGGCCTTCGACACGCTTTTTCTCGGCCTCGGTCTCGGCCGGGATGGTGCTCACCATGCGGGTCCAGGCCCAGGGAGCGACGGCGTTGGATCGGATGTTGAAGCGCTGCATGTCCATGGCGATGGCCTTGGACAAGGCGACGACGCCGAGCTTGGCGGCGCAGTAGTTGGCCTGCCCGAAATTGCCGACCAGTCCCGAACTCGAGGTGATATGCACGAAGCAGCCGCTGTTCTGGGCCTTGAAGTGCGGTGCCGCGGCCCGGCTGACATAGAAGACGCCGGCCAGATTGACGTTGATGACGGAGTCGAAGTCTTCCTTGGTCATGCGATGGAAGATCGTGTCGCGCAGGATGCCGGCGTTGTTGATGACGATATCGATGCGGCCGAAGGCATCGATCGCCTTCTGCACCATCGCATGGGCCTGATCCCAGTCGGCGACCGAGTTCGAGTCGGCCACCGCCTCGCCGCCATTGCGCCGGATTTCGGCGACCACCTCATTGGCCGGCGAGAGATCGCTGCCTTCGCCAGTCGGCGAGGTGCCGACGTCGTTGACGACGACCCGGGCACCGGCGGCTGCCAGTTCCAGCGCGATGCCGCGACCGACGCCGCGACCGGCGCCGGTCACCAGGGCGACCTTGCCGGCGAGAAGTTGCGATTTGCCTTGTGTGCTCATGGAGTCTTCCTCTCGTTGATGCGCCTATTGATATGCGCCAATATGAATTGGTGAATGCGAATGTGCCCCATCTGGCCGGTGCCAGTTGGCGGTATCCAGGTAGATCAAGGGATACAACCTGATAGCGGCGGTAAATTACGTTGACTATGTTACGGCGTTAACGTATCGTACGCAAGCATACAAATTAACCGGATTGGTCCGGGATGCCGATCAACGTGAGAAACCTCGATAACGGATTCGCATGAGCACGCTGTTTTCTCCCCTGCAGATCAAGTCAATGCATTTGAGCAATCGCGTCTTCGTCGCGCCGATGTGCCAGTACAGCGGCGTGGACGGCAAGGTCGGTGATTGGCACTGGCAGCATCTCGGTGCGCTGGCGATCGGCGGTGCCGGGGCGATCACCATCGAGTCGACGGCAGTCCTGCCGGAAGGGCGTATCACCCGCGGTTGCCTGGGGCTGTATGACGACGAGCAGACGGTGGCCTTGGCGGTAATGGTCGGCTATCTGCGGCGACTGAGTCCGATCAGGATCGGTCTGCAACTCAATCACGGCGGCCGCAAGGCTTCCTGTCACGAGCCGTGGCGCGGCGGCGAAGGTCTGGCGAGTGATGCGGGCGGCTGGGATATCGTCGGGCCGTCGCCGATCGCTTTCGGCAAGAACCGCGCAATGCCGCAGGAACTCGACACCGCCGGCATGGAACGCATTGCCGCGGCCTTCGCCAGTGCCGCCCGGCGGGCGGGGCACGCCGGCCTCGACTATGTTGAGTTGCACATGGCGCATGGCTATCTGCTGCACAGCTTCCTGTCGCCGGTCAGCAACCGGCGCAGCGATGAATTCGGCGGCTCGCTGGCCAAGCGGATGCGTTTCCCGCTCGAAGTCGTCGCCCGGGTGCGGGCTGCCTGGCCGGAGAACAAGCCGCTGGGCGTGCGTCTAAATTGCCGCGACTGGCATGAGGGCGGCCTCGAGTTCGCCGACACGCTGGCTGTCTGCGCGGCACTGAAAGCCGCCGGCGTTGATTTCGTCTGCATCTCGGCCGGTGCCATTGCCGAAGGGGTCAGGATTCCGGCGGCACCGGGATATCTCGTCGAGTTTGCCGCTCAAGTCAGGGCGCAGACCGGTCTGCTTACCCGGGTTGTCGGCTTGCTCGATGACCCGGTTATGGCCGAGGCAGCTGTCGCCGCCGGCCATGTCGACGGCGTGGCCATCGGTCGCGCCATGCTCTACGACCCGCGCTGGGCCTTGAAGGCGGCCCGGCAGCTCGGCGTCAACCTGCCTTTCCCCAGTCAGTACATGCTGTGCAGTCCGCAGTACTGGTCGGGGCCATCCGTTTCGTTAGGGAAGTGACTACATATATGGAACAAGGATTTGGAATCATTGGCGTCGGGGGCTATCTGCCCCGCCTGCGCCTGGATCGGGCGGCCGTTGCGGCGGCCCACCGCTGGATGGCCCCGGGCCTGAAATCTAATGCCAAGGGCACGCGGTCGATGATCAACTGGGACGAGGATGTCCTGACCATGGCGGTCGAGGCCGGGCGCAGCGTGCTCGGTCGCTTCCCGGTCGGCAGCGTCGGCAACCTGACCCTGGCCTCGACGACGCTGCCCTTCGCCGACCGGCTCAATGCTTCGGTGCTCGCCGCCGCCCTTGGCCTGGACGCGCAGCTGTCGTCCATGGATGCCGCTGGCAGCCTGCGTTGTGGCTCGAGCGCACTGCTGCGCGCCCTGCGTGGCGATAGCGGGGCGACGTCGCTGATCGTCGCCAGCGAGCGCCGCATCCCGACGCCGGCCAGTACTGGCGAACTGCTGGCCGGTGATGGCGCGGCAGCCATCGCCGTCGGTCACGGGGAGCCGCTTGCCGTGCTGCGCGGCTCGGCCAGCGAAACCATCGATTTTGTCGATCACTTCCGGGCCTCCGGGCGTGACGGCGATTACGGCTGGGAAGAGCGTTGGGTCCGCGAAGAGGGCTTCCTGAAGCTGGTGCCGCCGGTGATTCGCCGCGCGCTCGCCGAAGCCGGGCTGCAGGCCGATCAGGTCGACGCCTTCCTGATGCCGGCAGCACTGATGAAGGTCAATCAGGTGGTGGCGAAGAAGGCCGGCATCCGGCCGGAGGCGGTTGCCGACACGCTGTTCGAAACCTGTGGCGATACCGGCGCCGCCCATCCGCTGCTGATGCTGGCCCGCGAACTGGAAAGCGCGCCGGCCGGGCGCAAGATCGTGCTCGTCCAGTTCGGCAGCGGCTGCGACGTCATCGTCCTGGAAACGGTCGGGCAGGGCCGGGCCGCAACGCCGGCGCCGTGGCTGACGCCGGGCCGGGTCGAAAGCAACTACTTCAAGTATCTCTCCTTCACCAACCAGCTGGCGCTCGAGTGGGGCATGCGCGCCGAAATGGATAACAAGACGGCGCTTTCCGCCGCCTGGCGCGGCGAGGAGATGGTCAATCGCTTCGCCGGCGGCAAGTGCTCGGCCTGCGGCACGGTGCAGTTCCCGAAATCGCGGGTCTGCGTCAACCCGGAATGCACGGCCGTCGATACGCAGCAGTCGCATGTGCTGCTCGACGAAGCGGCCAAGGTGCGCTCCTTTACCTGCGACTGGCTGTCGTACAAACCCTGTCCGCCCTTCCTTTTCGGCCATGTCGAATTCGCCAGCGGGGCGCGGGTAATGATGGAATTCACCGATTGCGAACCGGACGAACTGGCGGTCGGCGTGCCGTTGCGCATGGTCTTCCGGATCAAGGATGCGGACTCTCAGCGGGGCTTCAAACGGTACTTCTGGAAAGCGACCGTACTGCCCCAGGACAAGGAAAACTGAAATGGCTAGCGGAATTCGTGATCGCGTCGCGATCGTAGGTATGGGCTGCTCGAAGTTTGGCGAGCGCTGGTCGGACAATGCCGAGGATCTGATGCTCGAGGCCTTTACCGAGGCCATCGCCGATGCCGGCATCGAGCGCAAGCAGATCGAAGCGGCCTGGCTGGGCGTCTGCCTCGAAGAAAACAACGTCGGCAAGACGGCGGGGCCGCTGGCCCAGGCCCTGCGCCTGCAGAACATCGCCGTGACCCGGGTCGAGAATGCCTGTGCGACGGGGACCGAGGCCTTGCGCGGCGCCGTCTATGCAGTCGCCTCCGGCGCTTACGACATCGTGCTCGCCCTCGGCGTCGAAAAGCTCAAGGACACCGGCTATGGCGGCCTGCCGCACCGCACCCGCGGCACGGTCACCGACCTGTGGCTGCCCAACGGTTCGGCCCCCGGCGCCTTTGCCCAGCTGGCAACGGCTTACCAGAGCAAGTACGGGATCCCGCCCGAGGAGTTGAAACGGGCGATGGCGCACGTCTCGGTCAAAAGCCACGACAACGCCGTACTGAATCCCAAGGCGCATCTGCGTAACCGGATCACCGAGGAAGACGTGCTCAAGGCGAAGATCATCGCCGAGCCGCTCGGCCTCTTCGATTGCTCCGGGGTCAGCGACGGGGCGGCTTGCGCCATCGTGACGACGCCGGAAATCGCCAAAAAGCTCGGCAAGAAGGATGTGATCACCGTGAAGTCGCTGCAGTTGTCGGTGTCCAACGGCGAAGAGGCGCAGTTCAGCACCTGGGACGGTGCCTCGATCCGTACCGCCGAGGTCGCCGCTGCCCGTGCCTACCAGGAAGCCGGCATTGCCGACCCGACGGCAGCGCTGGACCTGATCGAAGTGCACGACTGCTTTTCGATCACCGAGCTGGTGCTGATGGAGGGCCTGCAGTTGAGCCGTCCCGGCCGCGCCGCCTACGACATTCTCGAAGGCCGCTACGACCGTGACGGGGCCATTCCCTGCCAGATCGACGGCGGGCTCAAGTGCTTCGGCCATCCGATCGGCGCTTCGGGGCTGCGCATGGTCTACGAGGTTTACCTCCAGTTGCTCGGCCGGGCCGGCGAACGCCAGCTGGCCAAGGCCGACCTCGGGCTGACGCAGAATCTGGGCGGCCATCCGCACCAGAATGTCTGCGCCATCTCCATCATCGGCCGCCTCGGCGCCTGAGGCACGGAATCAGCTAGCGATGCCACGGAGATCTGCCGAATGAACAAGCAAGCGTGCCTGGATCAGGTTGTCGCCATGCTGCGGCCGGGGATGAATGTCTTCATCCCCGGCACTTCCGGCGAATCGCTGGCTTTTTTCGAGGCCCTCTGTCGCCATCCCGACAAGGCGGCCGGGGTACGCTTCGTCGGCGTGCATTTTCCCGGCATCAATTTCGGCGATTATCCCGGCCTGCATCCGCAGGCTCGGCAACGCGCCTACTTCATTCAGCCCAATTTGCGGGAGCCGATGCGCCAGGGGCGCGTGGACCTGCTACCCCTCGATTACACCGGGGTGTGGCAGGACCTGCAGTCCTTGCCTATCGATCTGGCGCTGGCCCAGGTCAGTCCACCGGATGCCGCGGGGCGAATGAGCCTCGGGGTCTGTCATGACTTTCTGCCGGCAGTCTGGGCGCGGGCGGCCATCCGCGTGGCCCATGTCAATCCGCGCATGCCGCGTACCCAAAGCAGCTTCAGCATCGCGCGTGCCGACTGCGATGTCGTCTGTGAGATCGACGCGCCGCTGGTGACGCAACTGAGCGGTGATCCGGGGCCGGAACTGCTGGCCATCGGCCGCCACGTCGCCGCCATGGTCCGTGATGGCGATACCCTGCAACTGGGGATCGGCAAGATGCAGAGTGCAGTGGTTCGTTCCTTGCGCGAGCATCGCCAGTTGCGCCTGCATTCCGGCATGGTGACCGAAGAGATTCTCGGCCTGCGCGAATCCGGGGCGATTCAGGGTGTCGGCTCGATCGTCGCCGGCGTGGCGCTTGGCGACGAAAGCTTCTATCGGCGACTGGCCGAAGACGATGCCTTCGCCTTCCGCAGCGTCGGGGAAACCCACGATATCTGCAGCATCGCGCGGATTCCGAATTTCGTTTCGATCAATGCCGCCGTCGAGATCGATCTTTTCGGCCAGGTCAATTGCGATTGCCTCGATGGTCGGCTGCTCGCCGGCGTCGGCGGCATGCCGCCCTTCGTTACCGGGGCGCGGCTGGCGCCCGGCGGGCGGGCAATCTTCTGCCTGTCGTCAACGGCCGGCAAGGGGACGATCAGCCGCATTGTTCCCCGACTCGGCACCGGCAGCGCGGTCGGGGCGGCGCGTTACATGCTCGATCGCGTGGTCACCGAGCACGGCAGCGCCGAGCTGGCGAAACTGTCGTTGCACCAGCGTGCCGAGAAGCTGATCGAACTGGCTGACCCGCCGTTCCGGGAAGGGCTTGCTGCCGAGTGGGCGGGCATCGCGGCCGGCCTGTAAAAGCGGTTGACGAAAGGCTGCTTGCGGCCCGCTCAGGACAAGCTCCGGGCCGGCCAGGGTCGGGGTAAACAACGAGAGTCAAAATGAGAAGATTGGTGGGTGAGCTGGTGTTCGTCGTTTTCGTCGCGATGACGATTGGTCTCGGCAGCTATCCCGAGCGGGCCAATGCCGCGCCGGGCAGCGACGGGAGCGCAGCGATCCGGCTGGGTATGTCCTTGCCGTTGAGCGGGCCGGTGGCGGCCTACGGCAAGGCCTTGCGCGAAGGCGCCCTGGCCTGCTTTGCCCGGGTCAATGCCGAAGGCGGTATCCATGGCCGAAAAATCGAAGTCGTCAGCCTCGACGATGGCTACGAAACCGAGCGCATGCTGGCCAATACGCGCCGGCTGATCAATGAGGAGAAAGTCCTCTCGCTGGTCGGATTCTTCGGTTCGCCCGGTACCGTCGAGGCGATGCAAGCGCTCCGCACGGCCGGCATCCCCCTGATCGGCCTGTCTACCGGCACCAGTTCCCTTCATCTGCAACCGGGGCGCTACGCCTTCAGTACCCGCGCCTCGGTGGAGAAGGAGGTGGCGGTCATCATCGACCACGCGGTGCCGCTGGCGGTGACGAAGATCGGGGTCGTCTATCAGGACGATTCGTTTGGTCGGGCCGGGCTGGACGGATTTGTCGAGGCCATGAAGCGGCACCGGCTTTCAGCGGTGGCGAGCGTCGGCTTCGATCCGGCCAAGGGCGTTACGCCCGACATCATCAAACAGGTTGCCGATGCGGCACCGCAACTCGTGCTGGTGCTCGCCACGCACAAGCCTGCCGCCGCAGCCATCCGCGCCCTGAAGAAGATCAATGCGGCAATGCAGTTTGCCACTGTCTCCCTGGTCGGCGCCGATCTCCTTGTCGCTGAACTCGGTGCCGCTGCGGCCAAGGGCGTCATCATTTCCCAGGTCACGCCCTATCCGTGGAACGACACGGTCAAGGTTACCGGTGACTACCTGCGCGCGATAAAGGCGCTCAATCCCGAGGCGCAGCCTTCGTACTACGGTCTGGAGGGCTACATTGCGGCGCGGATCACCATCGAAGCGCTGCGTCGTTCAGGGGCGAATCCGGCGCCCGACGATCTGGTGACGGCCCTGGAACAGGCGCCGATCGATCTGGGCGGCTACTTTGTCGCTTACCGGCCCGGCGTTCGGCAAGGGTCGCAGTTCGTCGATATCACTATCCTGAACAGCCAGGGCCGGATCCTGCGCTGAGCTGGCAAGGAAAAATCCGCAGCACGATTGACAGGGCGCGAGCCGAGTGTTTACTATCAGAAACAGACGGAACGGTCGGTTTGTTAATTATCGTTGCAGCGGTTGCAATTAACAATTCGGTTTGCTAGCATACAATCAACAAGCGGATTGTTTTTGACAACTACGGGATGCAAAGCATGGCTGGCAAATTTTACGATCAGTTGGAAGCAGGGCAAGTCTTCGAGCACGAGATCCGGCGCACGCTGGTTGAGGCGGAGAACATCTGGTTCTGCGGCGCTACCTACAACCCCGCGCAAATTCATATCGATGCGGAGTACTGCAAGCAGACCGAGTTCGGTCGTCCGTTGTTCAACAGCATCTTCACGCTTGGTTTGGTCATCGGGCTGACGGTTCAGGATACGACCCTGGGGACGACGGTGGCGAATCTGGGCATGAGCGAAGTGCTGTTTCCCAAGCCGGTGTTCGCCGGCGACACGATCCGCTCGGTGACGACCGTCGTCGACAAGCGCGACAGTCGCTCGCGCCCGGAGCAGGGGATTGTCACTTTCCGGCACCAGGGGCTCAACCAGCACAACGAAGTGGTGTGCATCTGTGTTCGTCAGGCGCTGATGCTGCGGAAGCCGCTGGCATGAAGCTACGTTCGATGCTTTTCGTGCCGGCGGACAGCGAGAAGAAGCTGCAGAAATCCGTCGCCTCGTCAGCCGATGCGCTGATCCTCGATCTTGAAGACTCGGTGGCCGAAAGCCGTCGTCCGCTGGCGCGCCGGATGGCCGCCGAGCATCTGGCGGCGACCTGCGGGCAGCGGAGCTGGAAGGGCTTCGTCCGGATCAACCCGCTGAGCACCGCCGATGCCTTGCCGGATCTGGCGCAGGTGGTCGGCGAGGGCCTCGACGGCATCGTCCTGCCGAAGGCCGATGGTGCCGCCGACGTGCTTCGCCTGAGCCACTACCTGGATGTTCTGGAAGTGCGGGCAGGTCTGTCGCCGCAGTCGATCAAGGTGGTTGTCGTGGCCACCGAAACGGCCGCCGGCATGCTTAATCTGCACAGCTATGCCAGCAAGCCACCGCGCCTGGTGGGGATAACCTGGGGCGCCGAGGATCTGGCGGCGGCGCTCGGCTCGATCAGCAACCGCGAGGAAGACGGCGAACTGTCGGCCGCCTACGTGCAGGCGCGCTCCGGTGCGCTGTATGCCGCGGCCGCGGCCGAGGCCCAGGCGGTCGATACGCTGTACGGCGATTTCCGCGATGCCGCCGGCCTCGAGCGCGATTGCCTGCTGTCCCGGCGGCGCGGCTTTCTCGGGCGCATTGCCATCCATCCCGACCAGGTCGATGTCATCAATCGCTGTTACACCCCGAGCGAAGAGGATATCGGCGTCGCGCGTGCAATCGTCGCCGCCTTCGCCGAGGCGCCGGGAACCGGCGTGGTGGGGCTCAACGGAAAAATGTACGACCGTCCGCATCTGGTGCAGGCGATGAAAACCCTGGCCCAGGCCGGCCTTTCATGAGTGCTGGTGGCCCCAGACAAAACCTAAGCAGGGAATAGAGACCATGGATTTTTCTAGCAATTCGGATCATGAAGCCATTCGCGACGGCGTGGCGGCAGTCATGCGCAGTTTTGGCGACGACTACTGGCTGCAGCGCGACGAAGACGGGGAGTTTCCCCGCGAGTTCCATCGCGCCATGGCGGATGCCGGCTGGCTCGGCATCACCATGCCGGTCGAGTATGGCGGCGCCGGCCTCGGGGTGACCGAGGCGGCGGTGATGATGCACGAGGTGGCTTCGCATGGCGGCGGCATGGCCGCTACCTCGACGGTGCACATCAACCTGTTCGGGCCGCACCCGATCGTTGTCTTCGGTACGCCGGAGCAGAAGCAGCGCTGGATTCCGCGCCTGATCAGCGGCGAGGACCAGTGCTGCTTCGGCTTTACCGAGCCGGATGCCGGCCTCAACACCACCGCCATCAAGACCTTTGCCGAGCGTGTTCCCGGCGGCTACATCGTACGTGGGCAGAAAGTCTGGACCTCGACCGCCCAGGTTGCCAACAAGATCATGTTGCTGACCCGGACGACCAAGCTTGAGGATTGCGCGCGCCCGACCGACGGCATCACCATTTTCTATACCGACCTGGATCGTTCGAAGATCGAGGTCAAGAAGATCCCGAAAATGGGACGCAAGGCCGTCGACTCCAACGCCATTTTCATCGATGACCTGTTCATTCCCGAGTCCGACCGTGTCGGTGAGGAAGGCAAGGGCTTCAAGTATGTCCTGCACAGCCTCAACCCGGAGCGCATCCTGATCGCCGTGGAAGCCATCGGCATCGGCCAGGACGCCCTGCGCCGCGCGACCCGCTATGCCAAGGAACGGACCGTTTTCGACAGGCCCATCGGCCAGAACCAGGGTATCCAGCATCCGCTGGCCGAACGCTGGATGGCGCTAGAAGCCGCCTGGCTGATGGCGATGAAGGCCGCCTGGCTGTACGACAACGACAAGCCTTGCGGTGCGGAAGCCAATACGGCCAAGTTCCTCGGTGCTCGGGCCGGCTACGACTCGGCGCTACAGGCGGTGATGACCCACGGCGGGTTCGGCTATGCCAAGGAATACCACGTCGAACGCCTGCTGCGCGAAGTCACCGTGACCCGCCTGGCGCCGATCACCGAACAACTGATCATGTGCTTTATCGCCGAGAAGGTGCTCGATCTGCCCAAGTCATATTGAAGTCGCAGCAAACGCAACACACCCCGCCGCTTGTTCGATGGGAAATAACAAGAAATTGGTAGCAATGTTTATTGTGTGCAGGCATACTTATTTTGCACCGAGGTTCGGGCGGGGTTGCGCCAGCAGGCACGGCCTTGACAGATGATTCTGAGAGGAGACGTTACATGAATATTCAAAAACGTAGCACGGGGCTGGTGGTCAGTGGCGTCGCTGCCGCATTGGCCGCGGCCTTTTCTGGCCAGGCAAATGCGGTGGATTTCGAGTTTGGCGATGGTTGGACAGGGAGTTGGCAAAACTCGGTTTCGCTGGGTACTGCCTGGCGCGCCAATAATCCGGACAAGGATCTTTATTCAGCTGCCAGCGGCGCCCATGCCGGTTTGTCGGGTGGTCGGGCGCCGAATACCGTCGATGAAGGCAATGTGAACTACAAGAAGGGCGATCAGTTCACCACCCAGGTCAAGTGGTTCACCGAACTCCAGGTGCAGAAGGGGAGCATGGGGGCGCTGATCCGTGCCAAGGCCTGGTATGACTACACCCTGAATCACCAGGACGTACATTATGGCAACCAGAACAACGGTTACCGCAACGCCCCGCTGTCCGACCGCGGTTTTGAGAATCTCTCCCGCTACGATGGCGTCGCACTCCTCGATGCCTATGTCTATAACACCTGGGATATTGCCGGCAAGCCGTTGCAGGTCCGTCTTGGCAACCAGGTGGTGAACTGGGGCGAGAGCCTCTTCGTCCAGGGCCTGAACCAGATCAACCCGATCGACGTCCCGTCCTTCCACAAACCGGGCGCGCAGTTGAAGGAAGTCTTCCTGCCGGTGCCGATTGCCTACGCCAACCAGAGCCTGGGCGACGCCGGCAGCCTGGAGTTCTTCTACCAGCTCAAGTATGAAAACTCGCCGCTCGATCTGGGTTGTGGCAGTTACTGGTCCGTCGCGGTCGGCAATATTTCTCGCGATCCGGGCGCCTGCGACAACGCCATCACCCTGGTTCCCGGGCAAAGCCAGAACGTCGCCACGCCGCTGGGCGCCTACGTTCATACCATCGATGCCAAGGATCCGAGTAACTCCGGGCAATTCGGTCTGGCCTACCGCTTTAACGTCGATGCGCTGGATACCGAGTTCGGCATCTACGGCATGCGTTACCACGCGCGTACCCCCAATGTCTCGATCGTCAATCTGGCCAATGGCAGGGCACAAAATGGCATGCCGTTCGATGTGATGTGGGAATATCCGGAGGCGATCAAGGCCTTTGGTGTGAGTGCATCGACCAATATTCTGGGCTGGTCCGTTGCCGGTGAGGTGAGCACCCGCCGCGATGTGGCGGTGCAAATTGACGGCAACGATCTTCTCCTCTCAGGTCTGGGTGCAGCCGGGGCCATTGCTCCGGGGGTTTCCATTCCGTTCGGCCCCTACGGTAACGGTGCCGTCAGCTCGGCAGGCCTTAATGGCGGCAATGGCTACCTGCCGGGTTATGAGCGCGCCAACATTCACCAGTTGCAGGTCAATGCCGTCAAGGCCGGCAACAGGTTGCTCGGTGGTGATCAGTTCATCTTTATCGCCGAAGCCGGTTTTCAGTGGAACAACCTGTCTATCGGCGGTGCCAATGACTTGCGCTACAACCGTGCCTTCATCTTCGGACCCGGCAGCGATGCACGCTACGGCGGCAATACCTGCACCTCGGGCCTGAACACTACTGCGGCAGGCTGCGATACGGATGGTTACGTGACCAACTTCGCCTGGGGTTACCGGGCCAAGCTGGATGTGACCTACAACGACGTGTTCTCCGGTGTTTCGGTGACCCCGAGCGTTTTCTGGTCGCATGACGTCAAGGGCAACTCGGCCGACAGCCAGTTCCTCGAGGACCGCATGGCGCTCGGCCTGGGCGCGAAATTCAGCTACCAGAAGAAATATACGGTGGACGTCGGGGCAACCTTCTTCAATAAGGATGCCAAATACGATCCGCTGCGCGACCGTGGCTTCTATTACGTGACCCTGAATGCCGCGTTCTGACACAACACCATAAAGGAGACAAACATGAACAAACGATTTAAGTTACTCGCCGCCGCTACGTCGATGGCATTCATGGTCGCCGGCATCGCACCGGCAATTGCGGAAATGTCCGCGGCCGAACTCGATCGTCTCGGCAAGGATCTGACCCCGTCGGGTGCCGAGAAGGCTGGCAATAAGGAGGGCACCATTCCGGCCTGGACCGGCGGGCTGACCCAGCCGCCAGCCGGCTGGAAGCCGGAAATGGGCTACATCAATCCGTTCAAGGATGAAAAGCCGATCCTCACCATCAATGCCCAGAACGTCGAGCAGCACAAGGACAAGCTCTCCGCCGGCACGGTGGCGATGATCAAGAAGTTTCCGACCTTCTCCGTCAATGTCTACCCGACACACCGCACCTTCGCCAACCCGCAGGCTGTCTATGATGCGACCAAGGCGCAGGCCGGCAAGGCCAAGCTCGAAGGCCTGAGCATCAAGAACTACGACGTTCCCGGCGTGCCCTTCCCGAACCCGAAGACAGGCGCCGAGGCCATGTACAACCACACCACGAAATACTTCGGCGGCTACAAGGCCTGCCGTGACTGGCTGCCGACCCGGGCCAACGGCGACTACTATCGCGTCGGCTTCTGCGAGGACATGGTGCAAGGGCAGAACATGGAGCCGCGTGAACCGAACAACGTGTTCACCTTCTTCGGTCTCTACGATGCGCCGGCGACGCTGGTCGGTACCATCTACTTGGTGAAGGATCCGGTCGACTACACCATCGCCAATCGCGTCGCCCACATCTACAACGCCGGCCAGCGCCGCGTGCGTCGTGCGCCGGACCTGGCCTACGACAACGTCGATGATGGCACTGAAGGCATGCGGACCACCGACGACTACTGGGGTTTCCAGGGCGCCAAGGACCGTTATGACTGGAAGCTGCTGGGCAAGAAGGAAATCTACATTCCCTACAACGCCTACAAGCTGCAGGATCCGAAGCTGAAGTATGCAGATATGCTGGACAAGGGCTCGGTAAAGTCGGAGCTGCAGCGCTATGAGCTGCACCGGGTCTGGGTGGTGGAGGCCACGCTGAAGCCGGGTATGTCCCATGTCCTGGCCAAGCGCACCTTCTACATCGACGAGGACAGCAACACAGTTGCCCTGGCCGATGGCTACGATGGCCGTGGCAACCTGTGGCGTTCGTATGCCTACCATCTGGTCCAGGCCTATGATGCGGGCGTGATGTTCCAGGCGCCGTTCATCAATACCGATCTGGTCAACGGCAACTTCATCGTGACCTCAGTCTCCAACGAACGGAAGACGCCGGTCTATCAGTGGAACCAGAAGGGCAAGCAGGCTGATTTCCAGGTGGACGCCATCCGCCGCCGGGGTCAGCGCTGATCACTGCTGATCCCGCGGTATTAGATCGCGGGATCAGCTAAATCACGCCCGTTCAGCCAATGCATAAGCTTTTGCGAGAATGGAGGCAGTTCCTGCTTCCATCCGCTCTTCCACACGGACTGTCCATGATGATCAAATCCCTGCTTGGGGCACTGGCAATCTCATTTGCCTCCGCCGCCATGCCCTCCCTGGCGGCAACGCCGGCCAAAACCGCATTGCAGATCAAGGCGCAGAAGACGGCCTTGTTCGATGTTGTCGAAGCGGGCGGCAAGATGGTGGCGGTCGGCGAGCGCGGCGTTGTCATGCATTCTTCCGACGAAGGGCAAAGTTGGTCGGCGGTGCGTACGCCGTCGAATCGCACCCTGACCTCGGTGGCCTTCCACTCGGCCAGCGTGGCGGTTGCCGTCGGCCATGGCGGGACAGTGATGCGCAGCGAGGATGCCGGACAGACCTGGCAAATGGTACCGGTACCGGAAATCGGTACGGATGCCATCCTCGGCCTGCTGGCCCGCAAGAATGGCAAGCTCATCGCCTGGGGGGCCTTCGGTATGTATCTGGAATCCTCCGATGCGGGCAAGACCTGGCAGAAGACGCCGGTCATCCGTGAGGACTTCGACCGCCATATTTCCCAGGTCATCGAATTCGGCGACAAATTGCTCCTCGTCGGCGAAACAGGAACCCTGGCCATGTCTTCTGATGAAGGGACTACATGGAGTGAGCTTTCCTCGCCTTACGAAGGTTCGTATTTTGGCGCCGTGGCACCACCTGACGGCTCGCTGCTGGTTTTCGGCATGCGCGGCAAGATCTTTCGTTCGACGGATGGCGGAGCCAGCTGGACGAGCGTAGTCATTCCCTCGACCAGTGCCATCAATGGCGGCTGGGTCGATCCGACAGGGCGGGTTGTGCTCGTCGGCAACAACGGCCTGATTGCCATCAGCAAGGATCACGGCCAGAGCTTCACCCTGGGCAAGGCGCCGGAAGGCTTGCCCCTGGCGCGCGGCCGCCTGACCAAGGACGGTGGCGTGCTGTACGTGGGCTATCTCTCTACCGGCACCCTGCGGATGCAGGAAAAATGAACGGCGACAGCGGATATTCGTGTCCGGCTACGCTCTGAGTATCAGGAAGGATCAAGACTTTGACCCGAGATAAAAACCAGGCCGGGAAGGCCGACGCAGGACACCAGGAAATCCACGGAGAGTTTCGCCCCGACGAGTTCCGGGGCCTTATCGGACAGGTGGCCTACGCGATATTCCATTGGCGCCGTGCCTTGCTGATCGGCGGCATCCTGCTGACCGTCGTTCTTGGCTATTTCGCCATGCAACTGCAGGTCACCGCCGGGTTCACCAAAATGATCCCGCTGAACCACGAATACATGAAGACCTTCCTCGACTATCAGGAGGATTTCGGTGGGGCCGACAAGGTCCTGGTGGCGATCAAGGTCAAGAAGGGCGATATCTTCCAGAAGGAAGTGATGGATGTCGTCAAGCAGGTGACCGAAGACGTCTTCTATGTTGATGGTGTCGAGCGCAGTTCGCTGACTTCGCTGTTTACGCCCAATGTGCGCTACAACGAGGTGGTCGAGGAGGGCTTCAAGAGTGGCAATCTCGTGCCGGCCGATTTCTCCGGCAAGCCGGAGGAAATGGAACTGGTCCGCCTGAACATTCTGAAGTCTGACTGGGTGGGGCGCATCGTCTCTGCCGACATGACCGCAACGATGGTCGTGGCGACGCTGCAGAACAGCGGCAGCAATGCCGGCGAGCGGCTCGACCTGCGTGTCGTCGGCGGCAAGTTGGAAGAAATCCGCAACAAGTACGAGAACGGCCTGGTGACGGTGCACATCATCGGCTTTGCCAAGTCGACTTCGGATATCGCCAAGGGCGCATCCAGCGTCGTGATTTTCTTCCTGGTGGCCTTCGTGATCACCGCTGCGCTGCTGCTCTGGTACTCGGGATCGTTCATGCTGACGGCGTGTGCGCTGGTCGCCTCGATCATTCCGGTGGTCTGGCTGCTCGGCCTGCTGCCCCTGTTCGGGCTGGGCCTCGATCCGATGTCCATCCTGGTGCCATTCCTCATCTTTGCCATCGGCGTGTCGCATGCGGTGCAGATGACCAATGCCTGGAAGCTGGAGACCCTGGCCGGCGCCGACGGCGTCACCGCCTCGCGGAACTGTTTCCTCAAGTTGTTCATCCCCGGCGCCACGGCCCTGCTGGCCAATGCCCTGGGTTTCATGGTGATCGGCCTGGTCGAGATCGAAATCGTCCGCGAACTGGCGATCACGGCGACCATCGGCGTCACCGTCATGATCCTGACCAACAAGGTGCTGCTGCCGATCCTGCTGTCCTACATGCGCTTCACCTCCGCCGAGGCCAGCAAGTTTCGCGGTAACGAAACCGCCGGCTATGCCCTGTGGGAACGCATGGGCGCGCTGGCGACCAAGCGCGGCGCGCTGTTGCCGCTGGCTATCGCTGCGACCCTGACCGCCGTCGGCGTCTGGCAGGCACGCGATCTGAAGATCGGCGATCTCGGCCGGGGGGTTCCGGAACTGCACGCCAGTTCGCGTTACAACCAGGACGTCGACATGGTGACCAGCAACTTCGCCATCGGTGTCGATGTGATCCAGGTCATCGCCGAGGCCAAGGGGGATGACTCCCCCTGCGTCCAGCGCGATATCGAGGAACTGGTCGAGAAGTTCGACTTCACCATGCGCCAGACCGACGGGGTGACCAGCGTGCGCAGCCTGGCCAGCTTCGTCAGTGCCGTGACGCAGGACTTCGCCGAAGGCTGGGTCAAGTGGCGGATGTTGCCGGAAACGGTCGAGCAGATCGCCCAAGGGGTTGGCTTTGCCACCCGCCTGGGCAACGAGTATCGCAACTCGAAGTGCACGGCGATCCCGATTTCCATCTACACGGCCGACCACCAAGCGACGACGATCAACCATATCGTCGGCCAGATAAAGGCCTTCAAGGCCGAGAACGACAATGACAAGGTGCAGTTCCGCCTGGCCTCCGGCAACGTCGGTGTCATGGCGGCGACCAACGAGGTGGTGGAGTCGTCCGACAAGTGGGTCAACGTGACCCTGTTCGCTGCCGTCGGCCTGCTCTGCCTGGTGACCTTCCGCTCGCTGCGCATCACGCTGTGCATCATCCTGCCGCTGGCGCTGGTGACGTTGCTGTGCAACGCGATCATGGCCTGGCTCGGCATCGGCGTGAAAGTGAATACGCTGCCGGTCATCGCGCTTGGTGTCGGCGTCGGCGTCGATTACGGCATCTACCTGTTCGAACGCATGTCGCACGAGATCAAGGAGCGCAATCATTCGCTCAGCGAAGCCTTCGTCGAAGCGTTGAAGCAGCGTGGGACCGCCTCGCTCTTTACCGCGGTGACCATGACGGTGTCGGTGATGACCTGGGTGTTCTCGACCCTGAAGTTCCAGGCTGACATGGGCATCCTGCTGGCCTTCATGTTCCTGGTCAATGTCTTCGGCGCCATCCTGTTGCTGCCGGCCTTCGCCGCCTTCATCGTCGGCGATCGCTTCCGCGCCGGCAGCAGCGGCGAAAAGAAGTAGGGAGGCGACCCATGCGCCGCCTGGTGCAGTCGCTGCTCCTCTGCTGGGCCTTGATGCTCTCGCCAGCCGCCTTTGCGGATGGCGGCGGCAAGATGGGCGAACTGACGCCGGTGGGGGGCGAGCGGGCCGGCAATGCCGAAGGGACGATCCCGCCCTGGCTGGGCGGGTTGTCTGCTCCCCCGAAAGGGTGGGCTGCCGGCATGCCGCATGTCGATCCCTTCCCGGACGATGTCCCGCTGTTCGTCATCACCGCGGCCAATGCCGAGAAGTATCGGGAGCGCCTGTCGCCAGGGCTGCAGGCCCTGCTCGCCAAATATCCCGATTTTCGCCTGCCGGTGTACCCGACACGGCGCAGCGCCGCCTATCCCGACGAAGTCATCGAGCGCAGCCGGGCGCAGGCCGGCAAGGTCACGCTGGCCGGTTCTGCGGTGCAGAATCTCGGCGGCTCCAGCATTCCCTTTCCCCAGCCGAAGAACGGTCTGGAGGCAATCTGGAATCACCTGTTGCGTTACCTCGGCGGTGGCGTCGAGCGGTCGTTCGATGCCTTTTCGGTGCGCCACAATGGCGACTACATGCGCATCGGCTTTCACGACCGGCGCATCTACGACGCCAATTTCGACGAGTCGATGCCGAACCGGCTGTTTTCCTATCTCGGCTACTTCACCTCGCCACCGGATTTCGTCGGCACCATCTATCTCGTGCATGAACCGGTCGACCAGGTTGCCGAGTCGCGCAAGGCCTGGATTTACAACGCCGGCCAGCGCCGGGTCCGGCGCGCCCCCGACCTGGCCTACGACAATGTGCAGAACGGCTCGGACGGTCTGGCCGTCGTCGATCAGTACGACGGCTACAACGGAGCACCCGACCGCTACGACTGGACCCTGCTCGGCAAGAAGGAGATGTATGTCGCCTACAACGGCTATCGCATCGGCGACAAGAAACTGGAGGTCGAGCAGATCATCCACAAGGGTTCCGTCAATCCCGAGCTGATGCGTTACGAACTGCACCGGGTATGGGTCGTCGAGGCCCGGCTCAAGCCTGGCCAGTCGCATGTCTACGCCCGGCGCGTGTTTTATCTCGACGAGGACAGCTGGTCGGTGCTGCTCAGCGATGCCTACGATTCGCGGGGCATGCTGTGGCGCACCGGCGTCCATGCCCTGGTGCAGTACTACGATGCCGGCGTCCCCTGGTACCGCCTGGAAATCTGGCACGACCTGAGCAATGGCGCCTACGTGACCACCGGTCTGGACAATCGCTACAAGCAGCCCTGGCGTTTCGGCATCCAGGGGCGGATGAGCGATTTCCAGCCAGATGCCCTGCGCCGCATGGGGCGCTGAAGCATTAGGGCGCCCGAAGGTTTCGTTGCTTCGTTCTCCGCGCGTAAGCGCAACGGTAGTGATGGATGCTTATTTTATGTTTCCGTTGCAAATAAGTTGCGAGGCGTTGCCATTGGTCATGCTTGTTCGCAGCGCTTTGTCTATCGAAATTATCTTGTAAACAATAAATTACGTTCTGTTTTTGGAAGAATTTTGCCGGCAGGTCAGGTGCGTCGAGTCGATTGCAAACTAGAATAAAGTCCGCTACCATACGATCAACGAATTGTGGTTCGGGCCCGTGCCGTAGCGCGGTGCGGACTTTTCGCATGACCAACCCTGACTGAGAGACCGTCAATGATCGAACGAAAATTGTTTGGACAGGAACATGAAATGTTCCGCGATACGGTGAAGAAGTTCATCGATCGGGAAATCCGGCCATACCACTACCAGTGGGAGGAGCAGGGGATCGTGCCGCGCGATCTGTGGCACAAGGCCGGCGAGGCCGGGCTGCTCTGCTGCACGATCGACGAAGAATACGGCGGTCTCGGTCTCGAATATCTCTTCGACGTGGTGGTCTTCGAGGAAATGGCCAAGAGCGGCTTTACCGGTCCCGGCTTTCTCATCCACACCGATCTGGTGGCGACCTATATCAAGTCCTTCGGTACCGAAGAGCAGAAACGTCAGTGGTTGCCGCGCATGGTCTCCGGCGAGGCGATTGGCGCCCTCGGCATGACCGAGCCGCATGCCGGTTCCGATCTGAAGAACATTCGTACCCGTGCCGTGCGCGATGGCGACGATTTCGTCATCAACGGCCAGAAGGTCTTCATCTCCAATGGCCAGATGTGCGATGTGCTGGTCCTGGCGACCAAGACCGACAGTGCGGCGGGGGCCAAGGGCATCACCCTGTTCCTGGTCGATGCCAGCCTGCCGGGCTTCAAGCGCGGCAAGAACCTGGACAAGCTCGGCTTGAAGGCTCAGGACACCTCCGAACTGTTCTTCGAGGATCTGCGCGTGCCGGCCAGCAGCATGCTCGGCAAGGAGGGGCAGGGTTTCGCCATCATGATGACCAAGCTGGCCCAGGAGCGCCTGGCCCAGGCCATCCGCTCCGCTGCCGTGGCCGAGGAGGTGATTGCCTACACGGTGGATTACACCGCCGAGCGCGAAGCCTTCGGCAAGACCATTTCCGATTTCCAGAACACCCAGTTCAAGCTGGCCGAGCTAAAGACCGAGGCGGTCATCGGGCGGGTGTTTACCGATCACTGCATCGAGCTGTTCATGAACAACAAGCTGGATGCGCTGGATGCCGCCATGGCCAAGATGTGGCTATCCAACCTGCACTGCAAGGTCGTCGATGAGTGTTTGCAGTTGTTCGGCGGCTGGGGCTACATGTGGGAATATCCGATCGCCCGTGCCTATGCCGATGCACGCATCGTCAAGATTGCCGGCGGCTCGATCGAGATCATGAAATACCTGATTGGCCGTAGCTTGTTCGAGGGCAAGAAGAAAACCAAAAAGATCGCCGCGTACTAGTTGGGTGGAGCGATAGGAGAAGGCCTCATGGATCTGCAAACGCAATGGCATACGGTGATTTTGCCGATGAGCGGTAAGGCCGGTTCATGGCTCGTCGCCTGTAGCGTCTGAGGTGGTGCGGTATGCCTGAACTCTTCCTGTCCGGTTCTTCTCTTGTTTCATCGGCCCTGTTTGCCGTCGGTGGCTGGCTGATCGGCGCCCTCATGTGGCTGCTGGCCGGCCGGCTGGCGGAGCGCTCCACGGCGATTAAATCCCGTTCCTTGCCCAGCTGGCGTATGGCGCCCGTCGATCGTTCTCGCCAGAGTCTGCAATGGGAGGCGCCTTTCCGTCCGGTGCCCGGCAGGAATGGCAGCACTGCCGAGCATCGTGTTTTTCCGAGTCATTCGCAGCATGAAGTCGGTGTATGACGAACCGCCAGTAGCTGCGGAGCCCCATCAGATAGAGAGGATGTATGAGCAACACTGCAAACCCGGCAACAAAACCCTTTTTCCTCGATCCGCTCAACGATCGCCGCCACTCCCTGAGCGACAAGCCGAATGCGCGCGAGTCGCTGGTGTTCATGCTGCAGTTGCCCGAGCACGACGTCGCTGCTTTCGTCTATACCTGGGTCAGCGGTGACAGCAAGGCCGGCGCGGCATTCTGCATTTATGGCCCGGCGGTGGGCGAACAGGCCATTTTCGAAGTCGTCGATGGCATTCCGGTGCCCCGCGAGCAGGGCTTCGACGACTGGCGGGTCGGCGGCGTGCATGTCCGGCACGGTGGGCCGCTGCAGGTCGCCGATGTCTCCTATATCGGCCAGGGCGGCAGCCTGGAATACCACTTCGAGGCCATGCATCCGGCCTATAACTATGGCTCGAATGCCGGCGGTTGCCCGCAGTGGTTTGCCAACGACCGCTTTGAGCAGAGCGGGCGCGTGCGCGGTGTCCTGCGCTTTGCCGGCCGCGAAA
Organism: Betaproteobacteria bacterium HGW-Betaproteobacteria-12; assembly: GCA_002842345.1. Lineage (GTDB taxonomy): Bacteria > Pseudomonadota > Gammaproteobacteria > Burkholderiales > Rhodocyclaceae > Azonexus. The sequence goes on along the minus strand of PHCU01000001.1, from coordinate 20,194 downwards.
TTCCCTTCGATACCTTTGGCCATCGCGATCATTCCTGGGGTACCCGCGACTGGGGCATCGCCCAGCACTGGAAGTGGCTCGAGGCCCAGGCGGCGCCGGACGTCGCTGTCCATGTCTTCGAATGCAGCGCCCTGGGCAAGAACACGGTGCACGGTTATGTCCAGCGCGATGGCAAAATTGCCGAAGTGACCGCCGTCGATACCTCTTACGAGCACGATCCGCGCTTGCTCCACCAGAGCATCCGGATGGTGGTCACTGACAGCGCCGGGCGGACGACCACGGTGACCGGGAAGACCTACGCCATGTTCGAGTTCAAGGTCAGCCCCCTGGCCACGCTCAACGAGGGCTCGATGAGCATCGAGATCGATGGTGTCAAGGGTGTCGGTCATGTGGAAATGTCCTGGCCGAAGTCCTATATCGATTACCTGTCCGAAAAGGCCGCTGCTTGAATGTACGGTTCGGCCCTTTAGGCCGAAATCAGATCCCGGGGCGCCGCACTCAGGCGTCCGGGTGCCAAACCAGTGTTTCAGGAAACGCCGCATGAGTTACGAATCGATTGAACTGCAAGTCGAAGATGGCCTTGCCCGGGTAGTGCTCAACCAGCCGGATCTCGGCAATCCCTTCAACGAGGCCTTCTGCCGGGAATGGGCGGAAGTCGCCAACGAGCTTTCCGACCGCAACGATGTTCGTGCGGTGCTGATCTCGGGCAAGGGGAAATTTTTCAGCGTCGGCGGCGACATCGCGATGTTCGCCCGCAACCTGGATGTCCTGCCGGCCAGGATCAAGCAATGGACGGTCGGGTTGCACATGGGGGTGGCCCGTTTCGCCCGCCTCGATGCGCCGATTGTCGCCGCCGTGCATGCGACCGCGATGGGCGGCGCCGTCGGCATGGTTGCCGGCTGTGACTTGGTCTATGCGGCACGCAGTGCCTCGTTCGGGTCGGCCTATTCGAGCATCGGCTACAGCGTCGATGCCGGTTCCTCGTTCACTCTTTCGTCCCGTATGGGCTTGGCGCGCGCCCGGCGGTTCGTGCTGTGCGCCGAGATGCTCAAGGCCGAGGAGGCTGCTGCGGTCGGGCTGGTCGATTTCGTCGTCGATGACGAGACATTGCTGGCCGAAGCGGAAAAAATGGCCCGGCGGCTCGCCCAGGGGCCAACCCGCGCCTATGGTGAAATCCGCAAGCTGTTCGGGAATGCAATGGCCCGCCCCTTCGAGGCGCAACTCGAGGACGAGGCCCAATCCCTTGCCCGAATGGGCGGTACGGCCGATGCCCGCGAGGGAATCATGTCCTTTGTCGAAAAGCGCAAGCCGGTTTTCCGCGGCAAATAAAACCCCACACCGCCCCACCACACCATCGAATATAGGAGCTTGAGCTATGTGGCTACATGCAGACATCAAGTCGCTGGCTGACATTCCCCGCTACCACGCGAAGAAGTCGCCGACCAAGACGGCGCTCAAGGGAAATGGTCGCAGCCTGACTTTCCAGGAGCTCGACGCCTCGACCAATCGGGTTGCCCACGCCATCGTCAAAACGGGGATTCCCCGGCTGTCGCACGTGTCCTTCCTCGGCAAGAACTCGATCGAATACCTCGAAGTGCTGTTCGGGGCCAACAAGGCCGGTTGCGCCATGCTGCCGCTGAACTGGCGTGCCTCGGCGGCCGAGCTGGCGGCTGTCATTGACGACGCCAATACGCCGTTGGTCTTCGTCGACAAGGAATATGCCGGCCTACTGGAAGACATACAGTCGCGAGTCTCGACACGCTTCACGGTGATCCCCTTTGATTCGACCTCGGCGGATGCCTCGCCGCTCCGGGAACTGCTGGCCAGCGTGCCGGATGGCGATCCGAAGATCGAGATTCATCCCGAGGACACGGCGCTGCTGATGTATACCTCGGGGACCACGGGCAAGCCCAAGGGCGTGCAGATGTCCCAGGGCGGACTCAACTACATGCGCCTGTGCGAGCATCTGGAACCCGCCTATCAGTGGGAAGCCGAGGACGTGATGATGTTCGTCATGCCGAACTTCCATCTGGTTGGCACCGGCCTGACGGTCCAGGCGCTGTACAACGGCGTCACCATTACCATCCTGCCGGCGCTGGTCGTGCCGGAAGTCCTGCGCACCATCGCCGAGGACCGGCCGAGCATTTGTTGCCTGGTGCCGACGGCGATCCAGATGCTGCTCGATCATCCGGAGGCAAAAAACACCGATTTTTCCTCCCTGCGCATGGTCTGGTACGCCGGTTCGTCGATTACCTCGCAAGTGCTCAAGCGGGCGATCCTCGAGATGAAGTGCAAGTTCATGCAGTTCTATGGCGCCACCGAGAGCTGTGGGGCGCTGACCCTGCTGCGTCCCGAGCAGCATGTGATCGAGGATGAACAGAAGCTGAAATCCTGCGGTACGGCCTTGCCGCTGATCGAGATCCGCATCGTCGACCAATTCGACGAAGAGGTAGCGCAGGGGGGCGTCGGCGAATTCCTGGTGCGCGCACCTTCCCTGTTCAAGGGCTACTGGAAGCAGCCCGAGGCCACCGAGGCCGCCTTGCAGGATGGCTGGTACCGCTCGGGCGACGTCGGCTACAAGGATGCCGAGGGCCTGTTCTATATCGTCGATCGCGCCAAGGACATGATTGTTTCCGGTGGCGAGAACATCTATTCGACCGAGGTCGAACAGGCGCTGGTCAAGCATCCGGCGGTGGCCATGACGGCTGTCTTCGGCGTGCCGGACGAGCAATGGGGCGAGCGGGTGACGGCGGTGGTCGTCCTGGCCAACGGTGAGACCGTGACCGAGGAAGAACTGTTCGAGCATTGCCGGACCCTGATCTCCCGCTACAAGGTGCCGAAGAAAATCATCTTTGCCGACCAGTTGCCGATGACGCCGACCGGCAAGATCAAGAAGACCTCGATTCGTTCGCAATATGGCAGCTAGTTTCTAGCGGAAGGGATACCGATCCGGTATCCCTTTTCCGGTGAGGCAGCCATGCCTGAGCCGGCCAGGCACTTCGCAGTCTTTGTTTCAAATCCATTCAGTGGAGTAGTTCCATGCCCCTCCCAACCAATCTTGATTCAGCCACAGCGACCTGGGTTCCCTCGGCGAATGGCATCGCTGCCAGCAACATGGCCCGCTTCTGTCTGGCGGCCGAGAAACAGTGGCAGCGCTCATTCGCCAGCTTCGACGACATGCATCAGTGGTCGATCGAGCATTTGGACGAATTCTGGACGTCGCTCTGGGATTTCTGCGGTGTCGTTGCGGCCTCGCGTGGCGAGCGCGTGCTGGTCGAAGGCAGCACCATGGAAGCGGTGCAGTGGTTTCCCGATGCGCGCCTGAACTTTGCCGAGAACCTGCTGCGGCGGCGTGGTCCGGCAGACGGCATCGTGTTCTGGGGCGAGGATCGCGTCAAACGGCGCCTTAGTCGCGATGACCTGTTCCTGGCGGTCGCCCGTCTGGCGGCAGCCCTCCGTGCCAGCGGTGTCAAGGAGGGCGACCGTGTCGCCGCCTACATGCCCAACATGCCGGAGACGATCGTCGCCATGCTGGCAGCGTCCAGCATTGGCGCCATCTTCAGTTCGGCGTCACCCGATTTCGGACCTCAAGGCGTACTCGACCGCTTCGGGCAAATTGAGCCAGTCGTTCTCTTCGTTGCCGATGGCTATTTCTACAACGGCAAGGAGCATGAATCACTGTCCAAGGTGCGGGAGATCGTTGCTGCGCTGCCGTCGGTCAAGCAGGTGGTGGTTTGTCCCTATATCGCATCGAGCTGGGATCTGGACGGTATTCGCGGAGCCTCGATGCTGGACGATTTCGTCGCACCGTTCGCCGATGTCGCGACGGTCGAATTCGCCCAGCTGCCTTTCGATCATCCGCTCTACATCGTCTTCTCCTCCGGCACCACCGGCGTGCCCAAGTGCATCGTGCACCGGGCGGGCGGCGCGCTGCTGCTGCATCTCAAGGAGCATCGACTGCATGGCGGCATCAATCCGGGCAGCCGCCTCTTCTACTTCGCCACCTGCAGCTGGGTGATGTGGAACTGGCTGACCTCCGGGCTGGCTTCCGGCGCTGCGCTGATGCTTTACGACGGCAGCCCGTTCGCTGCCAACAACAACATCCTGTTCGACTACATGCAGGCCGAGCGTTTCACCCATTTCGGCACCTCGGCCAAGTTTATCGAGGCCTGCGAGAAGGCCGGCATGAAACCCAACGCAACCCACGACTTCGCCTCGGTGGAAGTCATCTATTCGACGGGCAGCCCCTTGCTGGCTGAGGGCTACGACTACGTCTATGGCAGCTTCAAGAAGGATGTCCATCTCTCCTCCATCTCCGGCGGCACCGATCTGCTCGGCTCCTTCGTCGGTGGCAACCCGGTGACCCCGCTGTGGCGTGGCGAGATCCAGGGCAAGCTGCTGGGCATGGCGGTTGAGGTTCTTGACGACCGTGGCCAGCCGGTGCGCCAGCAGAAGGGGGAGCTGGTGTGTACGCGGCCGTTCCCCACCCAGCCGCTGTATTTCTGGAACGATCCGCAGGGCGAGAAGTACCACAGTGCCTATTTCGCGCGCTTCGAAGGCATCTGGTGCCATGGCGACTATTGCGAGATCACCGCGCATGGCGGCTACATAATCTACGGGCGCTCGGATGCCACGCTCAATCCCGGCGGGGTACGTATCGGCACCTCCGAGATCTATCGCCAGGTCGATCGTGTCGGCGAAGTCGTCGAGTCCATCGTCATCGGTCAGAACTGGCCGCCGACTGCCCCGGCGACGTCCGGGTCGTGCTGTTCGTCAAGCTGCGCGACGGAGTGCAACTCGACAAGGCCCTCGAAGACCGTATCCGCCAGGCGATCCGGGAAAACACCACGCCGCGGCACGTGCCGGCGCGGATCGTCCAGGTCGGCGACATTCCGCGCACCAAGAGCGGCAAGATCGTCGAGATTGCCGTGCGCCAGGTCGTCCATGGCGAGTTGGTCAAAAATACCGAGGCCCTGGCCAATCCGGAGGCACTGGAGCAGTACCGCAACCGTGCCGAATTGGCCAGCTGAGCGGGAGCGGTGATCGCAAGCTTCCAGCGCCGGATGATCGGCCATGGCGCATTGATCCTGCTCGTTGCTATGGCTGCTGGCCTCGGCCTGCCGGCTTGATCCGACAATTCAAAGGGGAAAAACGTGACTGCGAAATATTTTTGGGAAGACTTTCCCGTCGGCGACAAGCGGCTCTGCGGTCCGGTTACGGTGAGCGCAGAGGAAATCATCGACTTCGCGCTGAAGTTCGATCCCCAGGATTTTCACATCGATGCCGAACTCGCCAAGCATTCCCGTTTCGGCTCGTTGATCGCCAGTGGGTGGCATGTCTGCGCCATGGCCATGCGCCTGGTCTGCGATGGTTTCATGCTGGAAACGGCGGGCCTCGGTTCGCCCGGTGTGGACAAGGTGCGCTGGAAGCAGCCCGTGCGTCCCGGCGACTCGCTGAGTCTTCGGGCCCTGGTGCTCAGCGCGCGGCGTTCCGAGAGCCGGCCGGAGGTCGGTCTGGTGCACTGGCATTGGGATATCACCAACCAGCTTGGTCAGTCGATTGCCGAGATCGAGTCGACCGGGATGATTCGCTGCCGAAGCACTGCCTGAGTGCCAAGCGGTTCCTGGCAGCGGGCAAGGTTTCCTGATTTTGCGCAGTGAGACGGCTGGCGAATGGAAACTTTCAGCAAAACAGGATCGATGTATACTGTACGTATCATTACCAATTGGGGGTTTCCATGATCAAGCAAGCCAGGATTCTGTTGTCCATCGCGGCACTGGCCATCGCCGTGCCGCTGGCCCAGGCGGCCGCTCCGGGGGCTACGGTCGCGCCGGCTGCCGCTGCGGATGACCAGGTCAGGGCCAAAGCCTTGCTCGCCAAGGCCGTGGCCCACCTGAAGGAAAATGGCGAGCGTGCCTATGCGGCTTTCAGCCGGACCGGCGAATTTACCGACGGTGAGCAGTACGTCTATGTGGTCGGTAGCGACGGAGTTCTGTTGGCCAGCGGTGGCGCCTCGTTCAATTTCATCGGGCGCAACATGCTGGATTACAAGGATCCCGATGGGAAGAAGCTATTCCAGGAACTGCTCGAAGGGGCCAAGAGCAAGGGTAGCGGCACCCTCGAGTATCGCTGGCTGAACCTTCAGCGGGGCACGGTGGAACGCAAGGTGGCCTTCTATCAGGCGGTCGGCGAGCGCATCGTCGCCGTCGGCTACTACATGCCGCGGGGTACGCCGGAACAGGCGAAGTCCATCCTCTGGCGGGCCGCGGACGAGGTCAAACGCCTGGGGCCGCAGGTTTTCCCGCGCTTCAATGACATCAACGGCGGCTTCGTCCAGGACGATACCTATGTCTTTGTCGTCGGTATCAAGGATATGCGCATGCATGCGCACGGCGCCATGCCCCGGCTGGTCGGCAGGAACGTCTCCGACCTGGCCGACGCCAACGGCAAGCCGATCATCCGCCAGATGATCGACATCGTCACCAGCAAGGGCGAGGGCTCGCTCGACTATCAGTGGCGTAACCCGGTAACCGGCAAGATCGAGAGCAAGCGGACCTTCCTGCTGCGCGTCGGCGACTACATGATCGGCGTCGGCTACTACCAGCCCTGATTCAGCTGGCGGGATGGCACTCGCCTCCCGCCGTAGCTTGCTGCCAAAGTGAAACTTGCTGCCACTATTACAAGAGTTTGGCTCTGAGCACCAGGATAGTTAGCTGATAGTCCATAACAATAAAATCGCTGTCTCGAAGAACCTCCACCAACAGCGTGATCCAGCCGTATGCGGGATTTTGCGGATGCAACCAAGTGTGGGCAACTTGTATCCGTACCTGAAGCTTATCTTCAGGCACCACAGGTGCACGCATCCTGACCTTATCTATCCCACTGCCAGCCACTACGTGCGTGTATTTGAGCAGCGCATCACAGAGCGAGCGCTGCGCAATTGCCAACGTATGAATACCGCTAGCGCAAAATATACCTAGCGGTGTATCACAAGCGAGCTCAGGGCCAAGGTGCATTGCCAGGGGGTCGTGCTGTTTGGCAAAGGCAATGATTTCAGCTTCGGTCACTGTGTGGAATCCATGACTCCAGGCGCGCCCAACACTGAAGTCCTCCCAAGAGAGCATTGGATTTTTCTTCATTTGACGACCTCTATTCATTGCCTTGAGAAGCGATTCAACTGCTCCCCAGCACCCCTCGCATACAGAAGGCAATGATTCGCTCCGCGCGGCTGACTCTTTCGTCTTCTGATAGTTCGATTTGTAGCGCTAGAGGTCCAACCAGGCCCTCAAACATGGCCCCGACAATACACCCAGCAGATACCTCGGGGTCTTGCTCTCTAATGCTCCCATCCTGAATACCTTCACGGATCACCGTTTCGTACACACGCATCAATCGGCGACGGTAACGCAAACGCTCTGTTTCAATCTCGGCATCGACAGGCTCAGCGACCAACGCGTGGGCACGCTTGCGGCCACGAATTGCCCGAAGCGCAAACGTTCGGATCGCCATCTCAAGACGGTGGGGCGGAGAGCCCTCTGCCATCGCTGCACCGGCTGCGACGTTAACCTCGTGTCCAGATACCTTGGCAACGACTGCCACCATGAGATCGTTCTTTGAATGAAAGTGGCGGTAAAGCGTACTGAGTGCCAACCCTGAATGCTCAGCGATGGTGCTCATTTGGGTATTGCGGAACCCAAAATCCGAAATAAGGGCAACCGCCGCCGAAATGATCCGGTCCGTTTTGCCATGAATGCTCGTGGAGCCTATGCCTTGAGGCAATTGCCCGCCATTCGCTTGCGCTTCCGATTCTGTTGGAACGACCTGTGTTTCGCCGCCCGGTTCCTCCGAGAGGCGCAGGTACCAAAGCGTTGCAAAGCGCTGCGCCTCAGCAAGATCGCCGGTTCGAGCACTGACACGATGAGTCTTGCCGTTAACAGTGCATTGGCATTGCCAATAGCGACTGTTCTTCCTTCTATGGATGCTAACGCGCCCGCCAACCGCCTCGGTTTTTGCATTTTCGGCAAGGCTGTTTTCTTTTGTCATCAGCATTTCTTGATGTTCCGGTGTGGTCAGTGAGTGTGGTGCAAGCACCCCGTCCTGATGAGGGCGGGTTCAAGGGCATTTTACTGAATCAACTGTGTGATATCTGCTCGCCGATCTCAATGTGGCTCCGAAACATGCGAAGCGCAGCAGCTGGGTGAAGGCAGTAGGCGCTAGTCGCATCCATTCGGCGAATCGGATTACTTCCTCCTTGCGACGCGATGAAGAGCGCCGCAGTTTGCGTTACTCGCGCCGCTTCTTCCAAGCATATCGCAATCCCACAAATGTGCACAAACGATAAGTGTGAATTTCGTTATTGCGCATTTCTGTTTTTGCGTGCAATACTTAGTCCCGAGATCTTCGGGCACAGGTCCGATGGTCTTCTCACCGACATTTAGGAGACAAGGAAATGACCAAGAATCTGAAATTTGGCTGGACAGGGATTGCCGCGGCGGCGCTCATGACGCTCACCAGCCTGCATGCAGAAGCCCGTCAATTGACCCTCGGTACGATGACGGTGCCAGGAACAACGGCCGATATCGTGACCAAGCGCTTCGCCGAAAAAGCCAATGAGGCACTGAAGGCGGAAGGGGTGACGATCGTCGTAAACGACTCGTTGCTCAAAGGTGCGCAACTATCGCCGGCGATTCGAGAGGGACGAGTCGATCTGGTACTCGGCGTGCATCCGTATATCTCGGGGTCGGAGCCGCTCATGGGGGTGCAGAGCCTCCCCGGTGTGATTCAAACGCAGGCGGAATATCAGGCTGCCCTGGAGGGTTTCTGGCGCGAAGATCTGCGCCGGATCTGGCAAAAGAACTGGAATGCCATCCCTCTGGCGGAGGGGGCCTGGTCGCCGCACCTGTTGCTGACGACGAAGCCCGTGAAATCCCTCCAGGATTTTCAGGGAATGAAGATCCGTGTCCATAACGCCGAGACGGCACAATTTATTGCGGCCCTCGGCGCACGTCCTACTCCCCTCGATGCTGCCGAAATTGCCGCCGGTCTGGAGCGTCGCGTTATTGATGGATTGTTTACGCCTGCTTGTTACGCCTATCACCAAGAGCTTTGGAGAAGTGCCACAAATGTTCAGGACTGGGGAATTGGTCCTATCCAGGGCTGGGCGGTGCTGATCAACCAGGATGTATGGAAAAGCCTTTCACCGGCTGCCCAGAACACGCTGACGCGGGTTGGCAAGGAAATCGAGCAGAAGATGTGGAAGGACTACGCGAGCAATTCTGGCGAGTGCATCGAAGGCATGCGTAAAAAGGGGTCGAACGTCTGGGCCGCAGACAAAACCCAGCGTGCCACGATCTTCACTCCCGCCGCGGTTAATCCGGTAACTGAAGCCTGGGTACGCCGCGCCAACGAAAAGGGGTTCGACGGTAGCGCAATCCTCAAGCGGGTGCGCGAAACGTCCCGTACTGCGCAGCAGTAATTACCTCAACCCCAGCGGAGAGACAGGACATGTCCGAATACATTGATTCTCGGCAAAATCCGGTGGTGACAGACATGTCGCGGCCGGTATTTGGGCCGCACCTCTTGGATGTGCGACACCTTACTTCGGTGACGGGCGGCATAGGAGCATTGATGGTGGCCTTGCTGCTCGTCATCGTGGCCTACGAGGTGATTTCCCGGTATTTTTTCAATGAACCGACCTATTGGGTTACCGAGTTCTCGACCTATCTGGTAGTCGGCATTGTCTTCCTGTCGCTGGGGCTGGCTTATCGGCGCAAGGAGCATATCCGCATTGAGTTTGCAGTGGATATGCTCCCCGCGAAACTGAGGCAACCGGTGATGAATTTTGCCGAGTGGCTGGGCGTCTTTTTCGTCGCAGTCTCTGTCTGGCAATTGGTGCGTTTCGTTTGGTCCGAGTACACCATCGATTCTCGCAGTTGGGGCTTGCTGTCTGTACCGCTGTGGATTCCGCAATCAATGGTGCTCCTTGGCATGGCCGTTCTGTTGATCGCGATGCTCAACCGGATGGATCGCCACTCGGCAGGGTTAAGGCGGGCTGCGCAGTGGATATCGCATTCGACCGTTATTTTGGGTTGCCTGCTTGCCATCTTGATCGGCAATCACAGTTTCGAATTCCTTGGTTCGCGTGTCAGTTCAGGTCTGGTGGTGATTGCCGGCGCATGCATCATTAGCGCAGGTCTTCATCACGGCTGGCGTATGGCTCTCTCCGTAACGCTTTCGCTGACCGTTGGGGCATTCGCCTATGCCGCAACGTCAGGTGCCAGCTCCCTGGAGGTCGGGTTGCTGTTACTCGTTGCCCTCATCGTTTTTCTTGGTTTGGGCATGGAAGTGGCATTGGGTTTGGGGCTGACCGGTCTTCTTGGTCTGGCCTTCCTGTTGCCCCTGCAGCAGTTGTCGGCGGTTGCCGATCGCCTCTGGAATGGGGCAAACAGCTTTACGTATTCAGCAGTACCGATGTTTATCCTGATGGGTAGCATCCTGATGCGTTCAGGAATCACCGTTGGTCTCTTTAACGCATTGACGGCCTGGATGGGACGCTTGCCGGGTGGTCTGGCACACGCCACCATCGGCGCCGGTGGCATTTTTGCCGCATTCTCCGGCTCGAGCATCGCGACGGCAGCGACCATCGGGAAAACCGCTGGACAGGAAATGATTTCCCGCGGCTACAGCCCACGTATGACCATGGGGGCTATTGCCGGCGGCGGCACGCTGGGCATTCTGATTCCACCGAGCATCCCTCTCATCATTTACGGCGCAGCCGTTGGTGCACCGGTAACCCTCCTGTTTGCTGCGGGCATTATTCCCGGCCTGGTCGTGTTGGTCAGCATGATGCTCATGGTCCTGGGATGGTCGATTCTGGTGCCGGGTTCGGCTGGAGAAACGCGCCGATACACCTGGAAAGAGAAGCTTGACGCATTCATTCCGGTGTTGCCCTTCGTGATTCTGATCACGTCCGTTTTCTCCGTCCTCTATCTCGGGATCGCCACGCCGACAGAGGCCGGAGCAGTTGGTGCGGCCATCTCGGCACTGATTGTGGCGTTTCGCCGCCAACTCACCTGGAAGATGATCACCGAGTCCCTGGCCGAGACCGCGGTACTGACCAGCTCCGTCCTCATTATCGTCGTTGGTTCAGGCATTTTCGGCTGGGTTGTTGATTACGCTCGCGTTCCCCAAGTGATGGTCGAGGTCGTCAAGGCCCTGGATTTGGCACCCTGGTTGCTAATGGTCGGGATTGTCGGAATCTACGTGGTGCTGGGCATGTTCATCGATCCGATTTCGATGATCCTGATGACCGTCAGCATCACCTTCCCGCTAGTTGCATTGGCCGGCTATGACGCCATCTGGTTTGGCATCGCCCTAATGATGGTGGCGGAAATCGGCCTGATCACGCCGCCGGTGGGAATCATCCTGTTCGTCCTACGTGGCCTGAATGCCTCTGTGCCCTTCCGGGACATCGTGATGGGGGCGCTGCCTTTTGTCATTCTCCTGCTGCTGAATCTGCTGTTGATCGCGATCTTCCCGCAAATCGTGCTCTGGCTGCCGAACAACATGCAGTGACCGGTCTTTCCTAACGCATTACAGACACTCCAGTCAGGGCGGCGAGGGGAACGATTTACCCCTTCGCCATCTCCGTAAATCAGCGACATTGTTTGAGATTAGCCAAATGAATAAACGAGTTACCCCTCCTGAAAATATCCCCACTGACGCGCTGCGAGAGTCGGTCGATTGGGCGCTGGCTTCGCGTCGCTCAATACGCGCCTTTCTCCCCAACGCTGTCGACATGAGCGAAGTCGAAGCGATTTTGAATGTGGCGCGCTACTGCGCCTCCGGCGTGAATACCCAGCCCTGGCAGGTTCATGTGGTGACCGGCGCGGCCAAAGACAGGCTGAGCAACGCCATTCTTCACGTCTTCAACGACCCGTCCCTGATGGCTGAGCAGGAAGAGCCATACGACTACTACCCGCAAAAGTGGGTCTCCCCGTTCATCGACCGGCGGCGCAAAGTGGGCTGGGATCTGTACAGCCTGCTGGGCATTGAAAAGTCCGACAAGGTTCGTATGCATGCCCAGCACGGCAGGAACTACACATTCTTCGGGGCGCCGGTCGGCCTGATGTTCACCATCGACCGTGGCATGGGGCGAGGCAGTCTGATTGATTACGGCATGTTCCTGCAAAGCATCATGGTCGCAGCCCGTGGTCGCGGACTCGATACCTGCCCCCAGGCTGCATTCAATGCCTTTCATAAGGTCATTGCCCGCGAACTCGCCATTCCCGACAGCCAGATGTTCGTCTGCGGCATGAGCCTGGGGTATGCCGATCACACCTGTATCGAAAACAGCCTGGTCTCTGATCGCATTCCAGTTGTCGATTTCACCACCTATCACGATCGATAAAAGGAGACAAAACCATGAGCGCAAATGCTTATTCTCAAGGCCTGGAGAAGACTCCGGCCAATTTCGTGCCAATGACCCCGCTGGGGTTTCTCGATCGTGCGGCAGAGGTCTATCCGCGCCGCACCGCCGTCGTTCACGGCTCCCTCAAGCAATCCTGGGCAGAAACGCGGGATCGTTGTTATCGCCTGGCTTCGGCGCTGACCAAGCTGGGCATCCTTCCGGGCGACACGGTCTCGATCATCGCGCCCAACACCCCTGCCATGCTGGAGGCGCACTTTGGTATTCCGCTGTCGGGTGCCGTCCTGAATGCCATCAATTGCCGCCTGGATGCTGAAGGCGTGGCCTTCATCCTGCGTCATGGGGAATGCAAGCTTTTGCTGGTGGACCGGGAATTTGCGCCGCTTATTCAGAAGGCACTACTGGCGGTACCCAATCCACCGCGAGTCATCGACATCAACGATCATGAAGCCCCGGATGGCCCTTCGATCGGTGAAGCCGACTACGAGTCGTTGTTGGCGAGTGGCGATCCACAATTCCCCGGCCATTGGCCGACCGATGAATGGTCACCGATTGCCCTGAACTACACATCCGGGACCACCGGCGACCCGAAGGGGGTCGTGCCCAGCCATCGGGGTACCTACCTGATGAGCCTGCTGCAAATGACGAACTGGCCGCTCCCGCGTGCGCCGATTTATTTGTGGACGCTTCCCATGTTCCACGCCAACGGCTGGTGTTTTACCTGGGCTATCACGGCGGCGGCCGGAACGCACGTTTGCCTGCGCAAGGTCACTGCGGCCAATGTTTTCTCGGCGATCTTCGAGCATGGCGTTGATCACTTCTGCGCGGCGCCCATCATCCTGTCCGGTATTGCCAGTACCCCGGCTTCGGAACGCCGGCCGTTGCCGCGCCGGGTACGGGTCCTGACGGCAGGTTCCCCACCGCCGGCAGCCGTACTTGAGGCGGTTGGCGCCATGGGATTCGATGTCGATCATGTATTCGGGATTACGGAAATCTCCGGCACCCCGGTCAGTTGTGCCTGGCACGACGAGTGGGATGCGTTGCCGGCCGAACAGCAAGGGCGTTTGAAAGCGCGCCAAGGGGTACGGGCAGCGGCTTTGGAGCATCTCATGGTTGGCGATACGGTGACGCTTGAACCAACCCCGAGGGACGCTCAATCATCCGGCGAGATTCTGATCCGGGGCAATACGGTCATGATGGGCTATCTGAAGAACCCCGCGTCCACTGCCAAGGCTTTCGAAGGCGGCTGGTTCCATACGGGAGATGTCGCGATTGTCCATCCCGATGGCTATATGCAGATTACCGATCGCTCCAAGGACGTCATCATTTCCGGTGGCGAGAACATCTCCTCCGTCGAGGTCGAGGAAGTCATCTATCGCATGCCTGGTGTCCTGTACGCCGCCGTTGTTGCTCAACCTGACGAGAAATGGGGTGAAACCCCCTGCGCATTTGTCGAGTTGAAGGCAGATGCGTCAAATATTTCCGAGGACGATGTCATCGCTTTCTGTCGTCGAAGCCTGGCGCATTTCAAGTGCCCGCGCCGCGTGGTGTTTGTCGAGTTGCCCAAAACAGCAACCGGCAAGATCCAAAAATTCCGCTTGCGTGCAATGGCCGGGAGTCAGGAAGCCATTACCAAGCTTGCGGTTTGATCAAGTGGAGATCGATTTATGAAAATTGAAAACAACGTTTTCGTGGTGACTGGCGGCGCCTCCGGACTGGGCGCCGGCACCGCCAGGATGATCGTCGAGCGGGGTGGCAAAGTCGTGCTGGCCGACGTTAATCCCGAGGCCGGAGCCCGGATCGAGGCCGAGTTGGGCGCTAATACCCGCTTCGTGCAGACCGATGTCACCAGTGACGACAGTGCCCGCAACGCCTTCGCCATCGCCCAGTCGATGGGGCAGTTGCGCGGCCTCGTGAATTGCGCGGGCGTTGCGCCGGCTGAAAAGGTGGTTGGCAAGGAAGGCGCTCACAAACTGGAAAGCTTCGCCCGCACCATCACCATCAACCTCGTCGGCAGCTTCAACATGATCCGTCTGGCCGCTGAAATCATGAGCGCCAGCGAAGCGGACGATACCGGCGAGCGCGGCGTCATCGTCAGCACCGCCTCGGTCGCAGCCTTCGACGGCCAGCTCGGCCAGGCTGCCTACGCCGCATCCAAGGGCGGCGTGGTCGCCATGACCCTGCCGATCGCCCGCGAACTCGCCCGCACCGGCATCCGTGTCATGACCATCGCCCCCGGCATCATGGAAACCCCGATGCTGATGGGCATGCCGCCGGAAGTTCAGGAGGCGCTCGGCAAGATGGTTCCTTTCCCGTCACGCATGGGCAAGCCAGCCGAATACGCCGCGCTGGTCGAGCACATTTTCAGTAATCAATACCTCAACGGTGAAGTCATCCGCATGGATGGCGCGATCCGCATGGCGGCCAAGTAATTTCAGGAGAACAGAAATGTCCCAAGACCCGATCGTTATCGTTTCCGCCGCCCGCACCGCCATGGGCTCGTTCCAGGGTGGCTTTTCCAGCCTGACCGCCGCCAATCTCGGCGCCGTCGCCATCAAGGCCGCCATCGAGCGCGCCGCCATCGATGCCAATCTGGTCGACGAAGTGCTGCTGGGCTGCGTGCTGCAAGCCGGTCAGGGTCAGGCCCCGGCCCGCCAGGCCGCGCTGCAGGCCGGCCTGCCGATCACCGCCGGCTGCGCGACCATCCACAAGGTCTGCGGTTCGGCGATGAAGGCCACCATGCTCGGCCACGACGGCATCCTCGCCGGCTCCTACGGCGTCGCCGTAGTCGGCGGCATGGAGTCGATGACCAACGCTCCCTACCTGCTGCCCAAGGCCCGTGGCGGCTACCGCCTCGGCCATGGTCAGATCCTCGACCACATGTTCCTCGACGGCCTGGAAGACGCCTACGGCAAGGAAACCCGTGGCCGCCTGATGGGGACCTTTGCCGAAGAGTGCGCTTCCTCCTACGGCTTCACCCGTGAAGCCCAGGACGAATTCGCCGTCCGCTCGACTACCCGCGCCATCGAAGCGAGCAACAATGGCAGCTTCGCCTGGGAAATCGCCCCCGTCACCGTCGCCGGCAGGAAGGGCGATGTCGTCATCGACAAGGACGAAGGCCCGTTCGCCGTCAATGTGGACAAGATCCCGACCCTAAAGCCGGCCTTCAAGAAGGATGGCTCCGTCACCGCCGCCAATTCCTCGTCGATTTCCGACGGCGCCGCCGCGCTGGTGCTGATGCGCGCCTCGCAGGCCGACAAGCTGGGCCTGCAGCCGCTCGCCCGCATCGTCGGCCACACCACCAATGCCGGCATGCCGGCGCTGTTTCCGTCGGCCCCGGTCGGCGCCATGCAGAAGCTGTTCGCCAAGACCGGCTGGAGCGCGGAATCGGTCGATCTGTACGAGATCAACGAAGCCTTCGCCGTGGTCACCATGGCGGCGCTGCACGACCTCAAGCTCGATCCGGCCAAGGTCAACATCCACGGTGGTGCCTGTGCGCTGGGCCACCCGATTGGCGCCTCCGGCGCCCGCATCGTCGTCACGCTGCTCGGCGCGCTGAAGAAGTATGGCAAGAAGCGTGGTGTCGCCTCGCTGTGCATCGGTGGCGGCGAAGCCACGGCGCTCGCACTTGAAATGCTTTGAGTCGAGGTTCCAATGAGTTTTGAAAACATCATTACGGAAACCCATGGCAGGGTCGGGCTGATCACATTGAATCGTCCCAAACAACTCAATGCTCTGAACGATCAGCTCGTTGATGAGTTATCCAGTGCGCTTGACGGTTTTGAGAGCGATGAGCGTATTGGTTGCATCGTGATTACCGGATCCGACAAGGCGTTTGCGGCGGGCGCCGATATTGGGGCCATGAGCGGCCTCGGTTTCATGGATGCCTACAAAGCGGACTACATCACGCGAAACTGGGAGCGGATCAAGACGTGTCGCAAACCCGTGATTGCTGCCGTCGCGGGTTTTGCGCTCGGCGGAGGCTGCGAACTTGCCATGATGTGCGACATGATATTTGCCGCAGATTCCGCAAAGTTCGGTCAGCCAGAAATCAAGCTGGGGACGATGCCAGGGGCGGGAGGAACACAACGCCTGCCCCGTGCCATCAGCAAAGCCAAGGCGATGGACATGTGCCTTTCCGGGCGCTTAATTGATGCTGACGAAGCGGAGCGTGCAGGCCTGGTAGCTCGTATCTATCCTGCTTCGGAACTGCTTAGTGAAACGCTGAAGGCAGCGCAGTCCATAGCGCAGTTCTCATTGCCGGTGGCGATGATGATCAAGGAGTCGATTAACAGGTCGTTTGAAAGCAGCCTCAACGAGGGAATTCTGTTTGAGCGACGTAGCTTTCATTCAATCTTCGCCCTTGATGACAATAAAGAGGGGATGAATGCGTTTCTGAATAAACGTCCACCTGTATTCAAGAATCAATGAGCGAGCTGGTCAGTTCCGAGAGCACTGAACTCCCCAAGCTCAAACGTTCCTGAACGTCCGCTTATCTAACTGTTGCGTGGCGGACCCACTCGATTACGGTACCCGAAGAACTCAGTCAGCCCGACCAACTACCGAGGTCGGGCGTTGAAAAATGGACCACAGGTAGTGGGAAGTAGGCTGACTGAGGGTCCAGTTGCATCCAGGAATCATCAAGCGGCAGGCGGTGTTGCCTCAACGAGTGGAAACCAACCCTTCGCCGCCTGAATTACGCCCCACAACTTATCGGGGATCGCCAGTTGCGGCACGCGGTCGGAATCGAGTACGGTGGCAATCTCTGTTTCCCGGCCCTCGCCTGCGAGTTCGACCCATGTCGGGTTCATCACCAGGCCCTGCCCGATTGCAACCAGAGACAGGCCGGTGCGCAGGGCCTGTTCGGAGCCTGCTGGCGTCCTGACAAGACCCGCCGCAATCAGCGGGACGCGGTCGGAAACGTGCTCGACGATCAACTCAGCTGTTGTTCGCTCTCCCTTATAGCCCACAGGTCTGGCATTTGGAATGTCAAAGAGCGACGCATGAAGGTAATCGACGCCGGCTTCAATCAGCCGATCAATCAGCACGTAGCTATCACCAATACGCAGCGCCCCCTCGTCAGACTCTTCCGGTGATATGCGGTAGCCAAGCAGGAAAGGCCGCTTGGCGTGTTCGGCGATTACCCGCTGTGCTTCACGCACCACGGCCAGCGGGAAGCGCATGCGCTTTTCGAGAGAGCCGCCCCATTCATCGTCGCGCTGGTTGAACAGAGGCGAGAAGAAGTTCTGGATGAGAAAGCCATGAGCGCCATGCAGCTCGACACCGTCGAAGCCCGCCTCGATAGCGCGACGAGTGGCTTCGCCGAAAGCCTTGATGATCTCCTCAATTTCTACCCCGGTAAGGGCGTGACTGGTCACTTCGGCAGTATTGAACGGGCTGGGCGGCACCTTTAGCGCACTGGCACTGACTACACGACTATCCGGCACGAGGTGTGGCAAGGCTTTGTTGCCGGCGTGGAAAATCTGCAGGATGGCTGGCGCACCGCCGCTCCTGGCCGCGTCCGAAAGGCGACGCAGGCTGGGAATGAAGCGATCGTCATGGCTGGCAAACTCGTCGGTGAAGCCGATGCCGTCCGGCGTCACATGCGTGCAGCCAGTCACCACCATGCCGACACCACGGACGCGAGCGCGATAGTAGGCCACTTCCTGGTCTGAAATGCTGCCATCCGGATTGGCCGACCACGTCGTCATCGGCGCCATCACGGCGCGGTTGCGCAAGGTCAGGCCGTTCTTGAATGCAAAGGGCTGAAACAGCCTCGAACTGGTTTGGGTCATTGAACTGAATCTCCGTTGGTGAAAAGTGAGCCCGGTCGGATGCGATCCGATGCCACGCAGTGTGGCCCGGAAGGCACTGGAGTCGTTTGCCAAAACCGTCGCGTTTTTTGCCTGATATGACAAGGCGCGATCAACGAGCCGTTTGATCCGCTTGCGCCAGTGCTAAGCTTCAAGCACGAAAAATGAAGGCAAACACCGAATTTAATGGGGGTATTCAATGATCTCTACAGCAAGATCCGACATCGGAGAGCTTGTCAGCCTGATCGACAAGATTGCACAAACTGACGGAGACTACGACACCCCGATTCCTGCACTGAAGCTCCGTCGTTGCAGTTCCACCACCGATCCGAAGCCTTGCATCTATGGCCTGGGCCTTGTGCTGATCGTGCAAGGCCGCAAGCGGATCACACGGGGCGACGAGATCTTCGACTACGGGGCTGGACAGTCGCTTATCACGACCGTGGACATGCCCGTGGTGGCCTACGTCACTTGCGCCAGCGCTGCAGAACCTTTCCTCGGGATGTGGCTGGAACTCGATGCGCGACTCATCGCCCAGCTGGCGGCGGAAATGGAGTTCGCGACGCCACTCCACGCTTCCACGATGCAGGGAATATCCCTCATGGCGCTGGACGCTGGCCTGCAGGATGCGCTGACCCGGTTGCTCCGGCTGCTGGCCGAACCGTCGCTGATACCCCTCCTCGCGCCCCTGATCCAGCAGGAGATCGTCATCCGCCTGCTGAATGGAGGACATGGCCCCAACCTGCGCCGCCTCGTTGCGATCGGCTCGCCGAACCAGCAAATTGCCAAGGTGGTGACATGGCTGAAACAGCACTACACGGAGAACGTGCTGATGGATGATCTTGCGGCCAAAGCCCACATGAGTCCGTCAAGCTTCCGGCAGCATTTTCGTGCCGTAGTCGGCGTGAGCCCCTTGCAGTACCTGAAGAACCTGCGCCTGCTGGATGCCCGGCAGTTGATGCTCAATGAGAATCTGGACGCAGGGAGTGCGGCGACGCGTGTCGGGTATGAGAGCGCATCCCAGTTCAGCCGGGAGTACAGCCGACTATTCGGTGAACCCCCGAATCGAGATATCAAGCGGATGCGGGAATCCACCTGGACAAGAGACCGACACAGCCATTAAGAGCGGCCAGCCCCCGCAGGACAAGCTTCGCTGATGCCACCTGGCGTACATGGCCACGATCTTGTCGTCGAAACCGGTGAAGCGGCGCTCGTGCTTGGGAATGAGTAGGGGTTCGAAGCTGCCCTGGCGGTCCAGCGGGATGTCGATGCGCAGCGGCCCGTCTTCAGTCAGCACGGTCTTGCTGGTCGCGCCGTTGCGGGGGTTGCCGATCTCGCCGGGTTTCTCGGCACCGGGCAGGTAACCCAGATGATGGCTGAGTTCGGCCCCCAGGATGCGTTCGATCAGCGCTTTCTTGAACGCCATCGAGGCGGCGTTCACCGCCTCGGCGTCCATCGGGCCACTGACCATCTGATCAATGAGTTCCTTGGGAATGCTGGGCAGCGCCGCTGCCGGTTTCTTCTTGCTCGTCTTGCTTGGCATACATGCTCCTTGGCGACATGTTATGCCTCACACACAAAATTTCTGACAGGCTCCCGGCAAGAAAGTATCGGGAATCAAACGCCACATTGCGGTGGATACCCAAGGCTTGCCCCACGCCATCGCCGTCACGACGGCCGACGTAACAGATCGCAAGGGGGCATTGCTGGCTCTCGGCCGTTGCGCGACTGATTTGCAAGCCGTTCAGCGCCTCTTGGCCGATGGTGGATATGTCGGTCAGCCATTTGCCCAAGCCGTCGAGGAACTGCTCGGGGCCGAGGTTCAAATCGCCAAACGTAGCGAGTTGCACACCTTTACCGTCATGCCCCAGCGTTGGGTGGTTGAGCGCTCATTCGCCTGGATCGAGAAGTGCCGCCGTCTGTGGAAAAACTGCGAGCGCAAGCTCAACACCAG
>PHCU01000198.1 GCA_002842345.1 Betaproteobacteria bacterium HGW-Betaproteobacteria-12 | reverse complement strand
GAGGACTGTCTGAGGGGCGCAGCCCCGAGTTCCGCAGCCCCCGCCAACGGCGAGTAGCGCAGGGGACCCCGCGCAGCGGGGCGCCGACCCAGGGGTGGCCTTTTCTTTGGCTACTTTCTTTTGGCCACCCAAAAGAAAGTACGCCCGCCCGCAAGGCGGAACCCCAAGCCCGCACCGGGAAAACATCAGCTCCGTTCCTTCAACATGTCCCGCAACCGCTTCGGTGCCGGCCGCAACGGCACCCGCACCGAAGTCCAGGCACCCTGATTGGAAGGTATTAGCCCACCCAGCCGGCTGCCGAACCAAGTTGTCAGCCGATACAGTCCCGGCGAGCGATAGACCGTCGCCCAGGCCCGCCAGATGGCCGAGACGACGCGGCTATACCCAGCCCCCTGCCCACGCATCGAAGGATGGTCATGCGGTTTTGTAAACGACTCCTCGCGCAGACGCATCAGCAGTTCGGGAATCGGAATCTTCACCGGGCAGACTTCGCCGCAAGCACCGCACAACGAGGAGGCGGTGGCCATCGTCGCCGTCGCTTCCAGCCCCAGCATATGCGGCGAGATGATCTTGCCGATCGGGCCGGGGTAGGTGGTGCCGTAGGCGTGACCACCAATGCGGGTGTAGACCGGGCAATGGTTCATGCAGGCGCCGCAGCGGATGCACTGCAGCGTCTTGCGCAACTGCTCGTCGGCGTAGGCCTGGCTGCGGCCGTTGTCGAGCAGCACCAGGTGCACTTCGTTCGGGCCGTCCTTCTCGCCCGGCTGGCGCGGGCTGGAGATCATGTTGAAGTAGGTCGAGATGTTCTGGCCGGTCGCCGAACGGGTCAGCAGGGAGAGCAGCGGCGGCACGTGTTCCAGCTTCTCGACGATCTTCTCGATGCCGGTGATGGCGATATGCACCGGTGGTGCCGTGGTGCACATGCGGCCGTTGCCTTCGTTCTCGACCAGGCACAGCGTGCCGGTTTCAGCGACGGCGAAATTGACGCCGGACAGGCCGATGTCGGCCTCCAGAAACTTCTGCCGCAGCACGTTGCGGCCGATCTGGATCAGCGCGTCAACGTTGTCGGTGTAGTCCACGCCGGGCACGTTCTCGGCGAACAGTTTGGCGATCTCCTCCTTGGTCTTGTGGATCGCCGGCATGATGATGTGCGAGGGCTTTTCATGGGCCAGCTGGACGATGTACTCGCCCATGTCGGATTCCAGTGCACCGATGCCGGCCGCTTCGGCGGCGTGGTTCAGCTCGATTTCCTCGCTGACCATCGACTTGCCCTTGACCATCAGCTTCGCCGAATGCTTGTGGCAGATGCCGAGGATGATGGCGTTGGCCTCGTCCGGCGTTTCCGCCCAGTGCACGTTGATGCCGTTCTTCGTCAGCTTGGTTTCGAGCTGTTCGAGCAGGGTCGGCAGCTTGGCCAAGTTGTACTGGCGAATGCGCTCGCCGAGCGAACGCAGGCTTTCCAGTTCCTCGGCATCGGGAAACTGGGCGGCGCGCTTGCTCATCAGGAAATCCATCGCACCGCGGAAGCTCTGGCGCAGGAAGGGGTTCTCGACGACATCCTTGGCCCGGGCGCGGAAGCCGGCCGAGGGCATGAAATGCAGCGTGTGTGGGGTCTGCGGGGCGCTCATTGCGGGTTCTCCTCGATCAGCAGCACGACCAGTTCCTTCGGGCCGTGCGCGCCATAGGCCAGGGTCTGCTGGATGTCGGCGGTTTTCGAGGGGCCGGAAATGAGCAGCGAATTGGTCGGCAGGCCGTTGGCCCAGCCTTCCGTCTGCATGGCTTCGTAAAAGGTGTTGTGGATCGTCGCCGCGTCGAGCAGCACGATATGGATCGGCGGCACCAGCGACATCAGCCGCGGCTCGTCGGCATCCGGCCACAGGATCAGCGTGCCGGTCTCGGCAATGGCGGCGCGGGCGGCAGTGAAGGCAGCCGGCGTCTCAGTGAACATCGCCGCCTTCCACTGTTCGATCGGCTGGTCGTAGGCCGGGCAGGCGATGCCGAGCGGCACCAGTTCTTCCTGGGCACGCTTGCCGTGGGCGGTGCCCGGTGCGACTAGTAGTTGGTCCAGCTGCTTGGCGGACAGCACTTCGTAGAGCTTCTGCAGCCAGCCGCCGCGCGACACCGAATAGACCTCGGCATGCGCCAGTTCGATGAACTGGCGGAAGCGCCTGGCCTTGTCGGCGACGTCTTCCGTGCCGCGATGGGCGGCGTACCAGGCGGCGACGTCGGGCAGTTCGCCGGCGGTCGCCGGGGCGGCCGCCTTCAGCTTGCCGAGGATGCGGTCGCGGGCGCTCATTGGGCACCTCCGGTCCGCCGCAGCAGGAAGCTGGCGATGTGCTCGCCGGGCAGGGACGGGGGGCTGCGGCCTTCCTGTGCATCCTTCCAGGCGGCGTGGCCGAGGATGTTCATCAGGCAGCCGCAGTCGGCGCTAACCACGCGTTCGGCGCCGGTTGCCTTGAGGGCCTTCACCTTGTCCTCGACCATGGCGCCGGAGATTTCCGGTTGCTTGATCGAGAAGGTGCCGCCGAAGCCGCAGCATTCGGATTCGTGATCCTGCTGTGCGACGCTGACCTTCTCGAGGCCGCCGAGCAGCTTGCGCCCGGTCAGGTGCACGCCCATCTCGCGGCGGGCCGAACAGGAGGTGTGCAGCACGACCGTACAGTCACTGCCCTGGTCCTGCGGCTGCCAGTCGAGCACATTGACCAGGAAGTCGGTCAGTTCGTAGATGCGGGCGGACAGCGCCTCGGCCTGCGCCTTGCGCACCGGGTCGGCGGCAAACAGCGTCGGATAGTGGTGCTTCATCATCCCGGCGCAGGAACCGGAGGGCACGACCACCGGCCAGTCGTTGGGGAACAGCGTCAGCTGGTGCGCCGCAACCTTGCGTGCCTCATCGGGAAAGCCGCTGGTGTAGGCCGGCTGACCGCAGCAAGTCTGCTCCTCGGGGAAGTGGACGCGAACGCCCAGGCGCTCGAGCAAAGTGATGGCATCCATGCCGGCGCCGGGAAAGAATTGATCGACCACGCAGGTGGCAAAAAAATAGATGTCGGTCGGGGGTGACGCCATGGTTTGCGGTCGAGTCATCTTGTCTCCGAGGTAAATTATTTGACGGTAAAATGGTAAGACCAATAAATCGCGTTTTGGAAATGTACGTTAATACCGATACTTAGTCAAACGAATTAGGGAAAACACCGGGCTTGCACTTTGCCCGCCGGGCTAATAGAATTGAGTGGTCTTACCAATCAAGGTGGTCTTACCCATGCCGAACAAGGTTCAGGTTCCGCGAATTTCGGATGCCGTCGCTGCCTCGCTGGAGCGCCGCATTCTCGAAGGCTCGCTGCGTCCTGGCGACCGCCTGCCGCCGGAACGCGAACTGGCGAGCGAACTCGGCGTGTCCCGCCCCAGCCTGCGCGAAGCGATCCAGAAGCTTGCCTCCAAGGGCATGGTACAGAGTCGTCAGGGCGGTGGCACCTATATCACCGACCGCCTCGAGTCGACTTTCTTCGACCCCTGGCAGGACATGATGGGCAGCCATCCCAACCTGCGCGAGGACATGCTCGAATTCCGCCGCATGATCGAGGGCCAGGCCGCCGAGTGGGCCGCCGAGCGCGCCACCGAGGCCGACCGCCAGCGCCTCGAGCGCTCCTTTGCCGAACTCAATGCCGCCTTCGAGGGCGACGACCTGGAGAAGCGCTCGCAAGCCGACATCGCCTTCCACCAGGCGGTCGGCGAGGCGGCGCACAACGCCTTGCTCGGCCACCTGTCGTCGGCACTGCTGCGCCTGATGCAGGACAACATCCGCCTCAATCTCGGCGAACTGAAGACCGTGCCGGCCGCCAGCAAGCTGCTGCAGCAGCAACATGCCGCGATTCACACCGCGATCATCGACAAGAAGCCGCATGCCGCCCGCGCCGCCGCCGAGACTCATATCGATTTCGTCCGCGAGACGCTGGCGCAGACCCTGCGCAGCGTCGCCCGCCGGCAGACGGCGGAACGCCGCCTGGGCGGCGATTACAGCGTTGCCGATTCACTGATTTCCTGATTTTCAATTCGACCCCCTGAAAGGACCCTTGATGGAAGCCCTTGTCATCCCCTTTGAAAAACTGCGCATGACCGACGTTGACCAGGTCGGCGGCAAGAACTCGTCGCTCGGCGAAATGATCAGCCAGCTCGCCGACACCGGCGTCCGAGTGCCCGGCGGCTTTGCCACCACGGCCCACGCCTACCGCGTCTTCCTCGCTCAGTCCGGCCTCGATGCCAAGATCAACGCCGTCCTCGACGCGCTCGACGTCGATGACGTCAACGCCCTGGTCAAGGCCGGCGCCGAGATCCGCCAGTGGATCATCGACACGCCCTTCCCGATGGACCTGACCATCGCCGTCACCGAGCAGTACCAGCGCCTGGTCGCCGATTCCACCGCCGACATGTCCTTCGCCGTGCGCTCCTCGGCCACCGCCGAAGACCTGCCGGACGCTTCCTTCGCCGGTCAGCAGGAAACCTTCCTGAACATCGTCGGCCTGGAAAACATCATGCACGCGATCAAGGAAGTGTTCGCCTCGCTGTACAACGACCGCGCCATTTCCTACCGCGTGCACAAGGGCTTCGTGCATGCCGACGTCGCGCTGTCCGCCGGCATCCAGCGCATGGTCCGTTCCGACAAGGGCGCCGCCGGCGTGATGTTCACCCTCGACACCGAATCCGGTTTCCGCGATGCCGTCTTCGTCACCTCCAGCTACGGTCTCGGCGAGACGGTGGTGCAGGGCGCCGTCAATCCGGACGAGTTCTACGTGCACAAGCCGATGCTCGAAGCCGGCAAGAAGGCTGTTGTCCGCCGCAACCTCGGCTCCAAGATGATCAAGATGACCTTCGCCGCCGAGAAGGTCGCCGGCAAGTCCACGATCACTGAAGATGTGCCGGAATCGCAGCGTCACCAGTTCTCGATCAACGACGAAGAAGTCATGGAACTGGCCCGCTATGCCCAGATCATCGAAAAGCACTACGGTCGTCCGATGGACATCGAGTGGGGCAAGGACGGTGTCGACGGCAAGCTGTACATCCTGCAGGCCCGCCCGGAAACCGTGCAGTCGCAGGCGGCCGCCGGCAAGCAGGAAAAGTTCAAGCTGAAGTCCTTCTCCAAGGTGCTCGCCTCCGGCCGTGCCATCGGCCAGAAGATCGGCGTCGGTCCGGTGCGCATCGTCAAGGATCCGAAGGAAATGGACCAGGTCAAGCCGGGTGACGTGCTGGTCGCCGACATGACCGACCCGAACTGGGAGCCGGTGATGAAGCGCGCTTCCGCGATCGTCACCAACCGCGGTGGCCGCACCTGCCACGCCGCCATCATCGCCCGCGAACTGGGCATCCCGGCCATCGTCGGCTGCGGCGATGCGACCGAGACGCTGAACGAAGGTGACCTCGTCACCGTCTCCTGCACCGAAGGCGACACCGGCCACGTCTATCGCGGCAAGTTGGACTTCGAAATCACCACCCGCGACATCTCGGCCATGCCGGACGTCCCGGTCAAGGTCATGATGAACGTCGGCAACCCGGAACTGGCCTTCGAATTCGCCCAGCTGCCGAACGCCGGC
>PHCU01000197.1 GCA_002842345.1 Betaproteobacteria bacterium HGW-Betaproteobacteria-12 | reverse complement strand
CCGCCTGGAACTCTCGATCACCCAGGCCAAGCGGCGCAACCAGCGGCTCGGCGTGATGTTCCTCGACATCGACCGCTTCAAGCTGATCAACGACACCTACGGCCATCCGGAAGGCGACCGCCTACTCAAGGAATTTGCCACCCGTATCCGCCAGTGCCTGCGTTCCGGCGACACCCTGGCGCGCCAGGGTGGCGATGAATTCACCGTGCTGCTGCCTGACATCATCTGCGTTGATGACGTCGCCGTTATCGCCAAGAAAATGCTCGCCGAACTGAAGCGCCCGTTCACCGTTGCCGAGCGCGACTTCATCGCCACGGTCAGCATCGGTCTCGCTGTCTACCCCGAGGATGGCGAGACGCCGGACGAACTGATCCGCAATGCCGACATTGCGATGTACCAGACCAAGGCCCAGGGCAAGGATGGCTTCCTCGAATTCCGCCCGGCGATGAATACCATGCACGTCGAGCGCATCTCGCTGGAGAACGACCTGCGCCTGGCGATCAAGGAAGGCAACCAGTTCGAGCTGCACTACCAGCCGCAGATCGATCTCCGCGAACGCCGGATCATCGGCGTCGAGGCGCTGATCCGCTGGCAGCACCCGACCCAGGGCCTGATCTCGCCCGACGCCTTCATCCCGATGGCCGAAGAAACCGGCATGATCGTCGCCATCAGCAATTGGGTGCTCGATGCCGCCTGTCGCCAACTGGCCGACCTGCGCAACAAGGGATTCCGCGAACTACGCATGGGCATCAATCTGTCGCCGCGGGAATTCGAACGCAGCGACCTGCTCGAACGCATCGCCGCCCCGCTCGAGCACTACTGCCTTCCGCCCGCGGCCATCGAAATCGAGATTACCGAGAGCCTGCTGATGAAGGATGCCGAGAGCATCATCGCCAAAGTCCGGCAGCTGCGGCGTACCGGCATGGGCATCTCGATCGACGATTTCGGCACCCGCTATTCCTCGCTCAATTATCTGCGCCGCTTCTCGGTCAGCACCGTCAAGATCGACCAGTCCTTCGTCCGCGATCTCGGCTACGGCCATGGCTCGGATGCCATCGTGCACGCCATCATCGCCATCGCCCGCAGTTTCGGCCTGCAGGTGCTGGCCGAAGGAGTCGAAACCGAGCACCAGCGCGAAGTCCTGCTCGGCCTTGGCTGCGACGTCATGCAGGGCTACCTGTTCAGCCAGCCGCTGCCCTATGCGGCACTGGAAAGCTTCCTCGCCGACGGACTCTGAGCGGCCACCACACCCTGCCAGGGAAGGTCACCAGCTCGGCCAGCGCATCGCCCATGCCACGCGGGCTATCGAGAAACGCCACAAGGAGCGGCTGGAACGCAGCTATGAAAAACGCCTGCTGCAGAGCATCTGAGGCGCCGGAACGGCGCCCCCGCCTCAAGCTGACTGGGTCGCCGGAGGCGTCGGGTTGAGAATCCGGACTTCGCGCTGGGGAAACGGAATCTGTACCCCGTGGGATTTGAAGGCGCGCCAGATGGCGAAATTGATGTCGGAAACGATATTGCCCTTGCCCGCATCCGGGTCGGCGATCCAGAAGCCCAGTTCCAGGTTGATGCTGCTGTCGGCGAACTGGGTCAGGAACACCCGCGGCGGCGGCTCGGCCAACACCCGTTCCTGCGCCGTGGCCGCCGCGACCATCAGCTGCGAGGCCAGCTCGAGATCGCTGTCGTAGGCAACGCCGATGCTCGTCGCCAGGCGCAACTGGGTGTCCGAATAGGTCTGGTTCTGCACCGTGGTGCTGATCAGCGTTTCGTTCGGCACGATGAACTCGGTGCCGCCGGCATGCTTCAAGACCGTGTAGCGGGTGGTGATCTGGCGCACCTCGCCGGCGTCGCTGCCAACCTGGACGATGTTGCCGATGCGGATCGAGCGGTCGAGCAGGATGATGAAGCCGGAGACGTAATTGCTGGCGATCTTCTGCAGGCCGAAGCCGAGGCCGACGCCGAGCGCCCCGGTGAATACCGACAGGGCGGTCATGTCGATGCCCACCAGCGACAGGCTGAGCATGATTGCCAGCAGCGTCAACAGCGCCTTGGCGATGCGGATGCCGACGATGCGCAGGCTTGAATCAAGGTTTTCCAGACGCAGCAGACGGCCCTCGATCAGGCCGGCGATCCACAGCGCGAAGACGACGGTCAGGAAGACCGTGACGATGCCGTGCAGGATCGTCCACAGATCGAGCTTCTGTTTGCCGACGGAGAACTGCACCTGCTCCAGCGCCTCGATGACATAGGGCGCCAGATCGGTAATGTAGAGCGCCAGCCAGCCCCAGACGACGGTGGCGATGATGCGCTCCCAGGCAGTCAGCCACGTCGCCGCCGGAAAAGCATGACGCAATACGAATACCACGCCACGCACCAGAGCCATCGAGCCGAGCAGCGGCAAGGCGATCTTCAGCAGGTTGACCTTGAAAAAAGGCGTCAGCAGCGGCAGCGCCAGGCCGACCAGCAACAGGCCGGCCAACGGAAAGGCCAGGCGGGAACTGGCATCACCGAAGCGGCCGCCGCCTTCGGCATGGCGCCCCTGCCACCAGCGGGCGAGCAGGAAGGCAATGCCCAGGCAGAGCGCCAGGGCGCTGATCTGCCAGACGAAATCCGGCCCCTGGACGTCGGCCCAAAGATCGCCGAGCAGACGCAGGGCCTGGTCGTTGCGGTTCATGACTTGCGGTCGAGGATGGCGGCGAAGAAGCCGTCGGTGTGGTGGCGATGCGGCAGCAGGCGCAGGGTGTCGCCTGGCAGTTCGATGCCGGCTCGGGCCAGCACGGCGCTCGCCGGAGTCAGCACGAAATCGGGATGGCTGGCGAGGAAGGCATCGACGATCGCGTTATTCTCCTCGTTCAACAGGCTGCAGGTGGCATAGACGATACGCCCGCCGGGCCGCACCAGCTTGGCCGCGGCGGCAAGAATGGCGGCCTGCTTGAGCGTCAGCTCGGCGACCGACTCGGCGCTCTGCCGCCATTTCAGGTCGGGGTTGCGGCGCAGCGTGCCGAGGCCGGAACAGGGCGCATCGACCAGCACCCGGTCAGCCTTGCCGGCCAGGCGCTTGATCTTCTGGTCGCGCTCGTGCTCGATGCGCGCCGGATGGACATTGGACAGGCCGGAACGGGCCAGGCGTGGCTTCAGCTTGACCAGGCGCTTGTCGGAGACATCGAAAGCATAGAGGCGGCCGGTGTTGCGCATCAGCGCGCCGAGCAACAGCGTCTTGCCGCCGGCACCGGCGCAGAAATCGACGACCATCTCGCCGCGCTTCGGTTCGAGCAGGAAGCCGAGCAGCTGGCTGCCCTCGTCCTGCACCTCGAAGGCGCCTTCGAGAAACAGCGGGTGCTTGGCCAGGGCCGGCTTGTCGCGCAGGCGCACGGCCAGCGGCGACAGCGCACCAGCCTGGGCGGCGATGCCGTCGGCAGCGAGCCGGGTCAGGACCTCGTCGCGGCTGGCTTTCAGCGTATTGACGCGCAGATCGAGCGGCGCCGGCTGGTTCAGCGCGGCCGCCAGGGCCAGCGTTTCGTCGGCGCCGAGCTGCGCTTCGAGGCGGGCATACAGCCAGTCCGGCAGATCGCAGCGCACGGCCGGCGGCAAATCGCTATCCGGCAGCGCCTTGGCGGCGGCCAGCCATTCCTCCTCGCTCGGTTTGAGCACCGGCGCCAGTTCGCGCTGGCTCCAGCCGCGCGTCACCGCCAGCGCCGCCAGCAGCCGATTGCGATCGGACAGCTTGCCGGCGCAGCGCACCTCCAGGCTGCGCCCGCGCCGCAGCACGGCGAATACTGTCTCGGCGACGAAGGCGCGGTCGGCATGGCCCAGTTCGCGGTGTTCGCGGAAATAACGCGAGACGACGGCATCGGCCGGATGGGCGAAACTGAGCAATTGGCCGAGCACAGCTTCGGCATGGGCAAACAGGGCGGGAGTAAAACGGGCTTTCATCAATTTCCTAGGTCTGTGGCGATTTGCTCGAAGCTTTCGCCTTTCTTGTCGGTAAAACGAATTTTAACCGGCAAGTGCCCATGATCGAGGGCAATCCAGATTTCCGTCGTGCTGTCGTTGAGCGCCCGCAGGTGCAGGGTGCGGAAACGCCCGGCCGGCGTCTCGATCTCCTCCTCGCCCAGCGAATCAAGCATATGGCGCTCGAACTTGCGGGCGGTGGCAACCCCCAGCGTGCAGCCTTCGGCCAGCCGCCCGAGAAAGGCTAGCTGGTAATTCAGCGACAGCAGGTCCTGGGCGCCCGGCGCCAGCGGGTGGACACTGCCGTCGCGCAACAGGCGGACCTGCCCTGCCGACCAGTCGAAGTCGGCGCCTTCCGGCGCCTTGCCCTCGCGCCGGCTGCGGAAGCTGTCCGGCTGCAGGCCGCCAGCGACCAGCCGGCCGCGGCTCTCCTGCAACAGGCGCGCCGGTCGCAGCAGGGCGGCCAGGCCGCTCGTCTCGCTGGTAGCCGTCAGGCGGTAGCTGCCGTCATCGGCGAATTCCCAGCGATGCTCGGCCCGGCCCACTTGCAGGCCCAGCGAATCCTTGACGATGGTAAAGCGGATAACGCCGTTCGCCGGCAAAACCGGCTTGACCGCTTCCGCTGCGGCTGGCGCGGCTGGAGCTTCGGCCTGCTCTGGAGGCGGCGCCGGCGTTTCTTCGACCGGCGCGGGCGGCATTTCGGACGCTGCCGCAACGTCGGGCACCACGGCGGGGCGCGGCTTGGGTGGCGGCTTCGGTTTGGCGGGCGGTTTTGCCGCCGGCAGCGGCGGCGTGACCGGCGCTGCCGGCAGTTGCAGTTCGGCCTGCAGCATCGGCGTCGCCGGCTCGTCGCCGAACAATTCGAAATCGGTCCCGAACAGGGCCGCCCCGTGGATCAGCAGCGATCCGGCCAGGGCGACGATGAGCAGGCCGGGCATTGCCGTTCAGGCGCCCCCGGGCGCGATCAGCACGGCGCCGTCGCCAGCGCTGCCGGCGAGGCGAACGCGGCAATCGACCAGGCGCAGGCGGTCCTCGGCGAACCAGCGCACGGCTTGCGGATAGACGATGTGTTCCTGCGCCAGCACGCGGGCGGCCAGGCTTGCCTCGCTGTCGTCGTCGAGCACCGGCACGGCGGCCTGGATGATGACCGGGCCGTGGTCGAGTGCCGGGGTGACGAAATGCACGGTGCAGCCGTGGATGCGCACGCCCTCCTCGAGCGCCCGGCGGTGCGTGTGCAGGCCGGGAAAGGATGGCAGCAGCGAGGGATGGATGTTGATCAGCCGGCCCTCGTAGTGGCGCACGAAGCCGTCGCTGAGAATGCGCATGAAACCGGCCAGCACGACCAGATCCGGGGCGTAGCCGTCGATGCATTCAGCCAGCGCGGCATCGAAGGCTTCACGACTGGCGAAGGCCTTGTGGTCGAGCACGGCGGTGGCGATGCCGGCGCTGGCGGCGGTTTCCAGGCCGCCGGCGTCCGGCCGGTTGCTGATCACGGCGGCGATGGCGACCGGCAGGCGGCCGGCGTCGCGGGCGGCGATCAGGGCTTCCATGTTGCTGCCGCGGCCGGAAATCAGGATGACGATACGCTTCATTTCAAAAAACTCACCGGTAAGAAAATGCCGCTGACCACCGAATGGG
>PHCU01000039.1 GCA_002842345.1 Betaproteobacteria bacterium HGW-Betaproteobacteria-12 | reverse complement strand
GCCGATGCAGCTCTGGATGCTTTCCAGGTCGTAGTTGAATTCCAGCAACTGCGCGCTCTTGATCTGCAGTTCCTCGTTGACCGTGGTCAGCTCTTCATTGGTTGCCTGCAGTTCCTCGTTCGACGCTTCCAGTTCCTCGTTCGACGATTGCAGTTCCTCGTTGGCCGCCTGAACCTCTTCGTTCAGGGCCTGCATTTCCTCGTTCGAAGTTTCCAGTTCCTCGATCACCGCCTGCAGGTGTTCGCGCATGGCGATGATCTCGTCCTCGAGTTCGCGCACCGTCGCACCGGCTTCGCCGATGGCCGTGCCGACGGCGCTGCGACTCTTGGCCACCGCCTCGAAGACGACCAGGAACATGCCGTTGGCCGTATTCGCCTCGAGCGCATGGATGACCATGCGCACCAGACGCTTGCCGTCGGCCAGCTTCAGCGTGCGCGGCCGGCCGTAGGCCGAGCCCTGTTTGTGCCGGGCCTGATGCAGCAGGGTCTGCAGATCGGCGGAGAACTCCTTGCGGATCAGGTGCGGCAGGTCGAAACTCGGCCGTCCATCGCCGACGTTGAGAAAATCGCCGACTTTGCCCTGCAGGTGCAGGATGGCGAAATTGCCGTTGATCAGGATGCCGGGCGGCTGGTAGAAGCGGGCGGCGGATTCCTGGTACAGCGTCGCGGCACTTTTCTCGACGATCTTCTCGACTTCGGCCCCGGCGCGGTCGGCCGGCGACAGGATGAAGGAGCCGCCGGACAGGTTGGGGCGGGTCAGCACGTTCTCCCGGCGGAAGATCCGGGCATCCTTGTGCACCGGGCCGAACAGCGAGTCCTGCTGGTACACGTTCTCGGACTTGCCGAGAAACAGGAAGCCCTCGGGCCGCAAGGCGTAGTGGAAAACCGACAGGATCCGCGCCTGCAGCTCCGACTGGAAATAGATCAGTACATTGCGGCAGGTGATCAGGTCGAGGCGCAGGAAGGGCGGATCCTGCACCAGGTCCTGGCGGGCGAAGACGACCATTTCGCGCAGCGTCTTGGAAACCTCGTAGGCGTCGTTGCGCGGCACGAAATAGCGGGCGACCAGCTCCGGGTCGAGGGTGCCGACGGCGGCCGAGGAATAGACGCCCTTGCGCGCCAGCGCCATGGCGTTCAGGTCGAGATCGGTGGCGAAGATCTGCACGCGCAGGTTGGCCAGCGCGGCGCCGCTGCGTTCGCACAGCAGCATGGCGATCGAATAAGCTTCCTCGCCGGTGGCGCAGCCGGCGACCCAGACGCGCAGCTCGTCACCCGGGCGCTTCTCGCGCAGCAGGCCCTCAAGCACATTGCCCAGCGCCTCGAAGGCCGGAGCGTCGCGAAAGAAGGAGGTGACCGAGATCAGTACATCCTTGTACAGCAGGTCCAGTTCGTCCGGCACGGCGTCGACATGGGCCAGGTATTCCTCCAGCGTGACCATGCGGTTGGCCGCCATGCGCCGCTCGATCCGCCGCCAGACCGTGTTTTCCTTGTAGCCGTTGAGATCGACCTTGGTGTGCTGGCGCACCTTGAGCAGCAGTTTCTTCAGCGTCGAGGCACTGCCGAAGTTGGTCTCGGGCGGCGCCAGGTGTTCGCGCGAACGGGCGATGTCGGCGATCCGCTGGGCGATCTGCTCGGGCGGCAGCACCCAGTCGATGGTCCCGGTGTCGATGGCCGCCTGCGGCATGCCCGAGTACTTGGCGCTGGCCGGTTCCTGGGCGAAAGTGAAGCCGCCGGCCGCCTTGATGCCGCCGATGGCCTGGGCGCCGTCGCTGCCGGTGCCGGAGAGGATGACGCCGATCGCATCGTCGCCGCGCGCCTCGGCCAGCGAGGCCAGGAAGACATTGACCGACGGCTTGGGTGCCACCCGGGGCGGCGTTTCGACGAGGACGAAGCTGTCGCCCTGCAGGGTCAGGTTGTGATTGGCCGGCGCGATGAAAATGGTGTTGGCTTCGAGCTGTCCGCCATCCTCCGCTTCGCGCACCGCCATTTCGGTATCGCGGCCGAGCAGTTGCGCCATCATGCTGCGGTAGGTCGGCGACAGATGCTGAATCACCACATAGCAGATGCCGAGATTGACCGGCAGGTGCGAGATCAGCGCCGTCAGGGCCTCGAGGCCGCCGGCCGAGGCGCCGATGCCGACCACGTAGCGGGGCGTGGCTGGATCGCGTGGGCGGACCGTGCCGCGGTCGCCGTCTACCAGCTCATTGGTGAACAGCAGCTCACATTCATTTTCCTCGGCTTTGCCCATGCCAACCCCACCCTGTCAGACGCATAAAAAACCGTGGCTGGCAGGAGTCCTGCGATCCACGGTGGCGGTACGCGGCCCCTGATGCGGCGCCGTTCATTACCTGCCGGGCATCCTACGTTGTTTCCACATTGTAAAAAAGGTTTTTCTTAGGACAATCGAAAATACCGTCTGCCCCACCGGCCACAATGGGAGGCAGCCCGGTGGCGGGACTACAATTGCCCGGTCGGTGGCCACTCCGCCCAGCCCATGTGAGTTCCGATCATGAAACAGACCATCAGCTTCATCACCCTCGGCGTAGCCGATCTGCAACGCAGCCGGGATTTCTACCGCCAGCTGGGCTGGCAGGAATCGTCGGCCAGCCAGGACGGCGTCGCCTTCTTCGCGGCCGGTTCGGTGGCCTTCGCCCTGTTCCCGCGCGCCGAGCTGGCCGAGGATGCCAACGTGCCGGCCGCCGGCAGCGGTTTTCCCGGTTTTTCCCTGGCCCATAATGTGGAATCGGAAGCGGCCGTGCAGGCGCTGCTCGACGAGGCGGTGGCGGCCGGTGCGACTCTGGCGCAGCCGGCCGGCAAGGTGTTCTGGGGCGGCTTCCGCGGCTACTTCGCCGACCCCGACGGCTTCCTCTGGGAGGTCTGTTACAACCCCTTCATCCCGCTCGACGCCGACGGCTTCATTCGCCTGCCGTAACCGGTGCCAGCCATTTCAGCAGGGTAGCGAAGAGCAGGTCGGGATCGACCGGCTTGGCGATATGGCCGTTCATGCCGGCGGCCAGGCAGGCCTGGCGATCCTCGTCGAAGGCATTGGCGGTCATCGCCAGGATCGGCGTGGCGCCATGGCCGGGCAGGGCGCGGATGGCCTGGGTAGCGGCGATGCCGTTCAGGCGCGGCATCTGGATGTCCATCAGGATCAGGTCGTAGGGCGTCCGGCGGGCCATGTCGACGGCGACCAGGCCGTCTTCGGCGAGATCGGCACGCAGCCCGACCTCCTCGAGCAAGGCTTTCGAGACCTCCCGGTTGATCGGTTCATCCTCCACCAGCAGCAGGCGCTTGCCCGGCGCCAGGTCACGCAGCAGTTGTTCGCTCCGCGTGTCGGCAGCCGGCGGTGGCGTGCTGTCTTCGCCGACCGCTTTGCCCAGGCGCACCGTGAACCAGAAGGTACTGCCGCTCCCCGGCTGGCTGCGGACGCCGATTTCACCGCCCATCAGCGTCGCCAGGCGCTTGCTGATCACCAGCCCGAGCCCGGTGCCGCCGTATTTGCGGGTCATCGAACCATCCGCCTGTTCGAAGGCCGAGAACAGGCGTCGCTGATCCGCCTCGGTGATGCCGATCCCGGTATCCTCGACTTCGCAGCGCAGGACGACGTCACTGTCATTGTCCTCGACCAGCCAGGCGCGCACCGTGATGCTGCCGCGGTCGGTGAATTTCAGTGCATTGCCGGCCAGGTTGAGCAGAATCTGCCCCAGGCGCAGGGGGTCGCCGAGCAAGGACTGGCGGGCGAGTTCAGGCGCCAGTTCGACATCGAGCTGCAAGCCTTTCTCGGCAGCCTTGTGGCCGACCAGGCTGACCAGGTTGGCCAGCACTTCGCCGAGGCGCAGGCGGACCTGCTCCAGGGTCAGCCGTTCGGCCTCGATCTTGGAGATGTCGAGGATGTCGTTGATGACCGCCAGCAGGTGGTGCGAGGCCAGATCGATCTTGCCCAGCTGGTTGCGCAGCCGGGCATCGGCGGCCTGGCGCAGGGCCAGACCGGTCATGCCGATGATCGCATTCATCGGCGTTCGCAGTTCATGGCTCATGTTGGCGAGGAAGGTGCTCTTCGCCCGGTTGGCCGCTTCCGCCGATTCCTTGGCGATCGACAGGGCGGCGGTGCGCTCGGCGACCAGTTCCTCGAGATGGTGCTGGTAGCGCTGGAGTTCGCCTTCGGCTCGCTTGCGCTCGGTGAGGTCGAGACCGAAAGCCCAGTTGCGGTGGCCGATACTGACGAAACCCCAGGAAATGGTTTTCGTCGAACCGTCGAGGCAGGTCACTTCCGTTTCCATCGCTTCCATGGTGCTGCGCTGCCTGATGGCCGTCGCCGCCTTGCGTTGCCATTCCTCCGCCAGACGCCGCCGATAGGCTTCGTCGGGATAGGCCAGCGGCCACCATTCGGCGACGGAGGGCACCATCTCCTGCGTATAGCCGAACAGTCGGATGAAGGTCGGATTGATGTACTCCGCCCGCTGCTCGATGCCCGAGGACATGTAGATGGCCAGCGGCGAGGTGTCGTTCATCGTGCGGAACAGGGCCTCGCTGGCGCGCAGTTCGTCGCCCTGCCGCGCCAGGCTGTCGAGCATGTCGTTGAACTGGCGGGCCAGGCGGGCCGCCTCGTCGTTGCCGGGGAGATTGGCGCGCCGCTCCGTCTGGCCCGCCTGCACCGCATCGGCGACATTCTGGATGGCATTCAGCCGGCGGGTCAGGTAACGCCCGGCCAGGGTGGCGCACAAGCCGCTGAGCACGATGGCGATCAGGGCGTAGACAATGCTCTGGCGCCGGATGTGCGCGAGCTCAGCCTGCATCGTGGCGCCGCTCAGGCCAACCCGGACCCAGCCGATGGCATTGCCGCCGAGGAGGATGGGCATGGCCACGTCCACCATCTCTGGCGTACGCTGCAGGATCGTCTGTTCGCTGCGTCCCGGCAGGTCGCTGAGGAACAGGCCGCGGCGCGTCCGGTCGCTGTGCGCCAGCACCTCGCCTTGCAGGTTGAGCACGATGCCGTAACGCAGGTCGGGGTAGCCGGCCAGTACATCGATGATTTCCTGCAGGCCGGAATAATCGCGCGAAGCCACCCAGATCGCCGACGAGGCGGCGATGCTGTCGGCCAGGGCGACCGCCTGCGCCGACTGCTGGCGCAGCGCCAGGGCTTCCTGGCGGCGGGTGGTGTCGAGGACGAAGAGGGTCATCATCATGGCCACGACCAGCGCCATGCCCAGCGTCAGTTGCCGGCGCAGGGTGCCGAAAAGCAGGCGCTTGACGCTGCCCAGCATCATTTCTCCTCCACGGCGCGCACTTCCTTCTCGAAGCGGGAGATGAATTCCGCCACCTGCCGATAGCGGGCATCGTCGGCCGGACGGAAGGCGGCCGTCGACATGCCGTCGAGGATGGCCCGTCCCTCGGCGCTGCCCGCCAGAGCGAACAGAACCTCGCTCAGCTTGTGGACGATGGCGGGCGGCAGGTCGTCGCGGACCATCACCGCATTGTTGATCAGCGACGGGGTTTCCCAGATTACTTCCAGTTCGGCGGCTTCCGCCGGGTGGTCGCGCTGGAACAGCCGCCAGGGCGGTGGCCAGGTGGCGCCGAGCGCCGACTTGCCGAGATAGACGTTCATGATTGCCGACTCCTGCGAGCCGACATAGGCGTTGCGGATGTCCCGCTTGATGTCGATGCCCTGCCGGTGCAGAAAATACTGCGGCATGATGCAGGCCGCCAGCGCGGTGTGCGACGGATAGCTGACCGTCTTGCCGCGAATGTCCGCGACCTTGCCGATGCCGCTGTGCTTGCGGGCGATGAAGATGCCCTTGAAATCCTCGTCCTTGCCGGCCGTGGCAATGACCCGGTAGCCGACCTTCATGGCCTCGATCGCCTGCCAGGGATTGGGCAGCAGGATGTCCGGCCCGCGCGCGCGGAACTTGCGTTCATAGGCCTGGTAGTCGCGCGACGCTTCCAGTTCGAAGCGTACCTCCGGCAGCGCCTGATTCAGCCGATCGATCAACGGCTGATAGGCCTCGCTGAGCTTGACCGGGTTGTGCAGCGGATGGACGGCGAAGCGATAGGTCGGCAGCGCCGTGCCGACCGGCGAAGCGCTGTACTGCAGCGGCGGCGCAGCCGGCTTCCGGTCGCAGCCTGGCAACAGGGCAACGAGCAGCAGGAGGCCGAACAGCCGCCGGTTCACCATGCCCCGGCTAGGCTCCGGAACGATGAAAGCGGGACGGCTTGGACGCCGGACATGCGGACCACGGTCATATGGAATTGGAATGGGGAAAGGACACGCGATTATGGTGCCGTCGGCCGCCCTGGGAAAGCCCCCGCTGTGGGCCGGGCGTCAGTACCGACTGGAGGCCGATCGGCGAGGCCGCCGCCGGCCTTTACCTCATGTGCGGAAAGTTATTTCCGGATTGTCCGGCGCGGCGGCCGGTGCCGCTCAGTACTGACGGTGAGTCTTCGTTTTTTCGTCAGGCGGCCCGCAGCGTCGCCTTCGCCTCGGCCGCTGGCTGGGCGCTGCGGTTGCGCGGCAGTTCGATCCGGAAGCAGCTGCCGCGTCCGGGTTCGCTCTCCACCTCGATCGTGCCGCCGTGCCGCCGGACGATGCTATAGACCAGGGACAGGCCGAGTCCGGTTCCCTTGCCGACTGGCTTGGTGGTGAAGAAGGGTTCGAAAATCCGCGCCTGGATCTCGGGCAGGATGCCCTTGCCGGTGTCGGCCACTTCGATCCGGACATGTTGGGGGTCGGCCCGGGTACGTAGCGTGATCGTGCCGCGTTCCTCGATGGCCTGGGCGGCATTCAGCACCAGGTTCAAGATGACCTGATTGAGCTGCGAGCCCAGGCATTCGACCGGCGGAATGCCGCCGTAGTCCTTGACGATGTCGGCCTTGAACTTGATTTCGTTCCAGACGATGTTGAGCGTGCTGTCGATGCCCTGTTCGATATCTGCCAGCCCCCAGTCGAGGTTGTCCACGCGCGAGAAATCCTTCAGGTCCCGGACGATGTTCTTGACCCGCTCGATGCCCTCGCTCGACTCGCCGATCAGGGCCTGAACGTCGGCGCGCAGGAAAGCCAGATCGGCTTTCGCCTTGAGCTGCTCGATGTGCTCGCCGATCGCGGGCTGCGCCCTGAGCAGCGGATCGGCCGCCTCATAGGCGTCGAGCACCGTCAGCAATTCGCCGATGTAGTCATTCAGGGTGGTCAGGTTAGAGCTGACATAGCCGATAGGGTTGTTGATTTCATGGGCGACGCCGGCCGCCAGCTGGCCGATGGAAGCCATCTTTTCCGATTGCAGCAGCTGGTTCTGCGCCTCCTCGAGCTGCCGGTTCAGCTGCCGGACCTGGGCCAGGTTCGCCTGCAGTTGTTCCTCCTGCCGCTTGCGTTCGCTCAGTTCGGCATCGAGCCGCCGGTTGGCCTCGCGCAGGCTGGCGGTGCGGCTGGCGACTTCCTGCTCGAGCTTTTCCCCATGCTCCTGCAGGGCCCGGTCGCGCGCCTGGATCTGGTCGAGCATGCCGTTGAAATTGCCGGCCAGTTCGGCGATCTCGCTCGGCCCGTCGACCGGCACACGCTGCGCCAGTCCGGCCGGGTCGGCGGCGATTTCCCGCATGGTCTGCATGGTCGCCTGCAACGGCCGGGTGATGCCGCGGGCTATTGCCGTAGCGAGCAGCAGCAGGGCACCGCCGATGCCCAGCAGGATCAGCAGGTTCTGCGTCGCGCCGTGGACGACGATGGCGTCGATGTCGTCGATGTAGATGCCCGAACCGACCGTCCACCCCCAGAAATCGAAGCGCTTGACGTAGGAAAGCTTGGGCAGCGCCGGGCCGCTCGCCCCGTCGGCCAGCTGTTGGCGCTCCCACAGATAGGTCACGTAACCGTGACCCTGTTGCGCCGTGGCGGCGGCAAAGGCCTCGGTCAAATTGGTCCGGCCGTCGGTGCTGATGAAGGGCCCCGTCGCCCCCGGTCGCACACCGGTCGCGCGGTTGTATCGCTCACCCAGCAAGGTTTGCCCTTCGAGAGCCGGAATGATCGGGTGCATCAGCATCCGCGAGGGCACCTGGTTGTCGTTGATCCAGAAATAGTCGTCGCGGTTGTAGCGCATCGCCCGGATCGTGCCCATCGCCGCCGCCTGGGCAGCGTCCCGGCTCAGGGTGCCGTTTTCCTCGAGCCTTGCGTAATGGGCGATCACCCCGTAGGCGCTTTCCACCAGCTGGCGGATCGCATCTTCCTTTTCCTGCTGCAAGGCAGCGCGCAGCATCACGACATCGACCACACCAGCGAGCAGGATGCTGCCGGTGAAGATCAGGACGATGTTGCGGATACGGGAACGCAGACTGAGGCGATGCACGACGGCCTTTGTTTTGGGAGGTAGGGACTCAGGCAGGGCCTATGACGAAAGTAGTATCCATCTTTGCCCGGCAATGTGCAAACTACCTACCGCGGCTAGCGGCCGGGATACCCGTCGTGCCGCTACGCTTTGCCGGCGAACAGTTCGATCTTACGCGTCGGGCCAGAAACGACCAGCAGGTCGCCGGGCATGATCCGGCTGCTCGGCGTGGCGTGCTGGAAATCCTCGTGCGGGCGCTTGATGCCGACGACGGTGACGCCGAATTCGTCGCGCACCCGCGATTCGCCGAGCGTCCGGTCGAGCGTATTGGCCGGCGCGTGAATCTTGGCGATGGCGAAGCCGTCGTCGAACTCGATGAAATCCATCATCCGGCCGGTGATCAGGTGCGCCACCCGCTCGCCCATGTCGGCTTCCGGATAGACCACGTGATGGGCGCCGATGCGCTCGGCGATCTGGCCGTGCTCGGGCGTCAGGGCCTTGATCCAGATGTCCTTGATGCCGAGTTCGGTCAGTGTCATCAGCGTCATCAGGCTGGCGGCGAGGTCGGTACCGATGGCGACGATGGCGTGCGAAAAGTCGGCGACGCCCAGCTGGCGCATGATCGCCGTATTGGTCGAATCGGCCTGCACGGCATGGGTCAGCAGGTCGGCCCATTCGCGCACCAGCGTCTCGTCGCGGTCGATGCCCATGACGTCGTGCCCCAGCCGCATCAGCGACTGGCCGACCGCACTGCCAAACCGGCCGAGACCGATGACGACGACGCTGTCGCCCTTGGCAAAGGAAAACCGCTCGGTAAATAGTCTAGCCAACAATTGGATGCTCCTCGGGATAGCGGAAAGGCATGCGTCGTTCGCCCAGGG
The DNA here is from genome assembly GCA_002842345.1 of Betaproteobacteria bacterium HGW-Betaproteobacteria-12. GTDB lineage: Bacteria > Pseudomonadota > Gammaproteobacteria > Burkholderiales > Rhodocyclaceae > Azonexus. The sequence goes on along the minus strand of PHCU01000039.1, from coordinate 21,052 downwards.
CCAGCGACGCGGCAAGGGTGATGGTGCCGACGCGGCCGATGTACATCAGCAGGATCAGCACCAGTTGGCCGAATGGCGGCAGCTCGCCGGTGATCCCGGTGGACAGGCCGACGGTGCCGAAGGCCGAGATCACCTCGAAAATCACTTTGTCGGTCGGCAACTCGGTGCAGCGCAGGATGGCGATCGTCGCCAGGACGACCATGCTGCTACCCAACACCAGGACGGTGATCGCCTGACGCTGCGCCGAACTGCTGACGCGCCGGCCGAAGGCCTCGCTGTCGCTGCGGCCGCGAATTTCGGCAATGACCAGCAGGGCGAGGATGGCCGCCGTGCCGACCTTGACGCCGCCGGCCGTGCCGGCGCTGCCGCCGCCGATGAACATCAACAAGAAGTGCAGTGCCCAGCTTTCGTGGCTCAGCGCCCCGATGTCGATCGAGTTGAAGCCGGCGGTGCGCGCCGAGACCGAGGCGAAGGCAGCGGACAGCAGTTTTTCCGGCAGTGCCATCGGCCCCAGCGTCGCCGGATTGCGCCATTCGAACAGCAGCAGCGTGCAGAAGCCGCCGAGCAGCAGCACGGCCGAACCGAGCAGCGTCAGCTTGGTATGCAGCGACCAGTGGCGCGGATCGCGGCGCTTGGCGCGCAGGTCGTGCAACACCGGAAAGCCGATACCGCCGACGACGATGGCCAGCATCAACGGCAGCAGGATCAACGCATCGGCGGCATAGCGCATCAGGCTGTCCGGGTGAATGGAAAAGCCGGCATTGTTGAAGGCCGACACGGCATGGAAGAAACCGCTCCAGGCCGCCTCGCCCCAGGGCAGGTCGTAGGCCAGATGCAGGCGGAGCGTCAGCAGCGCGGTGATGAACAGTTCGGCGCCCAGCGTCACGCCGAAGACCAGGCGGGCGACGCTGCCGACATCGCCGAGGCCCAGCGCATGCGTCTCGACCTGGCTGATCAGCTTCGAGCGCAGGCGCAGCGAACGATTGACCATCAGGCCGAGCAGGGTGGCCGCGGTCATCATGCCGAAGCCGCCGATCTGGAACAGCAGCAGGATCACCCACTGGCCGAACGACGACCAGTAGGTGCCGGTATCGACGACCACCAGGCCGGTCACGCAGACGGCGGAGACGGCGGTGAACAAGGCTGTCAGCCACGGGGCGCCGGCGCCTTCGGCATGCGCCGCCGGCAACATCAGCAGGGCGGTGCCGGCGACGATGGTCAGCAGGAAGGCGAGGGCGACGGCCTGGTTCGGGTGGAGCAGGGATTTCATTTGGGGCAGGCGTCGCGGTTGTGGCCGCGCGCGGTGGGCAGGTGAAGCCTATTGTTCCAAGGGCGACATAAAAATGTCGTAAAAAATGACCTGAGATGCGCTGTGCGTGCTGCCGCCGGACGACGGCGCGCTGGCGACGCGGGCGTCATGACGGCCCGCCGGGCATGCCGGATGAAACTAATGGGCGGCCGGCAGTTCTAAATGCCACGCAAGTCGGTGACCGGCAGCGCCCGCCGCTGGCCCTTTCGTTTCCCCCGAGGAGGTGCCATGACCCATGCCGAACCATCCGCTCCGCAAACCACGTTGTCCAGCGACGAGGTTCGCCGGCGCAAGGCCTTTCTCCAATTCGCCGACGAAGACGTTGCCAGGCTCGAAGGCGTCAACGGGCTGGCCAGCCGCTACGCCGACTCGGTGATCGAGGAGTTCTACCGGCACCTCCTGTCGTTCGATGACACCCGGGCCTTTTTCAGCGATCCCGAGGTGCTGGCCCACGTCCAGCAGATGCAGAAGGCCTATTTCAAGCGCCTGACGCAGGGCAATTACGATCAGGACTACGTCGCCAACCGGGTCCGCATCGGGGCCATCCACGAACGCATCGGCCTGCCGGTCAAGTCGTATTTCGGCATGTACTGCTTCTATCTGCGGACGGTCATGAAGCGCCTGGAGGACGAATACAAGGCGCACCCCGAAGAGGCGTTCGCGGCATTCGACTCGTTGATGAAGCTGACCTTTTTCGACATGGGGCTGGCCATCGACACCTATGTCGAGGCGCGCGAACGCACCATTCAGAGCCAGCAGGAGGCCATCCGCGAGCTGTCGACGCCGGTGCTGCTGCTGCGCCCGAGCCTCTTGCTGCTGCCGATCATCGGCCTGATCGACGCCCAGCGCGCCCGGCAATTGACCGAGCAATTGCTGCGCTCGGTGCGGGCCAACCGGGCCAAGGTCGTCGTCATCGACGTCACCGGCGTGCCCTCGGTCGATACCAAGGTGGCCAACCACCTGGTGCAGGCGGTCGAGGCGGCGCGGCTGATGGGCGCGGTGTCGATCATCACCGGCATCGCCCCGGATATCGCCCAGACCATCGTCCGGCTCGGCATCGACCTGATGCGCATCACCACCGTCGGCGACCTGCAGAGCGGCATCGAGGAAGCCGAACGCCTGCTCGGCTACCGGGTGGTGCCCAAGGCCGGCGACGACGATGACGGCGGGAAGGAGCGGCCATGAACCGCTCGCGGGCCCCGATCCTCAAGCTCGGCGACACGCTGATCGCCTCGGTCCAGGAAGCCTTGATGGACGCCGACCTGGTCGGCCTGCGCGACGAACTGGTGGCCGACGTCAAGACCTACCGGGCGAGCGGCGTCATCATCGACGTCACCGTGCTCGACGTGCTCGATTCCTTTGCCGCCCGCACCTTGCGCAATATCGCCCAGATGACCCGGCTGATCGGGGCGCGGACGGTCATCGTCGGCATCCAGCCGGATGTGGCCTTCGCCATGGTGCAACTCGGGCTGACCCTGGAAGGGACGGAAACGGCGCTCGACTTGGAAGACGGCCTGGCGCTGCTCGACATCAAACTGGGGCGTGAACGCCGTGACGGATGAGGAACTATTCGTTCCGGTGCGCTCCGAGGGCGATCTGGTCACGGCTCGCCAGCGCGGCCGCGAGATCGCCTCGCTGCTGCACTTCTCGTCGAGCGAGCTGACGCTGATCGCCACGGCGATTTCCGAGGTGACGCGCAACATCCTGAGCTATGCCGGCAGCGGCGAACTCCGTCTGCAACTGGTCCGCAACGGCCCGCGAGCCGGCGTGTCGATTGTCGCCAGTGACCGCGGGCCGGGCATCGCCGACCTGTCCTCGGCCATGCAGGACGGCTTCAGCACCTCCGGCAGCCTGGGACTTGGGCTGCCCGGCTCGAAACGGCTGATGGACGAGTTCGACATCGTCTCCGAAGTGGGCAAGGGGACCACCGTCAGCATGACCAAATGGAAGCTCTAGCGATGCCGGTGACCACTGAATATGAATACGCCGTTGCCGGCCGGCCGCTGCGGGGCGAGTTGCAGTCCGGCGACGCGGCGCTGGTGCAGGCCGTGGACGGCGGTGTGCTGATCGCCGTGGTCGATGGCCTGGGCCATGGCGACGAGGCGGCGGCCGCCGCCAAGGCGGCCATCGCGGTGCTCCGCGAACACGCCGGGGAACCGCTGGCGGCGCTGGTGCAGCGCTGCCACGGGCGCCTGCAGCTGACCCGCGGAGTGGCCATGGTGCTGGCCGCGGTCGATGCGGCGACCGGCCAGCTGCACTGGATCGGCGTCGGCAATGTTGAGGCGGTACTGTGCGCCGCCCGGCAAGGCCCGCCGCGTAACAAGCTGTGGCTGACCAACCGCAGCGGCGTGGTCGGTTACCGGCTGCCGGCGGTCGCCACCCGGAGCACGCCGATTTTTCCCGGCGATCTGCTGGTCGTCGCCACCGACGGCATCGACGAGGGCTTCGCCAGCGAGGCCGGGGGCGACGGCCCCCCCGGCGCTCTGGCGCGGGCCATTCTCGAACGCCACGGCAAGGCCAGCGACGATGCGCTGGTCCTGGTATTGCGCTGGGCTGGCGCCGGCGGGCCGGCAGGGAGACTGTCATGAAGAGCGATCGGAAGAATTTCGCCGAGGATTACCAAGCGGCGTTCATCCATTACCTGAACGGCGGCGACCAGGAAGTCGCCCTGCAACGGGCCTACGAACTGGGTCGGCGGGCGATCGCCGGCGAGCAGAACATCCTCGGCCTGATCGGCCTGCATTACCGGCTGGTCCAGGCCGTCAAGCCGCAACTGCGGGCCAACCTGCCGCGCGGTCAGGCGATCGCCCGCAGCGAGGCCTTTCTGACCCAGGTCCTGGCCCTGTTCGAGATGACGCACCGGCAGACGCTGGAGATGAACCAGTCGCTGCGCGACAGCGAGCGGCGCAAGGCGGCCATCGTCGGCAGCGCTTTCGACAGCATCGTCAGCTTCGACGTCGGCGGCCGCATCATCGACTTCAACCCCGCCGCCGAGCAGCTGTTCGGTCACACCCGTGCCCAGGCGGTCGGCCACGACCTGGCCGAACTGATCCTGCCGGCCAGCCGGCACGCCGCCTTCCAGCAGACGCTGGACCTCTGCCGCGAGCGGCCGGAAGGCGGCGCCGGGCAGCGCCAGGAAATCACCGCGCGGCGCGCCGACGGCAGCGAATTCCCGGTGGAAATGGCGGTCACCTTCATCCAGGTCGATAACGCGCCGTTCTTCACCGCCTACCTGCGCGACCTGACCGAGCGCAAGGCCTACGAGGCGAAGATCGAGTATCTGGCGACGCACGATGCGCTGACCCGGCTGGCCAACCGCAACCTGCTGATGGACCGCGTCGAGCAGGCCATCGCCCAGGCGGCGCGGCGCCCGGGGCAGACGCTGGCGGTGCTGTTTGTCGGCATCGAGCGCTTCAAATTCATCAACGACAGCATGGGCCATTCCTTCGGCGACGAGTTGATCAGGAAGATCGCCGGCCGCCTGCAGCACGGAGTGCGCGACGGCGACACGGTGGCCCGACAGAGCGGCGACGAATTCGTCATTTTGATGGGCGGGCTGCAGGACGGCGCCCAGGACGCGCTGCGCGGCGCCAGTGAAATCCTGGCGCTGTTCATGCAGCCTTTCACCGTCGACGGGCACGCCATCCATCTGGCCTGCAGCATCGGCGTCAGCCTCTACCCGGACGACGGCAAGGATGCCGAAATGCTGCTCGCCCACGCCGATGCGGCGATGCACCGGGCCAAGGCGGCCGGCGGCGGCACTGTCCAGTTCTATACGCACGACCTGAGCGTCTTCGCCGCCGAGCGGGTCCGGCTCGAGAACGCGCTGTGGAGCGGCCTGGAAAGAGGCGAGTTCAGCGTCCATTACCAGCCGCAGGTGCGGGTCGCCGACGGCGTCATCGCCGGTGCCGAGGCGTTGATCCGCTGGCAGCATCCGGAACTGGGCATGGTCTATCCGGCGCGCTTCATCGCCCTGGCCGAGGAGACCGGCCTGATCGGGCCGATCGGCGAGTGGGTACTGGAGACCGCCTGTGCGCAAAACCGGGTCTGGCAGGAGAGCGGCTTCCCCGAACTGCGCATGGCGGTCAACGTGTCGACACGGCAATTCCGCCACGACGGCATCATCCAGGCGCTCGAAAGCCTGATCGCCGCCGGCCAGGTGACGCCCGGCTCGCTCGAACTCGAAGTGACCGAGAGCAGCCTGATGGACGACATGGACGAGTCGATCCGCATCCTCAACGAATTGCGCGCGCTGGGCGCCAGCATTTCGCTCGACGATTTCGGCACCGGCTATTCCTCGCTCGCCTACTTGCGCCGGCTGCCGGTCGACCGGCTGAAGATCGACCAATCCTTCGTGCACCAGATGGAGGACGATGCGCAGAAGCGGACGATGGTCCGGGAAATCATCCACCTGTCGCAGGCCTTCGGCTTGAGCACCATTGCCGAAGGGGTCGAAACGCCCGGCGAACTGGCCTTTCTCGCCGCGCACGGCTGCCATGAATACCAGGGCTACTTCTGCGCCCGGCCGTTGCCTGCCAGCGACTTCGAACGCCTGTTGCGGCAGCGCCGGACGGGCCACTGAAATGGCGACGGGCGGCGCCGCGCTGACGCCACGTAACGCGCGCCCCGGCAGGCACAGCCCGCTCGGCAACGGGTAAACTGGACGCCTCGCCACCGCTCCCCCGCTTCATGCCGCACCATCCGACCGACGACGGCCGGCCCACCTGCCGCCATTGCCAGTATTACTTCATCACCCACGACCCGGCATTCCGTTACGGCTGCCGGGCGCTGGGCTTCAAGAGCCACGCCCAGCCCTGCCTGGAGGTGATTTCCGCCTCCGGCGAGCAGTGCCTGTATTTCATGCCCAAGCCCAAATCGCCGGAAGACAAGCGCTGATGAAACGTCGCCACTTCGTGCAATGGCTGGTCGCGGCCGGGCTTGCTGCCTGCGGCAAGCCGCCGACGCTGTCACCGGTCGGCAGCGGCAGCAGCGTGCTGGCCTTCGGCGACAGCGTCACCTATGGCACCGGTGCCGGGCGCGATGAGGACTGGCCGAGCCTGCTCGCCCAGCGCACCGGCTGGCAGATCGCCAATGCCGGCATTCCCGGCGACACCGCCGAAGCGGCGCAGAGGCGCATCCAGGCGGCACTCGACGAACACCGGCCGGCGCTGGTGATCGTCGAGCTGGGCGGCAACGACTTCCTGCGCCGGCGCGCCGCCAAGGCAGTCAAGGAGGATTTGCGGCGAATCATCCGGACGGTTCGGCAGAGCGGGGCGCAGGTGGTACTGGTCGCCGTCCCCGAATTCTCGCTGCTCGGGGTGGTCGCCCGCCGGCCGTCCGATTCGCCGATTTACCGCGAGCTGGGCGAGGAAGAGGTGGTGCCGGTGATCGACGACGTGTTCTCCAATATTCTGGCCCGGCCCGAGTGGTGCGCCGACCAGATACATCCGAATGCCCAGGGCTACCGGGAAATGGCCGGCGGCATTCATGCCGCGCTGCAACAGCTCGGGCTGGCCCGGCCGGCCTGAAGCGCCCGGCCTCCTTATAATGGTCGCCCTTGCTGCGCGATCCCGGGAAATACGATGAGAATGAATTTGCAGGTCCCCTTTGCGGAAAAGGAGGCCGCCAAGAAGCTCGGCGCCCGCTGGGATGCCGCCCGCAAGCTCTGGTACATCGACAACGACGAGCAGCTTGCTGCCTGCGCCCGCTGGTCGCCGACGCCGCATGCGGCAGGCGAGGGCGCGTCACCGGCCAAGGCGGCGCCTTCGGCACCCCGGCAAGGCGCCGGCAAGCTGGTCGTCGGCAGCGCCTACGTGGCGCAGACGCCGGCCTGTCACTGTCCGCCGTGGCAATTGTGCGAGCTGTGCCAGCCGCTGGCCCTGGCTTGCTGAGCGACAGACCATGAACCGACTGATCGCCGAACTGCAACGACTCTATTTGCCACCAGTGCTGCGGGGCCAAGTGCTGGCCCCGGACACGGCGGCGCTTGCGCCGGCTGCCGGGGCGCTGACCGCGGCGGAACTGGCCCAGGGCCTGGCCGGCGCAGCGACGGTGCTGCTCGATCTCGCCGGCCCGGACGGCATGACGCGAAGCTTGGTGCTGAGCTTCGCGCGGCGCGGCGACTGGCCACACGTGGCGGCGCTCTACCAGGCGTTGCAGGACGATCTGGAGCTGCCGGCCCCGGCCATTGCCGTGGCCGCCGACAATGGCTACCAGATCTGGCTGTCGCTGGCCGAGCCGGTGGCGCTGCCGCTGGCCCGGCAGTTTCTCGCCGCCCTCGTCGGCAAATATCTGAACGACCTTCCCGCGAACAGCATCGCCGGCGTGCCGGCGGCGACCGCCGGCCCGGTCGCGCTGGTGCCGTCGCTGAACAGCGCCAACGGCAAATGGTCGGCCTTCATCGATCCGAGCATGGGCAGCATGTTCGCCGAGGAATCCGGCCTCGACATGGCGCCCAACCTCGACCGCCAGGCCGACATGCTGGCCGGGCTGGCGTGCATGGCGCCGGGGCAACTGCAAGTTACGCTGGACCTGCTCCTGGCCTCGCCGGAACAGCCGGCGCCGATCAGCCCGCCGCCGTCCGAAACCACGGCACGGCTCTCGCTGGCCGGCACGTTCAGCGATCCGCAAAGCTTTCTGCTGGCACTGATGAACGATCCCGCGGCCAGCCCCGATCAGCGTATCGAAGCCGCCAAGGCCTTGCTGCCGTACTTTGCCAAACAAGCGCCAAGCAGATAGCACGGCATCTCCAGCCATCTTCACTCGCTGCCAAGGGTTCCAGCCGGGTGCTCTGGTGCCGGGAGATGGCGAAAAAAAACCGGCTGTCGCCGGATGCTCGGTTTGAATCGGGGTCGCCTGGGCGGGGCGCGATGAACTGGGGCGGTGGCTACCGCTCGTGACGGTATCCGCCCCGGCTCACGTTGGGCGTATCAGTTCGCCTGAATACTTCTCAAATTGTCGTACGTCGCACCTTCATGGGACCACGCCGGCGTCAGGAAGTCGTCACGCACCGGCCCTTGGGCGCCACGCATGGCTTCCATGGGTTTGGGCGTATTCTGGATCTTCTGCAGGTTGTCGTAGAAGGAACTTTCGTCGGACGTCCAAGTCGGTTCGACAAAGTCGGTACGGACCGGACCTTGCGCGCCGTGCATGGAACCAGTGCTGTCTTGCGCAGCCTGGATGTGGCGCAGGTTGTCATAGAAAGCGCCTTCATCGCTTGCCGCAACCATCGATGTCCCACTGAGAACGGCAATAGGCGTCAACGCGCCCGCGATAACGAGCAGACGAAGACCAGTTTTGATTAAAGGACTGTTTTTCATGGTGAGTCTCCTTGCATTCATTCAACTACCATCATCGCGAAGCAGCCCCCGGCCTCGCGTTTTCTTGGGTCTTCCCCTGTTGGCAGGGAAGCGCATCCACGCTTGCTGGATGCGTGTGGATAGGATCGCCGGGCGGGGAAAAAGTTCGGCAAATCAGCTGCCGAAGAAGCCGTCGCCGGCTAGCGCGCCGTGTCCCGGGCAAGCTCCGCGACGACGGTCGTTTGCCGCGTTGACGCCAGGTTGTTCGGCGCCACGTCTTCGAGCAGGAACAGCGCCAGGACATTGCGCACGAACTGCTTGTGCTCGATCGGCGCGTTTTCGTACCAGTTGCGCAGATAGTCGCGCAGCGTGTTGCGCGCGTCGGTCGGGTCGAGATTCAGGTAGTGCAAGGACTCCCAATTCTGCGGATTCTCCTGGAAGAGCGGCAGCAAGAGCTTGGCCATCACCTCGTTCTCCTTGCGCTGATAGGGATCCTGACGCAAGCGGTGTTCGTGTTCATGCAGCCAGGCATGTAGCGGCGTGTGCGCCGGCAACTGCCGGTGTCCCTCGGCCAGCAGGTGATCGTAGAAGCGGCGCAGCTTGCGGGCTTCGTGGGTCCAGCGCGGGGCGGGCGGGGATTGCTCCCAGGTCGTCGCCAGATTCTGCAGGGCATAGAGCGAGGCCGTTTCGCACAGCGTTTCCTCGAACCACTGGTTGTACTTCGTCGTGTCGGCGCCGACGTTTTCCTCGTAATTGGAGAGGATGTGACAGAGTTCGTGGGCAAATTCGTAGACGTACAGGTGCCAGTTTTCGCCGCTGGCATGCAGATTGACCAGATACTCGCCGCCCGGGCCGCGGTCGTACAGGGCCACCGGGGCACCGTTGGAATGACTGACGATGATGGGTACCGACAGCTTGCTCGGCAACTGCGACATCAGGGTATCGGCCACCGAATAGAGCACGGTCTCGATCGACTCTTTCGAGACGTTGCCCCAGCCGCCCGGCCGGACATTGATGCTGAGCCCCATTTTCTTGCTGCTCACCTGGCGCGTCGGCGTAGATGTCGATTTCTGCACCTCGGCGTGGGCGAAGGAGCAGGCCGCAATGGAAGCGATGATCAGCGGCAGGCGCAAGCCTCGCGCCACCCAGGCGCGGGGCGTTCCCCGGCGCCGTTCGGTCTTTGACTTTGTATTCATTGGCCGCCCCTCCCAGCAAAAAATTACCGACCTGACACCCGCAAGCGGATGCCCTTACGTAGCTGATTGGACCGTTTCCCGGCCAGGAGTTCCTGCCGGGGGGGGCGGATCAGGCCCGGTGCCGGCGCCGCCAGAAACTGTTCATCAGCGGCTTGACGCTGGCCCCATGCATCAGCACCGACAGGGTGATGACCACCAGCGTCACCTGGATCAGCTGCAGCGCCAGAGCCTCGGGTAGGCCGTGCTGGATCACGTACATCAGGTAGTACAGCGAGCCGATGCCGCGCACGCCGAACCAGCCGGTCAGGCCGCGCATGCGCCACGAGGCGCCGCTGCCGGCCGTGCCGAGCAGCACGCTGAGCGGCCGGGCGACGACAAACAGGAAGAGGGCGAAGGCGACCGCCGGCCAGCTCCACGAATCGATAAACAGCATGCCGCCGACGAGCAGGATCAGCACCACTTCCGACAGGCGTTCCAGATGCTCCTTGAACACCAGGGAGCCTTCGCTGACCAGCGGCGGCGGCTCGACAGGCGCTGTGCCGGCCGTCGTGATCGGTGGCTCGCCCGGCTGAGCGGAGACCAGTCCGGCCAGTTTCAGTTCGGTCTGATGCAGGGCGACGGCGGCGAAGAACACCGCCAGAAACCCCCAGGCGTCGATCAGCACGGAAAGGCCGTAGACCGTGCCGATCAGGCCGAGCCCGAGGAAGTCGTCGAGCAATTCGCGCTTTTGTTGCGGGCCGCGGATCTTCCAGACCAGCCGGGCCAGCAGGTAACCGCCGGCGACACCGACGGCAATACCGGCGACCGTCGCCCAGACCACGTCGAGGAGGAACCAGCGCAGGCCGGTTTCGCCGACTTCATGCAGGCCGAGCAGGCCCATGCCGAGCATCACGAAGGGGAAGGCGCTGCCGTCGTTCATCCCGGCCTCGCAGGTCAGGGTGAAGCGCAATTCGTCCTGGTCGCCGGGGTGGCGGATTTGCACGTCGGTGGCCAGCACCGGATCGGTCGGGGCGACGATGGCACCGAGAATGATGCAGGCGCCCAGCGGCAGATCAAGCAGGTAATAGGCGAAAGCGGCGACCATCGCCACGGTCGCCGCCATCGACACCGTCGCCAGCAGTACCGGCGTGCGCCAGCGTTGGAAACTGATCGGCGCCGGCATCTTGACGCCGGCCGAGAACAGCGAGATCAGGACCGCCACTTCGGTCAGCACCTCGAGCAGCGCCGACTCCTTCAGCGGGTTGAAGTGGAACACGTTGAGCACCGTCGGCCCGACGATCAGGCCGACGGCGAGGTAGATGATGGCCGAGGTGATCGGCAGCGACTTGAGGCGGGCGGGGGTCAGCGCCATGAACAACAGCAGACCGCCGACCAGCAGGAACCATAGGGGTGTCGAAATCATCGGCGCAGTTTACTGGAGATCGATTGACGGTCTGTATCCATTGATTGACCGAGGCTCCCGCCCAAGTGCCCCGATCGCCCGGCCAGCGGGCCTTTCCGCCTGGCGACAGCAGTTCGGGCGGGCAATATTCACTTACAACTGGCGGTCGCCAAGCGCCGCCTTTCGGGCGTTAATTACCTAACGCAGCGGAAAAGCACCCGAAGCCGGGGCAAAGTACCCGGTACCCGAGTGGGCCCACTCCCCGGCGGACCTTCCGGAATCGCCGAGAGCCAGGCAGCAAGGGCAAAGCAGCGACCAAGGAACAATGGCATGGCTTATGCAGTACTGGCAGTGAAGGGTGCGCAAGCGGCACCCCACCAGCAAGTGAGAGGAGAACGAAATGCGCGCTAACCGGGACAACGTCTATCTTGGCCGCCAGCCCATTTTCGATCGTCGGCAGAATCTGGTCGCCTACGAACTGCTCTACCGTTCCGCCGGGCAGAACACCGCCCAGGTCACCGACGACGCCGGCGCCACCGCCGAAGTCATCCGCCGCGGTTTCCGCCAGATCGGCATCAACACCGTGCTCGGCGAATGCGCCGGATTCCTCAATGTCGATGCCGAAATGCTCTTCAGCCGCCATATCGATGCCTTGCCGGTCGATCGCCTGGTGCTGGAACTGCTGGAAACCGTGGAAATCGACAACGCGATTGTCGAGCGCTGCCGTCAACTCAAGCAACGCGGCTTCCGTCTGGCGCTTGATGACGTTTCCGCCTACAGCGCCTGCTACGAACCGCTGTTCGATCTGGTCGACGTCATCAAGATCGACCTGCCGCTGCTCGACGAGGTGGCGCTGGCCCGCCTGGTCAGCCAGCTCGAACCTTACCGCGGCAAACTGCTGGCCGAGAAGGTCGAATCCCTGGGCCGCCTGCGCGAATGCATGAATCTCGGTTTCCAGCTCTTCCAGGGCTTCGTGCTCGCCCGCCCGAGCATCCTCACTGCCTGAGCAGCGCTTGCGGCCTGTAGCCGCGTTGGCATGCGGCACCGGCCGGGCATGAACAATCAAGCAAAGTTATATATTACACAGTTAATCAATACGTTAGATTTATTACTTAATGTAATGGATTAACTACGGGCAGCGACGCCCCTAGCTCACTCAAGCAGGGCGGCGCGCAGGCGCTGGTCGAGCGTCAGGGTGGCCCACCAGGCTTCGAGCTGCTGCTCGACGGCCAGACCGGCGGACGACAACTGGAACTTGATGATTTCCTTGACCCAGTGCTTTGCCCCCGGTACCACCCAGCCGTTCTTGATCAGGATCGAGGCCAGGGCCGGTTGTACGACGTTATGCCCGAGGATGTAGCACTCGGAAAACTCCGTGCCGCCCAACTGGTACAAGGTCATCCGGCGCAGCTGTTTCAGCGAGCGCAGCAGCGAAAAGCGCAGATGACTGGCATTGGCGGGCAGGGTGCTGGCGGTAGCGAGCGGCGGCAGCGCCTTGAACGATTGCCACCAAGCCTGGCGCACGGCGCCGACGATGAGAGCCGCTAACATGTGCGCGCTCCTGCGGCAGACAAGCTGCCGGAAAGTGCTGCACCAACGGTAGCGAAAATCGTCGCCACTTGATTTTCCTCGTCGCTTCAACGGCACTACGAAACCCCGGTGTTTTCCGGGTATTTATTGGATTGAAGCGAGCGCGAATTGTTCCCGGATCGCGCCGCCGGAGCCCGGTGAACGCCAGTGCTAAGGCATTGCCGGCACTGGGGCGCTACCCAGCATCCTGACCTCGTACAGCGGCAGGGCCAGGGCGATATTGCGTGCCGAGAAGACATCGAGTATCGACTTGTTGAGCTCCTTGATCGCCGTATCGTGATCCGGCACATTGACCCAGGGCGAAATGCTGATGGTGATGCTGGCTTCGGTCAGTCGGGTCACCCCGAACAGCGGCGCCGGATCCTTCAGGACGCGCGGATTGGCCGCCAGAATGCCGGCGATCAGGTCGAGGGCGGCATCGACGTCGCTGCGGTAGGAAATGCCGACGGAAATGGCCAGACGCCTGATCCGGCCGTAATTGTGCAGAATCTCGCCGACGATCTTGCGGTTGGGAATCACCACCCGGGAGAGGTCCGTGTGGCCCAGGGTGGTGCTGAACAGGCTGATATCCAGGACTTCTCCCTCCTCTTCGGCAATCGAAATGTAGTCGCCGACGTGAAACGGGCGGGTGAAGATGATGCTCAGGCCGGCCACCAGGTTGCCGAGGAGCCCTTGCATGGCCAGCGCGACCCCGGCACCGGCGACGCCCAGCCCGGCGATCAGCGGCAATAGTTCGATGCCCAGATTCTGCAGCGCCATGATGGCGAAAATGCCCAGGACGCACAGTTGGGCGATGCGCCGGAGCAGCGAGCGCACCGGTGCCTCGAGATTCAGGCGCAGCAGCAGCCGTTCCAGGCCGCGCCCGACCCAGCGCCCGACCACGTAGCCGGCACACATGATGAGGATGGCGACGAGCACCTTGGGGCCGAAACGAACGGCCATATCGAGGGCCGACGCCCTGATCTGATCCAGCGAATGCAATGAATTGTCCATGGCACGGTTCCTTCCGGTGAGCGCACGTTGAGAGGGGGCAGCCAAGCGGCATTACAGTACCGCAGGCATTCGCCGAATTCGAGGTTGTTGTGCGTCGCGGGGCGCCCGACCAGGGCTGCCGGCCGATGTTTTTATTCCGTGCGCGCCAAGGCGTTGTGCCGCCCGGGCCTGCCTACCGCTCCTAGCTGGCGTCCAGATCGGCCGGGCGGTCGATATCGCGGAGCACGCCCGGGTCATTGACCGGACACAGCACCACCAGCCGGCGATGGCTTTCCAGGATGGTTTTGGCGCCCTGGTCGCCGCTCAGGGCGGCCAGATCGGCAAACCACTCGGCGGCGAAACCGACCGGATGACCGCGCCGGCCGGCGTAGGATGTGGCCGCCAGGCGCGCCCCGGCCTGCAGGCACGACGCCACGGCGCGATGGCTGGCGGCGGCGATGAACGGCATGTCGGCCAGGGCGACCAGCCAGCCGGCGGCATCGGCCGTCGCCTGCACGCCGGCGGCCAGACTGTGGCCCATGCCAAGCTCGGCCTGCGGACAGAAAACCAGCTCGCACCCCGCCGCCGCCAGTTCCCGGGCCAGGGCCTCACGCTCCGGCCGGACGACGGCAACGACGCGCGGACAGGCCGCGCGCAGGCTCTGCGCCGCGGCGACCGCCAGCGGCCGGCCGTCGGGCAAGCGGTGCAGCAGCTTGTCGCTGCCGAAGCGGCTGCCGGCGCCGGCAGCCAGCAGGATGGCGACGATCTCGCCAGCCATGGCCGGATCTCAGGCGATGCTGCAGCCGGCCTGCACCGGCTCGCGCTTCGGCCGCAGACCGTCCTTCGTCCACACGCCATTGCGCACCGCCGTCATCTCGGCCAGTACGGCGATGGCGATTTCCGGCGGCGTGCGGCTACCGATCGGCAGGCCGACCGGACCGTGCAGGCGTTCGACCTCGGCTTGCGACAGGTCGAAATACTGCAGCAGGCGTTCGCGCCGGCGCCGACTGTTGACCGTCGAGCCCAGGGCGCCGACGTAGAAGGCCGGCGATTTCAGGGCTTCCAGCAGCACCATGTCGTCGAGCTTCGGGTCGTGGGTCAGCGCGACGACGGCGCAATGCGGGTCGAAATTCAGCTCGATCACCGCATCGTCGGGCATGCAGGTCAGCAGCGTCGTACCGGGGACGTTCCATTCGCCGGCATATTCGCTGCGCGGATCGCAGATGAACACCTGGTAATCCAGCGCCTGCGCCATCTGCGCCAGGTAGCTGGAAATCTGCCCGGCGCCGACGATCAGCAGGCGCCAGGCCGGGCCATGCAGCGTGCTCAGCGTGCGCCCGTCCCAGCTCAGCGCATCGCCGGCCGCGCCGGCAGCCACCGTATTCCCCGGCTGGCCGATGGCCACCGTGCGCCGCGCCAGCTGGCCGCCGGCGATGCGTTCGGCCAACTGTTCCAGCGCCGCCAGATCAGGTGCCGGCTCGATCAGCAGCTCCATGGTGCCGCCGCAGGGCAGACCGTAGCGCCGGGCATCGTCCGCCGTCACGCCGTATTGCTGCAGGAAGGGCAGGGTGGAAGCGAATTCGCCGTTGAGCAGACGTTCGATCAGGTCGGTTTCGATGCAGCCGCCGGAGACCGAGCCCTGCACCTGGCCGTCGTCGCGCAAGGCCATCCAGGCCCCGGGCGGGCGCGGCGCCGAGCCCCAGGTGCGGGCCACGGTGACCAGCGTGAAGCGGTGGCCGGCAGCGGCCCAGCGACGGGCGGCGGCCAGTACCTGGCTATCCTGGCTGTCCATTTCAGGCCGCCAGTTCGCTGGTCTGGATCGGCAGCCGGCGCAGGCGCTTGCCGGTCGCCGCGGTAATCGCGTTGGCCACGGCCGGCGCCACCGAGGGCACGCCCGGTTCGCCGATCCCGGTCGGGGCCGCATTGGACGGCACCATATGCACCTCGACCTGCGGCATCTCGTTGATGCGCAGCAGCGGGAAGGTATCGAAATTGCCCTGCTCGACGCGCCCTTCCTTGAGCGTGATGGCCTCGTGCAACATCGCCCCGAGCGCGAAGCCGACACTGCCTTCGAGTTGCGAACGGACGTTGTCGGGATTGACCACGGTGCCGCAATCGACGGCGCAGACGACGCGATCCACCTTCAGCGAACCGTCCTTCTTGACCGTCACTTCGGCGACATGGGCGACGATGGAGTTGAAGGACTCATGCACCGCCAGGCCCCGGCCGCGCCGTTCGCCGGCCTCTTCCTTGAGCGGCGTGCCCCAGCCGGCCTTGTCGGCGGCCAGTTTCAAGACCGCTGCGTGGCGCGGATGGCCGCTCAGCAACTGCAGGCGCAAGACCAGCGGATCCTTGCCCATGGCGGTGGATACTTCGTCGAGGAAGACTTCGGTGGAGTAGGCGGTATGCGAGGAACCGACCGAACGCCACCAGAGCACCGGCACGCCGATATCGGTCGGCGTGTGCAGCTCCACCTGCAAATTGGGAATGGCGTAGGGCAGATTGGAAGCGCCTTCCACCGAGACCGCGTCGATGCCGTTCTTGACCATTGCCGCAAACGGCGAGCCGGTCAGGATCGACTGCCCGACCAGACGATGGCGCCAGCCGACCAGTTGCCCCTGGCCATCGATGGCCGCTTCCAGCGCGTGGTGGAACAGCGGCCGATAGTAGCCGCCGCGCATGTCGTCCTCGCGCAGCCAGACCAGCTTGACCGGTGCCTTGCCATTGATCGCCTTGACGATCTGGGCGGCCTCCATGACGTAGTCGGAATCCTTGCAGGCGCGCCGGCCGAAGCTGCCGCCGGCGAACAGCATGTTGATCTTCACCTGCTCGGGCGGCAGGCCGAACAGCTTGGCCAGGGCGTGCTGATCCACCGTCTGCATCTGTTCGCCGTTCCACACCTCGCAGCCGTCGGCGCCGAGCCGGATGACGCAGTTCATCGGCTCCATCGCCGCGTGCGCAAGGTAGGGGAAATCGTAGGTGGCGCTGACCATTTTGGTGGCGCCGGCCGCGGCCTTGTCGAACTCGCCGACCTGCGTGGCGACGAGGCCGGGCGTCTTGGCCAGCGCCTGGTAGCGGGCGAGGATTTCATCGCTACCCAGCTTGAAGGCGGCGCTCTCGTCCCAGATGACCGAGAGTGCATCACGACCGAGCTTGGCGCTCCAGGTGTCCTTGGCCAGCACGGCGACACCCTGCGGAATCTGCACGACATCGACGACGCCCTTGACGGCCTTCGCCTTGCTGGCGTCGAAGGATTTGACGGTAGCGCCGAAGGTCGGCGGGTGGGCAACCACGGCGACCAGCATGCCGGGCAGGAAGATGTCCTGGGTGAAGCGGGCGGAACCGTCGGTCTTGGCGTCGCTGTCGCGGCGCCTGGCCTTCTGGCCGATCAGGCGGAAGTTCGCCGGGTCTTTCAGCGTGACTGTCGTCGGCACTGTTTCCTTGGCCGCAGCGGCGGCCAGTTCGCCGAAGCTGGCCTTGCGGCCACTGGCCGGATGGCTGACCACCCCATCGCGGACGACGATCTCGGCTGCCTTGACACGCCAGCGCCGGGCGGCGGCGGATACCAGCATCGCCCGGCCGGTGGCGCCGGCCTGGCGCAACTGCGTCCAGGAGTTGGCAATCGCCGAACTGCCGCCGGTCCCCTGCGCCGGTCCCCAGGCCAGGTTGTTGTAACGCTTGGCATCGGCCGGGGCACCTTCGACCTGGACCGTCTGCCAGTCGGCGTCGAGTTCCTCGGCGACGATGGTGGCCAGGCCGGTATGGGTGCCCTGGCCCATCTCCAGATGCTTGGCGATGACCGTGACGCTGTTGTCGGTGCCGATGCGCAGGAAGGCGTTCGGTTCGAAGGCGGCCGCGGCGGCCTTACCGGTCTTCGCCGCAGCGGCGGCCAGTCCCGGCAGGCAAAAGCCGAGGGTCAGACCGGCACTCCCTTGCAGGAAGCGGCGGCGGCTCAGGTTTTCAATGACGATATCGCTCATGGTCTGCTCCTAGGCCAGCTCTTTGGCGGCTTCGTGGATGGCGGCGCGGACGCGCTGGTAGGTGGCGCAGCGGCACAGGTTGCCGGCCATGGCGCTGTCGATGTCGGCATCGCTGGGCTTCCTGTTCTGGCTGAGCAGGGCGACGGCGCTCATCATCTGGCCCGACTGGCAGTAGCCGCACTGCACCACGTCGAGCTTGCGCCAGGCTTCCTGCACGACCTTGCCGACACGTTCCTGGTCGATCGCCTCGATGGTGCTGATCTTGCCGTTGGCGGCGGCCGACACCGGCAGCGAACAGGAGCGCACCGGCGCGCCGTCGAGATGCACCGTGCAGGCACCGCACAGCGCCTGGCCGCAGCCGTACTTGGTGCCGGTCAGCTGCAGCGTGTCGCGTAGCACCCACAGCAGGGGCGTATCCGGTGCCACATCGACCTGATGCGACTGGCCGTTGATATTGAGTTGGATCATGGGCGAACTCCTCCGGGCGGGGTGGATGGGGTATGGGACTAGGACCGCAGTCTCCGCGGCAAGTGCCGTCCGCCGGTAGCAGGTTCCTCCGCATTTATTGCCTGATCGTCCAAAGATCGATCGGAGATCGGCACCCGCCGCCGGCCGATCGGCTAAGCTGACAGCGTCGACAAACCGCCCCTGAACCCATGACCGAGAATGCTTCCACCTCCGCCGAACTGGCCGCGCTGATCACCCGGCACTGCCCGGAAGACGGCTTGTTCGCCACGCCGGTGCCGGGCCTGGTCTTCTTCCGCATGTCCTCGCCCAATGCCCCGGTCTGTTCAGTGGTCAAGTCGATATTCCTCACCGCCGCCCAGGGCGCCAAGCGCATCTCGCTGGCCGATGAAACCTATGTCTACGACGCCAGCCATTACCTGATCACCTCGGTCGGCCTGCCGCTGATCGGGCAGGTGATCGACGCCACGCCGGACAAGCCCTATCTGAGTCTGGGCCTCGAACTCGATCCGCTGAAGATTTCCGAGTTGATGCAGAAGATGCCGCCGGCCCGGCCGTCGTCGGCCGGCAGCGTGCGTGGCCTCGGGGTCGGCGTTCTGAGCCCGTCCATCAGCGAGGCCCTGCTGCGCCTGGCGCGCCTGGTGGACAACCCCGAGCACATCGCCGTGCTGGCACCGCTGATCGAGCAGGAACTGCTCTACCACCTGCTCGCCGGCGACCAGGGCGGCCGCCTGCGAGACGTCGCCATCAAGGGCAGCCAGACGCACCGGGTCGCCCGCGCCATCCACTGGGTCAATGAAAACTTCAAGCGGCCGATGGCCATCGACGAACTGGCCGCCACCGTCACCATGAGCCGGGCCTCGCTGCACCAGCACTTCAAGGCGCTGACCTCGATGAGCCCGCTGCAATACCAGAAGACCCTGCGCCTGCAGGAAGCCCGCCGCCTGATGCTGGTCGACCAGATCGACGCCGCCACCGCCAGCCACCGCGTCGGCTACGAAAGCCCGTCACAGTTCAACCGCGAGTACCGCCGGATGTTCGGCGCGCCACCGCACCAGGACATGGTGCAGATCCGCCAGGCCGGCTGACCGCCGGGCAGAGCGCCCGAACTGCCGGGATCGGAACGCCGGATTTCATGTCGAACCGACCCGTTTCCTAAAAGGAGAACCATCCATGTCTACCGGAAAAGTACAGCTGCATCGGGTTCTGCGCGCTCCGCCCGAGCGCGTCTATCGAGCGTTCGTCACCGCCGATGCCATGGCCAAGTGGTTGCCGCCCTACGGTTTCACCTGCCAGGTGCACCACCTGGAGGCCAGTGTCGGCGGCGGCTTCCGGATGTCGTTCACCAACTTCACGACAGGCAACAGCCATTCCTTCGGCGGCGAATATCTCGAACTCGTGCCCAATGAGCGGCTTCGCTACACGGACAAGTTCGACGATCCGAACCTGCCCGGCGAGATGCGGGTGACGGTCAGCCTGAGCCAGGTGGTCTGCGGCACCGAGTTGAACATCGTCCAGGAAGGGATACCCGAGGTCATTCCGGTCGAGATGTGCTATCTCGGCTGGCAGGAATCCCTGGCCCAGCTGGCGACGCTGGTCGAGCCGGAGATTCCCGGCTAAGTCGTGGCCGGGGCAGCCGGGTGGCTAAACCCATTGTTCTCCCATGCCGACGAAACAGGTCATCGTGGTCAACGAAGAGCTGCGGCTTCCGCGCGGCAAGCTGGCGGCGCAAGTCGCGCACGCATCATTGGCTTCGTTTCTCGCAGCCGGCCCTGGCGCTCGCCAAGAGTGGATGAACGAAGGCATGCCAAAGGTCGTATTTGCCTGCCCATCGCTTGCTCAGATGCTTGAACTGCAGCGCCGTGCAAGGTCGGCTCATCTTCCCGTGGCGCTCATCGAAGATGCGGGTCGAACAGTCGTGCCCGCTGGCACGGCGACGTGCCTGGGCATCGGGCCATCCAGCGCCCAGGCGATCGATGCAATTACGGGCGCGCTGCCCCTCGTGCGCTAGAAGCCCTGCCTCTTTTCAACTGCTCAGCAGCTTGACTCTGTGCGGGAGCGTACCGAGCACGCTCCGATCCGGGTGTATGTTCGACCGTACATCGGGTGCGACTTTCCCTACGCCCCGGTAAGACACAACCGAGAAAAAGGTATCCCAATGAATATTTCCCTCAGTCTCGCTCCCATCGTTTCGCTGATCGCGGGGATCCTCATTCTGGTCGTGCCGCGCCTGCTCAACTACATCGTCGCCGTGTACCTGATCGTGATCGGCCTGATCGGCCTCTTCGGCACCGGGAACCTCAGGTTTTAAGCCAGCCGGCAGCTAGCGCGCCCGGCCATCTGGAAGGCCAGGCCGCTACGGACCGCTCGGCGGTTCGACCACCACGACGCGGTTCTTGCCAAGGCGTTTGGCTTGGTACATGCCGTCGTCGGCCCGGCAGAACAGGCTGTGCGCATCATCGCCAGGGCTGTATTCCGTCACCCCGATGCTGATGCTGACCTTCAGCACCGTGCCGCAGGAAAGTATCGGCGGGCTTGCCGTAAAACAATGGCGCAGGCGATCGCCAAATCTGACGCCTGCCGCGGCATCGGTCTCCGGCATCAGGATGGCGAATTCCTCGCCGCCATAGCGATAGGCAGTGTCCGTCTGCCGCAGGCAGGACTGGATGATGCCGGCCAGGGTGCGCAGCACGCGGTCGCCTTCGGCATGGCCCCAGGTATCGTTGACCTGCTTGAAGTTGTCCACGTCAACGATGAGCAAGGTCAGCGGCCGACGATAACGCGCCGAACGTTCCAGTTCCTGGTCGAGCGTCAGGTTGAACTGGCGGGCGTTGCTGAGCTGGGTCAGCGAGTCGGTGAGA
>PHCU01000196.1 GCA_002842345.1 Betaproteobacteria bacterium HGW-Betaproteobacteria-12 | reverse complement strand
TTCGACCTTCGCCCTGATGGACTTCGAGCGCGAGGAGGGCAAGTGCCTGGCCTGCTGCGCCCGCCTCGAATCGGACGTGGTGATCGAAGCCGAGATCGAGGACGATCCCGACTCGCTGAACCTGGCCGTTGAGGACTACGAGGGCGAGGTGCTGAGGATCGAGGCGCTGACGCCGACCATCCGCGGCATCTGGCTGAAACTCGACCGGCCGATGCAATTCCAGGCCGGCCAGTACGTCAATCTCGCCGTCGATGCCCTGGGCGGCCAGTCGCGCGCCTTCTCGCTGGCCAACGCGCCGCAGACCGACGACGTCGTCGAACTCAATGTCCGCATCGTGCCGGGCGGCCAGGTCACCACCTGGCTGCACGAACAGCTGAAGGTCGGTGACCGGCTGAAGCTGAGCGGGCCGTACGGGCGTTTCTTCGTCAAGAAGTCGGCCAATCTGCCGATGGTCTTCATGGCCGGCGGCTCCGGCCTGTCCAGTCCGAAATCGATGATCGAGGATCTGCTCAGCGACGGCTGCAGCCTGCCGATGACCCTCGTCTATGGCCAGCGCAGCCGCGCCGAGCTGTATTACGACGCCGAATTCCGGGCGCTCGCCGAGAAGCATCCCAACTTCACCTACGTCCCGGCGCTCTCCGACGAACCGGCCGCTTCCGACTGGAGCGGTGGCCGCGGCTTCGTCCATGAGGCCGCCAAGGCCCACTTCGCCAACGACTTCCGCGGCCACAAGGCTTACCTGTGCGGCCCGCCGGCGATGATCGAAGCCTGCATCACGACGCTGATCCAGGGGCGGCTGTTCGAGCGCGACATCTATATGGAGAAATTCTTCTCCGCCGCCGATGCCTCGCAGCAACTGAAGAGTCCGCTGTTCAAGAACATCTGAGCGGCGAGGGCGCGGCGATGATCTATTTCAACGTGCTGATCGAGGAAACCGGCGAAAGCTATCGCTGTTCGCCCGGCGAATCGTTGCTCGCCGGCATGGAGCGCCTGGGCAGGAAGGGCATTCCGGTCGGTTGCCGGGGCGGTGGCTGCGGCGTCTGCAAGGTGGAAATTACCTCGGGCAGCTACGCCAAGCGGGTGATGAGCCGCGACTACGTCAGCGTCGAGGAGGAGGCGGCGGGCCGGGTGCTGGCCTGCCGGGTGCGGCCGACCAGCGATATCACGCTGCGCGTGCTCGGCAAGATGGCGAAGAGCGTCTGCGGGCTGCAGCCGGCGGCGTCGGCCGTTTCCGTCGCCGGTTAGCGGCGGGCGGCCTCGGCAGACGTCACTTGTTCAGTTGTTCGGCCGGGATCGCCTGGACCGAGCGGAAGGTGAGCAGGATGTGCTCGGCCAGGATGGCGGCGGCCTTGTCGGCGTCGCGGCTGATGGCGGCCTGCAGCAGGGCTTCGTGCTCGACATGGATGTCGCGCGGAATCGGCTGCAGGTACAGCGACAGGCGCCGGTAGCGTTCGGCCTGCTGGTAGAGGATGGAGAGGAAGTGCTTGAGCCAGCGCGACGGGCAGGCGGCGATAAGCACCTCGTGGAAGATCCGGTTGCGCTCTTCCCATTCCTCGCGGACTTCGCTGCCGATGCGCTTTTCCTCGGCCTTGGTCAGGCGGTGGAAGGCGGCCACCAGGTCGGCTTCCCAGGCGTCGTCGCCGATGGCGATCGACTGGCGCAGGGCCTCGCATTCGAGCATGACGCGGGTCCGGGTGATGTCCTCGAAATCCTCGAGCGATACCGGCGCCACGCGGAAGCCGCGCTGTCCCTGGCTGACCACCAGGGCGTCGGAGATGAGCAGCGACAGCGCCTCGCGCAGGGTGCCGGCACCGACGCCGTAGTTGTCCTTGAGGTGCTCGACGCGGAGCTTCTCGCCCGGCGCCAGGGCGCCTTCGATGATGTCCCGGCGCAGCGCGCGATAGGCGGATTCGACGAGGGTCTTGGGTTCGGCCGACAAGCCCTCGGCCGAGGCGCTGATATTCATGATGTTTGATTGACGAGTTGGGTTGAAAAATTCTACCCCGAGAACAGGGATTTTCGGGGAAATTTAAAAATCTCGAGAAAATATGTTGACACCGAGATTGATCGTAAATATCGTAACAGTAAATCGATTGCATAGATTTTTGCAGTCATCACACAAAAGGAGACAAACCATGGCAATGACTGGCGTACTTCGCCCGGGGCACATTCAGCTGAAGGTGCTCGATCTGGCGGAAAGCATCGACTTCTACGCGAACGTTCTCGGCCTGCAGGACATGGGCCGCGACCCCCAGGGCCGCGCCTATTTCAAGGCCTGGGACGAGCGCGATCATCACAGCGTGATCCTGCGTCAGGCCGATTCGGCCGGCATCGACTTCTTTGCCTTCAAGGTCGATAGCGCGGCGACGCTGGCCAAGCTGGAGCAGGATCTCAAGGCCTACGGCGTCGCCACCCGTCGCATCGAGGCCGGCGATCTGCTGGAAACCGGCGAGCGCGTGCGCTTCACGCTGCCCACCGGCCACGACATCGAGCTCTATGCGCACAAGACGGCGGTCGGCAACGCCATGGGCGAAGTCAATCCGGAAGCCTGGACGGCCGCCGCCGAAAAGGGCATCGCCCCGATCCGCCTCGACCACTGCCTGCTCTACGGGCCGGACATCGAGAAGGCCCAGGCCATCTTCACCGATGTGCTCGGTTTCTACCTGGTCGAGCATATCCAGCTCGAAGACGGCAAGACCGACCTGGCCATCTGGTTGTCCACGTCGATCAAGGCGCACGACATCGCCTTCGTCCGCCATGCCGAGCCGGGCAAGCTACACCATGTCGCGTTCATGCTGGACAGCTGGGAAAAGGTGCTGCGTGCCGCCGACCTGATGTCGATGAACCGCGTCGCCATCGACATCGGCCCGACCCGCCACGGCGTCACGCGCGGCACGACGATCTATGCCTTCGATCCCTCCGGCAACCGCTTCGAGACTTTCTGCGGCGGCTACCAGTGCTACCCGGATCAGAAGCCGATCAAGTGGACGATGGACGAAGTCGGGGCGGCGATCTTCTACCACGATCGCAAGCTCAACGACCGCTTCCTGAGCGTGGTCAGCTGATGCAGGTCGCCGCCAGCCTTCCCGGCATCACCGCCGCGGCGGCCGCGGCCGCCTGCAGCGCGGCGGTGGCGCATGCCGCCGGCCGCGGCTGGCGGATCAACGTCGCCGTCGTCGATCGCGGCGGCAACCTGATGGCTTTCCTGCGCCAGCCGGGGGCCTTCATCCACTCGATCCAGATTGCCATCGACAAGGCCTACACCTCGGCCAGTTTCGGCTTTCCGACCAAGGCCTGGATGGGGGCGATCGGCCACGACGACGGAATGAAGTTCGGCTTTTCCAGCCAGCCGCGCCTGATCGTCTTCGGCGGCGGCCTGCCGCTACCCGGCGAAGGCGGCGAGTGGCTCGGCGGCATCGGGGTTTCCGGTGCCTCGGAAGCAGAGGACGAAGAATGTGCCAGGGCTGGGCTGACGGCCATTGGCCTGGCCTGACAACAAGCAACCAACAGAGGACAGCATGAAACAGATCCTGAATTTCATTAATGGCGAGTTCGTCGCCACCGGCAAGCAGTTCGAGAAGCGCACGCCGCTCGACAACAGCGTCATCGGCATGGTGCACGAGGCCGGCAAGGCCGAAGTCGACGCCGCCGTCCACGCCGCGCATGCCGCGCTGGCGGGCCCGTGGGGCCGGATGACGGTGGTCGAGCGCACCGACATCCTGAACAAGGTGGCCGACGAGATCACCCGCCGCTTCGACGAATTCCTCGACGCCGAATGCGCCGATACCGGCAAGCCGAAGAGCCTCGCGTCGCATATCGACATCCCGCGCGGTGCCGCCAACTTCAAGATCTTCGCCGACGTGATCAAGAACGCGCCGACCGAGTTCTTCGAAATGGCGACGCCGGACGGCAAGGGCGCCATCAATTACGCCATGCGCCGGCCGGTCGGCGTGGTCGGCGTCGTCTGCCCGTGGAACCTGCCGCTGCTGCTGATGACCTGGAAGGTCGGCCCGGCGCTGGCCTGCGGCAACGCCGTCGTCGTCAAGCCGTCGGAAGAAACGCCGTCCACGGCGACGCTGCTCGGCGAGGTGATGAATGCCTGCGGCGTGCCCAAGGGCGTCTACAACGTCGTGCATGGCTTCGGCCCGAACTCGGCCGGCGAATTCCTCACCACCAACCAGAACGTCAATGCCATCACCTTCACCGGCGAGACGCGCACCGGCGCCGCGATCATGAAGGCCGCCGCCGACGGCGCCCGGCCGGTGTCGCTGGAAATGGGCGGCAAGAACCCGGCCATCGTCTTCGCCGACGCCAATCTCGAAGTCGCCGTCGAGGCCACCATCCGTTCCTGCTTCTCCAATTGCGGCCAGGTCTGCCTGGGCACCGAGCGCGTCTATGTCGAGCGCCCGTTCTTCGACACTTTCGTCGCCGCGCTGAAGGCCGGCGCCGAAAAGCTGAAGCTCGGCGTGCCGGGCGACCCGTCGGCCAACATGGGCCCGCTGGTCAGCCAGGAACACCGCGACAAGGTGCTGTCCTATTACAAGAAGGCGGTCGAGGAGGGCGCCACGGTGGTCACCGGCGGCGGCATCCCGGAGATGCCGGGCGAACTGGCCAATGGCGCCTGGGTACAGCCGACCATCTGGACCGGTCTCGATGAGAACGCCGCCGTGGTCCGCGAGGAGATTTTCGGACCGTGCACGACGGTGATGCCCTTCGATAGCGAAGAGGAAGTCATCAGGCGCGCCAACAACACGACCTACGGCCTGGCCGCCTCGGTGTTCACCCAGGACGTCAATCGCGCCCACCGCGTTGCCGGCAGGATCGAAGCTGGTCTGGTCTGGGTCAACAGCTGGTTCCTGCGCGACCTGCGCACCCCGTTCGGCGGCGCCAAGCAGTCCGGCATCGGCCGCGAGGGTGGCGTGCATTCGCTCGAGTTCTACACCGAACTCAAGAATGTCTGCATCAAGCTGTAAGGCGACGGACGCATGACTGCAACCTCTCCCGAAATCGGCCGCCAGATCGTCGCCGGCGGCATCAGCACCAACTACCACGATGTCGGTAGCGGGGCGCCGGTGCTGCTGATCCACGGTTCCGGGCCGGGCGTCACCGCCTGGGCCAACTGGCGGCTGGTGCTGCCGGAGCTGGGCAAGCGCTGCCGGGCGATTGCGCCGGATATGCTCGGCTTCGGCTATAGCGAGCGGCCGGCCGGGGTCGCCTACGGCATCGACGCCTGGGTGGCGCACGCCGTCGGCCTGCTCGACGCGCTCGGCATCGAACAGACCGACCTGATCGGTAATTCCTTCGGCGGCGCCATCGCGCTGGCGCTGGCCATCCGTCATCCGCGGCGGGTGCGCCGGCTGGTGCTGATGGGCAGCGTCGGTGTGCCCTTCGCCATCACGCCGGAACTCGATGCCGTCTGGGGTTATGAGCCGTCGCTGCCGGCGATGCGCGGCCTGCTCGACATCTTCGCCCACGACCGCAGCCTGGTCACCGACGAACTGGCCGAGCTGCGCTATCAGGCGAGCCTCCGCCCCGGCTTCCAGGAGTCCTTCGCCGCCATGTTCCCGGCCCCGCGCCAGCGCTGGGTCGATGCCATGGCCAGCAGCGAGGCCGACATCCGGGCGATCAAACAGCGGACGCTGATCATCCACGGCCGCGACGACCGGGTCATTCCGCTGAGCAATTCGCTGACCCTGAACCGCTGGATCGACGACTCGCAACTGCACGTCTTCGGGCGCTGCGGCCACTGGGTGCAGATCGAGCACAGCGCCGATTTCAACCATCTGGTCGGCCATTTCCTGGCCGGCTGATTCAAGGAAAAGACGATGGAACAG